>JAFZWN010000149.1 GCA_017617295.1 Clostridiales bacterium | reverse complement strand
TCGACCGGTACCGAGTAGTATATCCGCTCATCTTCCGTCAGAGCGATCAGGCTCCTTACGGACTGCGGAAGTTCATATCGTAATATCATATATGTAAAGTCACGATTTACAGGAACAAATCGAGCATCCTCCTTTCCTTCTGAGTTAATCGATCCACATCCCTGATCTCAAAACGGTTCTCATCTACATCCATGATGATGAGCCTGGTATCAGAGAGCTTGGTCACAGCATTGGATCCCATATTGATCGCGAACTTGCACTCGCCCTTATCCGTCATGACGTGAAAATAGGCGTAGCCGTACTTGTCCTTGATCTTAAAGATCTTGCTGATGACCGGCGTGAAATAGCAGAGATCCAGCTGACGGGAAAGAAGCTCCTGTGTCTTCTCCGGCATCTTGGAGAGATCCTCGATGATGCCTATCTCCCTGCCGTTCTCGTATTCCCTTATGGAGATATATCTGTTCACGTCAGAGAAGGGAAAGAGCCTCACGGCCTTGATCCTGTCGTAGCTAATGCCATCAAGGGTCAGGCTCAGGAATCCTCCCTCAGTCTGAGCGAAAGAAGCCTCATAAGGTATTATGTGCGTGGCGGTCATTTCCTCCGCGCGTTTCTCGTACATATCAAGTGTTCTGTTATCTGACATACTTACCTCCTTTTCCCCTTACATATCCATGTTAAGTGCCATGGCCTTGTTCTGAAGTTCCAAAAGGTTATGGTAGACACCGTTCTCCATAGCATAGAGTTCCTCTTCGGTTCCCTCTTCGACTATGCGTCCGCCGTCTATTACGATGAGCCTGTCCGCATCGCGGAGCGTCGAAAGCCTGTGCGCGATCGACAGCGTCGTCCTTCCTCTGACCAGGTATTTGAGCGAATGCTGTATCGCTTTCTCTGTCTCAGTATCGACACTGGCAGTAGCCTCGTCGAGGATCAGGATCTTCGGATCCGCGAGGATCGCCCTGGCTATAGAGATCCTCTGTTTCTCGCCGCCCGAGAGCTCCTTTCCCGATGCTCCGACTATCGTATCGTAACCGTCGGGAAGCCTGCTTATAAACTCGTGAGCGCTCGCGAGCTTGGCCGCGCGGATGATATCCGCCCTGGTGGCGTTCTCGTTGCCGTACGCGATGTTCTTGGCAATGGATCCCATGAAGATATATGTATCCTGCGACACCATCGCCACGTTGCGCCTCAGATCCGATAAAGACAGATCCTTTACGTCAGTTCCGTCTATCTTTATCGTTCCTTCGTTAACGTCATAGAGCCTCGAGATCAGATTGACGAGGGTCGATTTACCCGCACCGGATCTTCCGACGATGCCGAGCATCTCCCCTTCTTTGATCTTAATGTTGATATCCTTCAGGACTGGTCTTCCTACGCGGTATCCGAACGTCACGTCATTAAGCTCGATCTCGCCTTTCGGAGATTCCAGTCTGATCGGATCCTCTTTCTCCCTTATCTCCGGGATGGCATCCATGATCTCGAAGAGCCTCTCCGCGGAATTGATGCTGTCCGACCACATCCTGAATACCCATGAGAAGAAATTCATCGGTCCGTTCAGCTGCAGTACATACCCGATAAAAGTTATAAGAACGCCGAGTTCGATCTCATGAGTCTTCAGCACGAAGAAAACGCCCGCGAGCCATATCCAGATACTGCTGACTTCCATAACCATGTTATAGAGTATCGCGAACCTGTTACGGAGCCTGACGATATTGATCTCTGCCTGAAGAAGATTGTCGCTGGGGTGTCTGAACCTCTCGATCTCCTTCTGTTGCTGTCCAAAAGCCTTGACCACACGGGCTCCGGTCAGGTTATCGTTCGCCCTTCCGGTCACAGCTTTCTCGGCGCGGTGTCTCTTACCCGATAAAGTCCAGAGACCGGGACGCAATTTGACCGTCAATACAACAAGCAAAGGCAAGAGGATACATGCCAGAAGAGCCATCTTCCAGTTGAGCCTGTACATTACCACAAAGGTAACGATGATGGTTATACTGTGAACGAATATCATCGGCAGTCCGTCGATAAAGAATTCGCGCACGCGGTCAGAATCGCTCAGGACTCTGGTCATCAGGCCGCCCGTCTGCTTATTGACGAAAAAGTTCAGAGACAGATCGCTCATCGAATCGAAGACGTCGGTCCTCATGTCATGAGCCATGCGGCTCGATACCTTTGCCATAACGAATATCTGAAAGTAATTCGATAAGCTCTGGATGACCCTCGCCGCCACCATCAGGAGCGCCACTATGAGCAGAGCAAGAAGGAACTGACCTGCCAGGCCGAAGCGTCCCAGGTAATCGTCATCCATCTTGAGCACGTGATCGAACAGGACCGTACCCGTAAGATACGGCCACGCGATATTTATGGCACCGGAGATCAGATAAGTCAGGAACAGCACCGTAACGTGGACCTTGTAGCGGAGGAAGTACTTAAGCGTCCTTCCGAAGATGGACCTCTTGCTCTTCTTCTGCTGCACGGAGATCTCCGTCTCTTCATCGTCTTCGTTTTCCTCCCCGGCAACAAGCTCTCCTCCGTGAAGGAAAGTCTTGAGCTTTCTAAAGAGTACATTCATCTCCTGCTGGTACCGGTTGGTAAAAGCGGCGAGACTTATAAACTCCCCGTCATATTCCCCACAAAAAACATTCGACCCGATAAAACTATCGAGTCGGACGTGGGCAAGCTTATTGATCTCATAAACCGTGACTTGGTATTCACCCGGTTCATCATCAATGAGGTCATCGCCTCTGTCCGCACCTCTGAAGTAGTTGACCGTCCGATCCGGCAGTGCCATTGTACACACACCGAGCCTGTCTTTTGTGACCACGATATATCCCTTAATGTAATTCCCCTCGAAGGACAGATCGATCGGAGATGACAGGAGGATATCCTTGTTCTCGATATGGTACTCGTTCAGTTTGCCGAGAACTTTTGAAGTGAGTTTTATCTCATTCATCTTTTATTCTCCTCCTTTCCATTTCTTTTCCATTCTTTTTTTGAGAATAATAGACGTCATTCTAGCACTAAGGAAGAACAATAACAATAACAAATTTGGATTTTAAGAGATATTATCCAAAAACCGGCGGAAAAATCACATCTCATGTTCCTTTTTCAAAGGCTCGGGTACCGATCTTTTTATATCCTCGTAAGGGTCGATACTGAAGTTATCGTTAAACAACGTCCTCTCATGCTGAGACACTTCATCGATATAGCGGATATAATCGATATCGCCCACCGCGAACTCATGTATGTCTCCCGAAGAATCACCGTAGTTGATATATTTATCCAGGATCTTATACATGATGAAGACGGTGATACCGATACCCGATATTATCCACATTCCGCCGAAGACCATAAATATCGTTGCGATCTGATCCATAACCTTACTCCTGCCTCTTTTTGACGAACCTGAATATATCGCGCGACTGCGTGAGCTTAAGATTTCTCATTATGCGTGACAGTCCTCCCCTTCCCTTTGCGAAGCACGCGCTTCCGAGAAGAAGCGGGACAGCGATCAGAAACGGGCTGAACGAATCTCTGTTTACTGACATCGTCTTTCCCACGCACCAGAAGAGGACTCCCGTCAGTCCGAGCACCAGTGTCAGGATACATAACGAAAGCAAAACGACACGCCTGTTATCCCAGGGCATCGTACCGACCACCTTACCCGTCTGCCCGTTAACAAGCACCGTGTACGGCTTGCCTTTATGGATAAAGGTAAAGAACCATGCGGGCAGCATCATGTACAGAGGATCGTCATGGATATCGATCCAGGAACGTGATTCCAGGAATTTCAGATTGGCGGCCTTTACGGTCTTCATCACCTCGTCACCGAAGAGCTTGTGGCATCTGTGGATAGAAGAACTCTTCAGTTCTTCCAGCGAAAGGTCAGAAGTATTGGAATAAAAACCGTTAAGATAATCCTCGTCAAAGACCTTGCAGTCCTCCAGGAAATAAGGCTCCAGCTTGCAGCTGAGATCATCGGTAAGGATCTTCGAACCGTCAACGGGGATATTCTTGAATCTTACTTTTCCGGCTCTCGAATAAAGCTCGGTGTATGTCCTTTTGTTCCTTCTGATCTCACCGCTTATGATATCTGCTTCGGTATAATCGGCATTCACTATCCAGTAAGGGATATAGATGCCCCTAAGGTTCGCAGGGACTGCCTTTTTCTTTACTTCCGAAGGTACAAAAGGATTATTCAGGAAGTTCTCGCAGATCTTCTTGACCGCTTCCTCTTTGGTGATCTTAAAAGGCAGGATGCCGTCGGGTTTATATTCTCTTGAGATCCTGTTGAAGACGATCGCCGGGTTACCGCAATATACGCAGAATGTCGAAGCCTCGGTATCGCTTGTTATGACCTCGGCACCGCAATGACGGCATGAATAAACACGGGTACTGTAATACCGCGAATGAAGCTCCGCATCCTTATCGCATACGTCCTCAGGTCTGAAACTGCTCCCGCACGAGACACACTCGAGTTTCTGAGTCGCGGGATTAAAAAACAGTTTACCGGAGCAATTATCACATATTACAGCCATAGCGGTCCTTCCCTATTCCAACCATTATCTCTATCCATTATACAACAAAAGACCATCTCTGTTTACTGTTATTGACAAGTTGTGATCCGGGCTCTACAATATATCAAAACGATATATCAATTTGATACAAGGAGAATAAGATCATGAAACGGCAGGATATCAGAAAGACTCTTATACTGATCTCGTTTTTACTGTTCCCGGTCACGATGTGGTATTTCTCGCCGTATCTGATCATCGAAGCAATGTCACAGCATATAATGAACGGGAGCTTTATCGTATTTGCCCTGATGTTCATCCTTTCGATATTCGGAGGAAGAGTCTGGTGCGGATACTTCTGCCCTGCAGGAGGCCTCGCGGAATGCGCCGGGATGTGTAACGGCAGACCCGCGAAGCAGGGGTGGCGCAATAATATCAAGTACGTGATCTGGGTGGTTTGGATCACCGCCATAATCGTAACGTTTATCCTCGGGAAGAACGAAGTGACGGTCGATCCGTTCTATCAGACCGATCACGGAATCTCGATATCGGGAATATATAATTATATAATCTATTACGGAGTGCTCCTGATACTGGTCCTGCCGCCACTGATCCACGGCAGGCGCGCGTCGTGCCATTATATATGCTGGATGGCTCCGTTCATGGTCATAGGAAGCAGGATCGGACAGTTCCTTCATATCCCTCAGCTTCATATAGAGGCAGAAGCTCCCGGAGACTGCATCTCCTGCGGAAGATGTAACCGAGCCTGCCCTATGGGACTTGACGTAAAAGAGATGGTCAGCAAAGGAACGAACGGCAGAGAAGCCGAGTGCATACAGTGCGGCGCATGTATCGATGAGTGCCCCAAAAAGGTACTGAAGTATAAGCTTACATGGAGAAAGTAAAATGGCAAAAGACAGAAAGATAGATATGGTTATACTGGGTCTTCTTTCCCACGAGGACCTGACAGGCTACGACATTAAGAAGCGGATCGACAGTCATATAAGCTTTTTCTGGAAAGGAAGCTTCGGCAGTATCTACCCTGCCCTGAGCGGACTTCAGGAACAGGGAATGATCGTAAGAAGATCCTGCGGCAGCGGATCCCGCGAGAAGATAAGCTACTCCATTACCGAAGACGGCAGGATCTGTCTTAATGAGTGGCTTCGTGATTCCAACGCCTGTAACGATCTTAAGTATGAGACTCTTGTAAAGCTTTTTTTCGGCGGGGCGGCAGGCAGGGAGACCTCGATAAGAAATATCGATGCTTTCGAGAAAGATATCAGACGGGATCTGGAAGTCCTTAAGATGTATAAAGAAAATCTGGAAAAGGATCTGTCTGACGATCATATATACTTCTATCTGACAGTCACTTTCGGTATCGACACTTACGAAGGCTATCTGAAGTGGTGCTCGAAGGCCAGAAAGCTCCTCAGGAACTCCTTATGATATAATGAGTTCATGGAAACGAGAGATAACGTTATCACAAAGATAATATCGATCCTTGCTTCGGCATGGATACTCCTCATAACGGCTTCAAACGGTATGCCGTTTATGTATGGTATCAAAGAGGCTCTCCTTGTTATATTCTTTGACAAGAACATCCTCGAACCCAAGATCAAGGCTATAGTTCCGATACTGATCTGCGCCTGCGCTCTCACGATCGTCTCTCTCATTATATCGCTCCTGTTTTTTTATAAAGGCAGTAAGATCCTGCCCTCACTTTTTACTGAAGTGATCGCCTGCCTGATCTTCGTTACCGGAAGTGCATTATTCTTCATTCTGTTCTTTAACGCGGGGGCAACGATCTCAGACAGGACCGGCGCCGCCGTGCTTCTTCTGATCGACCTGTGGTTCCTTATCGTCCTGATCTTTAAGGCGGTCAGGTTTTTCAACGCAGATAAAAAAATGTGTACATGCAGAAAGAATGCCATTTTCTCTGCCGTGCCTGTTATCCTCGTATTCATAATCGTTTCTGTCTGTTCTGTCGTTAAGTATTCCGTAAAGGCCGGCTATGAGAATTACCTTCATGATCTCAGATCCATAGATGTCCCTTTCGATTCCAACGGATATAACTCATTAAGCTCTTCAGTGACAATAAACGATACTGTCTACGGCGTGGTATTTTTGCCTGAGCAGGAACATCACGAATATGTTCTTGCGAAGATCGGTAAAGACGGCGAAACGGAAGTCATAGACAACGGTGTCATTGAAGAAAACCATCTCATCAGTATCTTAAGACAGAATGTTGCCGCCTATAACGAGACCGTCTTCTATGCCAAATCGGAATGGTTCGGATTCTCTGAGGAACCTACTACGGTGATCGCATGCTACGACACCCGTAACGGGCAGAGGTTCGAGATCTCAGCCGGGGATGTTCCGCGCGAACAGTCACACGTGTTCGGTAACTACACGCATATCCTCGGGATATGGGACGGTTATCTGTATCTTGACGAGAGTTCTTCTCATGAGATATGGAGAGTTCGTATAGGTGACGGTCTCATTGAGAAGGATACCCTTCAGAAATACCTGTGGGGTTATTCCCGTAATCCGCTGGCCGTATGTTACAAAGGACTTCTGTACTGTGATAACACTCTCGGCGGTTGGCCCGGGACCGTCGGTCTCGAATCAGGCGATTCAACCGTTCACACCTATTATGAGACCTCCTCGGAAGATCTCTCATACTCCGGCGTGTCATTAAGAGATGTCAGACGTTATTCGGTCCATGTAAAGCTTCCGGAAAATGCGGATGCCACTATCCACGATATCATCGCTCTTAATATCTATAACGGTGAATTATACTATGCCACTATCGATGGAGATGTGATATCGATCATGAGATCCGATCTGTCGCTCTCATCCCCTGAACTGATCGACAGTTATGAAGTAAACGGCGGGGAGGTCAACTACTATTTCTCCACCAACAGGCTTATGGTATCCGATACATACCTGGTTTTTGCCAGCCACGAAGGTCCTATTGTAAACGTGATGTCCTGATATTACAGTACCTGGATCAGGGATCTTCACGCTCGACCCTGACAGTAAGATGATCCGGAAGATCAAAGACCGCCGTTTTCAAAAACAACGGATAGAAGTATTCGTCTTTTAAACTGTCGAAAGGAAGCCAGGTGAACTCATGAACATGAGATCCCTCGTAAAGGGTAAACTTCTCCCCTTTCTCATATAATCCCGTTTTTGATACATCGACCAGATAGTATAAGCAGATCTCATGGTAATCCAGATGATCGACATCTTCTTTGAAGAACCCCTGCACCAGCCACAAAGGCCTGTCGATCAGCGGCTCTATATCCAGTTCTTCCCTTACCTCCCTGACGACGGCTTCCTCGGCAGTCTCGCCCATCTTTACCCTGCCGCCCGGAAGATAATAATATGGAGATCTCTCGTCATGCATGGCAAGGATCTTATCATCATTAACGATGACGGCACAGCCCCTGTAATTGAACTTCCTGTTCCCTTCCGTATAACTGATATCCATCCTCTTCTCCTTCCGCCTCTCTTTACGTCAGATCCTCGTAACTTCTGATATCGATACAGTTACCGTCAGTATCGAATTCAAGAAGAACGATCCACGGCATGACCGTCAGCTTTCTTATCAACTTGTTCCTGACAGATATTATACCAAAACATGATCTCCGCCTCTGTCCCTGATCTGCCGGGAGCGCCGGATAATATATTGAAATCATCTTCTATGATGATATAATCTATGTAAGAGGTACTGCCAGCAGGCGGTTAACCTCTGACTTGTAGCAATTAAGCCGCTGTCATTGGTGTTGAGGGCGGCTTATTTCTTTGTCTTCAAACAAAGAGCTATGATAGAAACAATGAGTATACCTATTGTGAGCACAAGGCTCAGGATCTCATAATCTGTCATAAGCATCACCTCCTTTCTAATGCAACCAAAGTTACATAAGAATGAGGTCAAACCGCCTACCGCTTAAGGTAGTACCTCAGAATATAAGAATACCACAAAGCACCACAAAAATAAACATATTTTCGTCTTGGCGAGATAAAGATAAAATACGTAGATTTAATATTTTTCCACTGAAGCACTAATATTATATAATCTCGGTAAAAAGTCCCCCTCCGGAACACCCGGCATCCCCCGCAGGGATCCTCCCTTTTATTCACACTATATCCAATAACTCAGTAAGCGCGGTGATCGTCATATCCTGACCGTAATCTCTTGCCTCTTCCGTGCGGTTTATGAGGATGCTGACTGCGCCTGCATTACGGGCGCAAAGGATATCCTTGTCCTCGTCTCCGACGAAAGCCGTCTCCTCGACCGGGACGTCCAGCTTACCGGCAATAAGGAGCAGGCCATTGCCGCACGGCTTTCGGTATCCCGTATCATTAGACGTGTAGGGCAGATCGATATATTGAAGAAGCGGCTTTATGTCTTCAAGCGCAAAGACATTATCCATCCCGTAAGGAACGTCGGATAATGTTGCCAGAGGGATGCCGCGGCGCTTAAGTCCGGAAAGCGTCTGATCCGCTTCGGGATATACATACGAATCATTTCTGAAGTAGGAATAGAAACCGGATCTGATGTCTGAAAGATGTTCAAGACCTATGGATGTCCCTTCCAGTATCTCCCGGAAGATGGTATCCGAAGACACTTCATATTCACGTGGATTGGTCCTGGTGTTGTATTTTGAAAGTACAGAAACAACGTGATCGTATTCCTCTTCGGTGACGGATAGCCCCAGTGCTGACGTTGAACTCTCAAAGGCGGTCCTGTAATAGGCCGCCCATTTGGGCGAACGGTAGAATGCCAATGTCTGTCCGATATCAAATACGACCGCTCTTATCTTCATGTTCTGACCTCTGCTGCAAACGTCTGCCTTTATGTTCATGTGTCAACTATAACATAATGACCTTTATTGTGAAGGCAGGTCAGTTTGGGTATAATGGCTTTCGAGAAAAAAGAAATAAGGGTAAAGCACATGGAACTTACTTATGAACAGATGACACACGATAATCTCGATGAGGTTCGTTCGATAGATCGAAGCGATATTCCCGAATCATATGTCGATACAGCCGACACCATCATGGCGATCACGGATTACGGACTGGAGAATGACCTGATCGGCCATTCCTATGCGGTAAGAGCGGACGGAAAAGTCATCGGCATGATCATGGTGGGAGAAGCCATCGTGGATCCTGATATCGATCCGCCTCAGATGCAGAAAGAACCTTTCTACCGGCTCCTGGGATTCGTCATTGACAGGCGTTACAGGGGCATGGGAATCGGAAGCCGCGTCATGGAGGAAGTTATTGATATCGTGTATAAGGATTTCGGAGTGAGACCGATCTCACTGGGAGTCCATGTCGGCAATGATGCGGCCGAGAGGTTTTATCTGCGGCACGGATTTCAGAAGACCGAATACATGGAATCGGGAGATCACTACTTTCTGAGATACCCTGTCTCCTGATCAGGAGACAGGCTTTCCGATCATCTTCCTTTTTGCCTTCATGAGCCGCTCGGCAAAAGGACTAGTGATCAGGCATCCTATCAAAAGAAGTCCCGCTGAGCTTCCGAGGATCACTCCTTCGACAAATGACATGACAGGAGTATCCTTATCGGGAACGACAAATATCACTATTATATATACGATCATGGCAATGGTTCCCAAAAGGAACATTATATTCATCCTTTTAAGGATCGTCCTTTTCAGTTCGTTTGTATAATCGGCTGCCTGTAAGAGCGTATCCTTCAGTTCTGCATCCATGTTTTCTTCCCTCCGTTTTCCGTTAAAGATATCACGCAGGTCGACATCGTAATAATCTGCCAACTCCACGAGCACATCAAGATCGGGCATATTGGATCCTGTCTCCCATCTTGAGACCGTGCGTCTCGAGACATTGAGCTTATCCGCCAGCTGTTCCTGAGTAATGCCTTTTTCCTTACGCAGTTCTTTCAGGAACTCTCCGATCTTGCCCTGATCCATATGACTTATTCCTCCGAAGGGTTAATATTTTTACCATTATAACCGTTCTTGATAAATCTGCAATTAATGATATTCGTGATACCCGTCAGACCCAGCGCGATCGCCAGATACGGAAATGTTTCCCCTGTCCTCATCGATATAACGATCAGTATTATTGCTGCGATACCTATTACTGCACTGATGATCCTGATAACTGTTTTCATTTTTTCTGTCCTCCTTTGTTTGTTGACAACCTGAGCATACGTCTTTTCCGCACCCGGAAGAAGGACACAAAGCGGGCATTTTCCCCAAAAACAAAAATGAGACACAAAGTGTCCCATCAATGATCGCAGTACTTTACGGCAAAATAAAAGGAGCCGTTTCACGTGAAGCGGCTCCTCATTGTTATTAAGCTTCTTCGACTTCGTCGTAATACCCGGCGTCGTCTTCCTCGTCGACCATATTGAATTTGGCTTTCTCGGCGGCGAGTTCCGCGAACCTCTTGGCTTCTTCCTCAGCCTGCTGTGCGGCGAGTCTGGCCTCTTCTTCAGCCCTGCGTGCAGCCTCCAGAGCCTCCTGTGCTTTCTTAGCGGCGGCTTCTGCCTTCTCACGGGCGGCTGCAGCAGCTTTCTTCGCCTCTTCTTCAGCCTTCTCGGCAGCTATACGATCATCTTCTTCAAGCTTCTTCCTGTTGGCGAGCTCAAAAGCTTCTTCAGCCTGCTTAGCGGCTATCTTAGCTTCTTCAGCCTTTATAGTTGTGCTCTTTACAAGTTCCTCTGCCTGTACAGCAGCCTTCTTGGCTTCTTCTTCGAATTCCTCAGCTGCTGCTCTCGCCTTTTCTTCAGCTCTAAGTGCCGCCTGTCTGGCTTCCTGCTCTTTCTTCTTCTGGGAAGCAAGAGCCATAGCTTCGCTTGCCTTCTCGGCAGCGGCCTTGGCTATCTCAGCAGCCTTATCCGAAGCAGCCTGCGCTTCTTCGGCAGCTGCAAGAGCAACATTGTATTCTTCCTCTGCAGCCTTGGCAGCTACAGAAGCTTCCTGCTCTGACTTAATGGCAGCCTCTCTTACCTCGCCGGACTTGATAACAGCCTGCTTGGCTTCCTCGGCTTTGGATGCAGCATTAGTAGCCTGCTTAATAGCACGCTCTTCCTGATACTTAGCCTGATTATATTCAAACTTCGCTTTCTCAGCTGCTATAGTGGCGGCTGATTTATTCCTGCCGGCATATGCCTTGGAAGGCGAGTCGGAAACATTATTGTCGGTTGAACCCGGACGTCCTGCCTGCTGTTGCTGCATCGTAGCCAAAGCCTGAGCTCTGTTGATAGATGCGGAAGGCGGACGTTTGATGGGTGCCTTAAGTCCGGGCTTTGACGTATCCGAACCCGGTCTTACATTCTCACTGCTCTCGTTCTCAGATGAATTATTCTCTTTATTGGAAGCAGCTCTCCTGGCTTCTTCCATTGCCTTACGAGCCTCGATCTGAGCCTTGGCAGCAGCAGCGCGCTCACGTGCATAACTATTCGAACTGGTATTGATGGAAGAAACGTTACTTCCCTTTGAAGATGCGTTTCCGCTTCCCGATCCGGTTTTCCCAACCCCGGATACCTGAAGTGCAGGACCGCCTACCAATTCGTCGGTCTTACTCTTAATAACTTCAAAAAAATTAGACATGACCTCAACCCTACCAAAATAGTCTTAAATATCAAAACCAACTGATAAGTAAATTATAGATTTGTTAACAAATTATTTCAAGTATGTTTTCTTTTTATATGCACATTGACCAAAAACGGGCTCTTAACGGGTCACACCAGCAAAAAAGGGCCCGAAAGCCCTGTAAAATAAGGATTCTTTGTAAAAAACGCTTTATCTTTCGAATCCTTGTCTCAGTCCGGTCCTCCCTTCTGACCGCACATTTTCTCCTTATTTCCTCCATATGATTTTCACTTTTTCGTCACATTTACCACATTAATTGTTGCTATTTAACAGGGGGCAAACGCCCCCTCTTAACCGGTACATGTCATATCACGCAAACTATCACGCCCGCACGCAGGCGATGTTCTTGATCCCCTCGCAGATCCTCCCTGCTATCACGGGATTATTCATTGTGTAAAGATGGATCCCGCTGACGTCGCTGCTGAGCAGATCGATTATCTGACTCAGGGCATAGGACATTCCGGCGTCAAACAGCGCGTCGCTGTCGTCACCGTATCTCTCGATGATCTTTTCAAACCTCCTGGGAAACGAGGCATGGCATATACTTACCATCTTCCTTATCTGTGCTGCCTTGGTAACTGGCATTATCCCGGGGATCACGGGCACATCTATATCCGCGATCCTTGTTCTCTCGACAAAGTCATAGAACATCTCATTATCGAAGAACATCTGCGACAGCAGTACCTCCGCACCTGCATCGACCTTCTTTTTCAGAGCAGCGATATCACTGATACGGCTATCCGACTCCGGATGGCATTCGGGATAGCAGGCACCCAGGATACAGAAATCGTATTTTTCGCGAAGATAGGAGACCAGATCCGAAGCGTGCCTGAAGTCATCTTTTTCGGGAATAAGGTCAGTACGGTCTCCCCGCAGAGCCAGGACATTCTCTATGCCTTCTTCTCTCATTACGGAAGCAAACCGGTCTATCTCGGCTTTAGTGTAGTGAATCGACGTCAGATGAACGACGGGCTCGATCTTATAGTCGTTCTTGATCTGTTTGGCCAGTTCGATGGTCCTGTTACGGTTACTTCCGCCGCCTGCGCCGAACGTCACGCTTATGAAGTCGGGCTTAAGATCCGACAGGATCTCCAAAGTCTTGTCGATACTTTGGAGATCGCTGTCCTTCTTAGGCGGAAATATCTCGAAAGACAATGTCTGTTTTGTTCTGCAGATATCGGCTATCTTCATATCAGCCTCTGATGATCTTTGCTGCCTTTACCAGGTTGATAAGGCTCTCTTTTGTCTCAGGCTCACCGCGGGTCTTAAGGCCGCAGTCGGGGTTGACCCAGAGCTTTTTATCATCGATCTTTGCTCTCATCTTGGTAAGAGCCTCGACGATCTCGTCTACGGAAGGCACTCTGGGGCTGTGGATATCGTAAACGCCGGGGCCGACCTCAGTCTTAAAGTTATTTTCTTTCAGAGAATCAAGGATCGTAAGATCGGATCTGGAAGCCTCGAAAGTAATGACATCAGCATCCATAGCATCGATGGCGGGGATGATATCCGTGAACTCGCTGTAGCACATATGTGTATGGATCTGGGTCTCGGGCTTTACACCGCTGTGAACGATCCTGAAAGCGGGGATCGCCCAGTCGAGATACTCCTTATACCAGTCACCCTTACGCAGAGGAAGCTTCTCACGAAGCGCAGCCTCGTCGATCTGGATGATATTGATGCCGTTTGCCTCGAGATCGAGAACCTCGTCCCTGATGGCAAGAGCGATCTGCAACGTGCTCTCCTCAAGTGTGATGTCTTCTCTTGGGAAAGACCAGTTAAGGATGGTAACGGGACCCGTGAGCATTCCCTTTACGGGCTTATCCGTGCAGCTCTTGGCGAACTTGGACCATTCCACGGTGATCGCTTCCTTGCGGGATACGTCGCCCCAGATGACCGGCGGCTTAACGCATCTGGTACCGTAGGAGAGGACCCATGCCTTCTCGGTAAAGATATAACCGGAGAGGTGCTCGCCGAAGTACTCGACCATGTCGTTTCTCTCGAACTCGCCGTGAACGAGAACGTCGAGACCGATCTGCTCCTGAAGCTTAATGCATTCCCTGATCTTTTCCCTGTTGAAGGCAATATATTCATCCTTGGAGATAACTCCCGTACGGAAGTCCTTACGGTTCTTTCTGACATCGGCAGTCTGGGGGAACGAACCGATAGTGGTTGTCGGGAACTTCGGCAGTGCGAGGATCTCCTTCTGGATCTTCTCTCTTTCGTCAAATGCGGGAAGCCTGACCTTATCCTCTTCTTTGATCGCCTTAACACGTGCCTTGACAGCCTCGTCGCTGCTTCCGATCCTGTCAGTGAACAAAGAGGAATTGGATGCGATCACATCCTTATCGGCGATCGCGAGTTCGGAGAGTTCGCTAAGCTTCTCCTCGGCGAAAGCAAGATGCTTCTTGTAGTCGTCCGTGAGCTTGGTCTCGCTTGCTACGGTATAAGGGACATGAAGGAGCGAGCAGGATGTTCCGATACAGAGATTATCAGAAGAACCCTTAAGCGATGATCTGATCTCATCCAGGAGACTGAGCGTCTTACTGTAGTTATTCCTCCAGATATTCTTGCCGTTGACAACGCCGGCGATAAGGATCTTGTCTTTCGGGAAACCTTTCGACTTGATAAGATCGAGAGTCTTCTTTCCCTCCAGAAGATCAAGAGCTATGAGATCGAAGTCCTGAGCGATGACATCATCATAGATATCCCTGATATCACCGAAATAAGTCTGAAGGCAGACCTTTACGGAACCCTTGTTGCTCAGAAGAACCGTATAGATCTTATTGAAGAGAGCGATATCCTCGGATCCGAGATCCCTGACAAGATAAGGCTCGTCGAAACGGCAGATGCTGATGCCGGCCTCGTTATACTTGACGAGGAGTCTTATATACTCGCCGACGAGCTTATCGGCGAGCTCCGCCTTGGTCGCGGATCCCGTATTTCTCAAGAGATTAACAAAAGTAAACGGTCCGATTACTACGGGCTCGGCCTCGATACCCAGAGCCTTCGCCTCTTTATATTCGTCAATGGGCTTAGTACCCTTGAGCTCGATCTTCGTATCATCGTCGACTTCGGGAACGAGATAGTGGTAGTTGGTGTTGAACCACTTCTTCATCGCGAGTGCCTTTACGTTACCCTTATCTCCCTGATATCCTCTGGCAGCGGCAAAGTAAGTATCTATATCCGACAGACCCAGATCTTTATATCTCTGAGGTATTACATTAAAAAGGAATGCCGTATCGAGCATATTATCGTAAAAGGAGAAATCGTTTACGGGTATATGATC
>JAFZWN010000148.1 GCA_017617295.1 Clostridiales bacterium | reverse complement strand
GGAGCGTATGTTGTATTGAGACCCGACGGCAAGGTTGGTTACTTTGATAAGACGATCGCGAATACTCTGTTCGAGTTCTGGGAAAAGGAAGCGGATAAGCCGGATTACTACGTGTTGGGATAACGGATTTGTGACCTTTAACCTGAATGATACTCCAAAAATGGTGCATCGTTCAACAAAAGATTATCGAATTTGCAAAGCTGCCGGGCTCGACATTAGTCTGCTGTACTCCGTCATAGACACCGTTGCCGTCAAGATCGATATTGGTAGGCTCGATTATCGGATATCCTGCCAGACCCGTATTAAAGGACGGATACTGGGCATAGATATCGGCATAAGGGCCGGTATAATCGGGATCCGGTTCCGCAAACCCGTGAGCCAGGAGCCATTCATTCAGCTGAACAAAGTTAGAGTCTTCCGTAGCAGCACCGTTCGTTGTCGTCGTATCCTGATCGAAATAGACATATCCGTGAAGCTGGCCGTGCTCATCCAGGACACCGTCGGTCTCGACATATATCGTGCGATGGCCGATAAGCCTGTCTATGACCCATTCGAAAGATATCATCGGGGCATATAAGTAAAGCAAATATCTTTCGGACAGATTTCATAATTCTCTCTTTTCTTCTGTTTTATGTCTCTCCCATACCATCAGGGAAAGCAACATCGAGCGGTTCGGAAAAATAATACTCCTCATCATTTAACTGATCGGATACCGGATCATAAAATGCTACAGACAGGGGATAATAAGGTACTCCCGAACCTCTGGAAAACAACCTCCGGACTATCGGATACCCCGAATAATCAGCAGCAAACGAAGGGTATTGAGCATAGACATCTGCATATGGACCTGTGTAAGAGGGATCCGGCTCCGCAAATCCGAACATAAGAAGTTCCTCATTAAGCTGTGTTAATTCCTGAGTCGGAAGACAGGTTCCCCGTGTATTAAAGGTAGCTGACGGGTCATACCATAAGTATCCGTGAAGATTACCGTTTCCATCCGGTACACCGTCTGTCTCAAGATATACATACATTCCCATATTAAACAATTCGTTTATGTAATTATTTATCGACGCTGAGACTGCATCAAAGTC
Source organism: Clostridiales bacterium (assembly GCA_017617295.1). Classification (GTDB taxonomy): domain Bacteria; phylum Bacillota; class Clostridia; order Saccharofermentanales; family Saccharofermentanaceae; genus Saccharofermentans. The sequence goes on along the minus strand of JAFZWN010000148.1, from coordinate 40,951 downwards.
GTAACTGTCAAACCCGGGGTAATTGATGCCATCGAGAATGAAATAAACATTCTCGTACACAAGATTATCATCCATCGTATAGACGCTCATAGACAGATTCGCGGCCCCGTTAGCTTCTTCGATAAACCCCTTATACATTGTGCCAAATGAAGGATGATCACCGACCCTGTTCGCAGCATATTCATGTCCCGGCACAGCTATCCGGGGAACTTCTCCGTCAAATGCGGATTCTTGCTGAAGATACCACTCTACGGGAACATTAGTATAAGCAGGAGTGGCAGTCGTCTCCTCAGTAGTTTCCTCGGTTGTCTCCTCAGTAGTCTCTTCTGAAGTATCTTCGGTGGTCTCCTCAGAGGTCTCCTCGGAAGGCTCTTCACGCGTCTCTTCAGTCTCCGGCTCTGTCGTTGTCTCCTCTTCGGTGGTCGTTTCCTCTTCGGTCTCCTCTATCTCGTCCCCGTCATCGTCGCGGTGACTTCTCCTTCTGCTCCCGCCGTTATCACAGCCGGATACAGACAGGACTAGAGCAGAGCATATAAGCAATGCACACATCTTACGGGCAGATTTCATAACTTCCCTCCCATGATCATTTGACACGATTTTATAAAAAAACTTGACTTTTGTCCATTATCGGAGAAGCCGCACACAAAAACACCACCATCCGGGCATTTTAGCCTGAAATGGTGGTGTTCGTTATGGAAAGTACCTGTTTCGGTTACCCGATACCTACACTGTCACCGCTTTCGCCCACAAAGACGATGAATCCGCCTTCGGGAAGGTCGATATGCGAAGATGCGTCTGTCACGTGGGACGAGTAGATCACCTCAAAGTACTTGTTATAGACATAGACGGCACTGTTTGAGGGACGGTCTATGCTGATCATGGAATATGCCATATCATCTGCGATACGGTACCACGAAGGTGAAGCCGACGTAAGATCCACGGATGTGATATCCGAGGTGAACTCGGGCATGGCCGCCAGAGGGAGATAGTTGTCGCCGATCGTCGAATAGATGACGCCGTCATCACCGACCGTTATGTCCATGAGGTCACGGTTGGATGAGGAAGGGATCGTCTGGAAGGCAACCGCATGTGCGGAATCCACGATCTTAAGAAGACACGTGCCTGCTCCAAAACCCACCAGGACATAGCCCGGGACTTCATCAATGACATGAACGAAAGCGAACGGGGCATCGTAGGATGCTGAAGAATATGCGTTATTACAGAGCACCAGGGGCACATCCTCATACTGTCTCCAGGCTGCGACCGCTTCATCGCTTACCGGATTGTCTTCGATCTTCTCGGCAATATAGGATCTGCTTACATATTCTCCGATCTCAGGGACCTCCGTGAACTGCTCGGATCTGATATAGATATGTCCGTCATCACTTTCTTCGAAGAACAAAATGTTCCTGTTAGACCTGATCTGGCCGTTGGCATCGACTTCAACGAATCCTCCGCAGGTCGTGTATCTGTATTCGGTCTCGGAAGATGTATCGATACCGTGTGAGACCATGCGGGCTGTCCCGTCTTCATCGAAAGTCAGTTCTCCGTATGTGGTGTCGAGCGAATAGAATCCCTCGAACATCTCATATCCTTCAGGAAGGCCTGATGCGATCTCCACTTCGGTAGGAGTAAGATGATCTACTTCTATTCCCTGCTCTTCAAGAACGACACTCATGAGCTGTCCCGCCAGGAAGCCGTTATACATGCTCGAGCCGCCACTGCTCAAAACGGAGATGCTGATGTCGTTGTCCGGAGCGACCATAAGGAAAGCATGCATAGTGCCGATATCGCCGCCCTTGCCCAGGACCTGAACACCCTGCTGCTCGAACTGCAGGCTCTCCACATAGTCCCATCCGAGGCCGTTCTGATCCATATATTCTTCATCGTTCCAGGGAGTAGCCATCGCGTCCTGAAGCTGAGTGGAAATAAGGACATTATTGCCTCTCCAGAAGACACTTCCGAACTCCGCCACGTCGGAGGCGGTAGCATAGATGCCGCCGCTTCCGAGGTTCATGCAGTATTCGTAATCGTGGGGAAGCCCGTTTACATAGACAGGCACGGCGTCTTCACGGTCATACATGCTGATGGCAGTTCCCGTGTGGCTCAGTCCCAGCTCGCCGGCTATATGCTGATCCACATAGTCGGTATAGCTCATTCCCGTGACACGCTCGACGACGATCCTCAGAAGGTCGAAGCCGTCGTTACAATATGCGGCATATTCGCCCGGGGTGGCCTTGAGCCTCTGGGTGGAAAGGCTCTGAAGTAGTCCGTCGCAGTACTCGGTATCAATGTCCGCATACTGCAGCATATTATGGTAGTAGGTTCCCATGATACCTGATGTGTGGTCCATCAGCATCCTGACGGTGATATCGCGGTAGCGTTCATCCGCCATGGTGAAATCCGGGATATAGTCGGTCACCGGGGCATCCAGATCCACAAGGCCCTGATCTACCAGCTGCATTACCGCGGCCGTCACGTAGACCTTGCTTACCGAACCGACACAGTAGACTCTCTCTTCTCCAGCCTCAGCCGGGATCACGGTATCCGTACCGGAACCTGTATCCTGAGCGGCATTAGCCGGTACCAGCGATACTGCTCCGATCAAAGCGGCGAGGCAGGGTATCATTATCTTCTTACGTATATCTTTCATTTCTTACATCCTCCCTAATCACTCTGTCATGAGCTCGGTGACCGAGACCTTCTTTACTCTTCCTGCCGCGAAGTAGGTTACCGCGTAGCAGAATGCTATGAGTACGATTCCGGCTGCTATGTGGATCATTCCGTGTGCCATCATCGGTACGCCGAATCCGAGTTCAAAGAACTTACCTGCGACAAATACAGATGCTATCGAGGCCAGTCCTACGGATATGATGCTGGTGGGAAGGAACTTAAGGGCGATCTGGGTCATAAGGTCTTTGGATGAATAGCCCATGCTCTTCATGATTCCGAGTTCCTTTCGCTGGCGTCTCACATCGGAGGCGGCGATCATGCTCAGGAGCACCGCCACGACAACACAGATAAACAGTGTTCCGCCTATCGTGAATCCGCTCAGCGCACCAATGATCGGTTCCATCTGGGTGATGGCAAGATCCTTTAAGGAGTTCATTTCCCTGATCACCATATTGCTCCTTCCGGTGATCATCCGGTCTCCGACCTTGACTGCATAGTCAATATCGTTCACCCCGTAACGGGAGATCAGTATCGACATCTGCTCGTCGGCTACGCTCCTGATACGCTCCTCGAGTGTGCCTTCAACGGCAGATCCGTCCGAACGGTCATTTACGCTGGCGCCGTAGATCGATGTGATCTTCCTTTCGAACGCATCCTTGTCAGCGCCTTCCTCAAGATATACTTCGAGCACGTCGAGGCGGCGGTTCGGGAATATACGCCTGTATCCGTCGGAAGTCATATAAAGGTTCATCCTGTTGTTCGACATATGTGTCAGGATACCGGTGATGATATAGCTCTTCTTCGTACCCGATCCTTCTATAAAGATGCTGTCACCGATACCGCAGCCGTATGTCTCGCTTCTAAGAGTCGATATCACGATCTCGTTATCGTGCTCCGGGAACCTGCCTTCACTGATAAAGATATTCTCAGTCGTCGCATAATCGTCATAGACTACGGCAACGCCCTCAGCCTGATCCTCAACTGTAAGATACAGGAAGTCAATGGTCTGATTGACCTTACGCACCTCAGGAAAGGCCAGGATCTCCTCAGTGAATCCGGCTGCGTCTGTCCCCTCCAGCAGCGTGATACGTTCATCAGCCATCTCCATGCCCATCGACTTCAGGAGAGCATCCGGACCTCCGGTGATGATGCTAGAGGTAGCAATGCCGAACTGGAAAGCAACCGCTGCCAGAAAGATACAGATACCAGCACCTATCGAATGTCTGATATTCTTCAGATATCCCTTGGCCGCAAGCCTCAAGTTGATATTGGTCTTTGTATCCTCAAGAGGAAGTACATTCTTTCCGAAATGATGGGATCTGATACCTTTGCGCAGTGCTATTACCGGAGGATAGTTCTTTATGATCCCCGCCTTAAGCAGCGCGAATATGAGGATGACGGCCACGATAAAAGCAGCTACGGGAATGACCCTCAGGCTGTAGGAACCGCCGTAGACATTACGGTTGATAAAAGTCCTTATGATCCCGGTCATGACCGGAATAAATGCAACAGCCGCGACTGCTCCAAGGACCGCTCCGATACCACCCGTAATGACATATTCGTACACATAGGACATGGATATCTCTTTCGACCTGTATCCCAGAGCCTCCAGGACTCCGATCTGCTGCATCTGGGCCTCGATATCGTTCGAGATCTTCTGCCTTATAAGGAACAGCGATGCCGCCATTGTTATGATCGCAAAGAAAGCGCTCAGATACATATAGGCATCTACATAAGATGTCTCCATCAGTTTCTGGACCCGGATCGAAAGCGTGCTGACAGACTGGTTGATGTTCTCGGAGGATTCCTCCTCGCACCTCTCGATATATTCCGTAATCGGGAATTCATATAGAGCATTCTCATCTGTTATCACAAGGCCCAAAGAAGCATCAGAGCTTCCGTAATCAGAGCGGTCAGCGTTAAAGGCCAGCATCACACCGCTCTCGTATATGCCGGACAGCAGCATATAGTCATGCTCACTGACTACCATCTTAAATCCGCTTCCGCTCTCATTGCCGAATCCGGTCTCATAAAAAGCCGCGACCGTAAACGGATAATCCCTGCCTCCGGACACCATGGTAAAGGTATCACCGACCTTATATCCGCCCGTGATGGAGAAATACAGAGGAAGCCAGATAGGATGCTCCAGCGCCCCGATCTGCTCATCGGAAAGCGACTCACAGATCTTGAAGTCCTCCATCTTCCTCTCCGATTCCTCAGTCACAAAATACATATTATAAGATGTCTTCTCACCGTCTCTTCCTCTCACCGAAGCTCCTATACTGTTAAGCACGTTAAGCTTCTCGATATCCTCTATCCCGTATTCATCTGCCAGGATATCGCGATAGACATCACGGTAACTTCCATCCAGGAATATGACTGCCGTATTCACGGACCCCGTGGATTCAAAACTGCTGTCGAAAGCCTTATCGATCTTTGCTATGCTCGTAAAGAAAGTCCCCAGAAGGAAAGACGTTATGAACGTCAGAAAGACGATCGCGACCGCTTCCCTTCTGTTCTTTCGAAGATTAAATAACGATAATCTGAAAATCTTCATCTGTCTTACCATCCCATCTCATCAAGGAAATCCTGAAGACCCGCTCTTCTGGTCCTGATGTCATCGCTGCCGTAAGGCGCCATCTTATGCTCACCCACCACGTTACCGTCCCTCAGGAACAGTACCCTGGTCCCGCGAAGGGCGGTCTTAAGGTCGTGGGTTACCATTACAATGCTCTGTCCGTTCTTATGAAGTTCAGTGATTATATCGAGCACATCCTTACTCGAAGAGGAATTCAGCTGACCCGTCGGCTCATCGGCGAAAAGGATCTTCGGCTCATTTATGATCGCCCTCACGATCCCGACCCTCTGGGCCTCACCGCCAGACAGCTGGTTAGGATACTTCTTCCAAAGTTCCTCTCCGATACCGACTTTCTTAAGAAGATCCTTTGCCTTAGCCACGAGCTCCGGCGAATTCTTCTTCACGATCAGTGCACCCGTCAGAACATTATCCAGGACCGTCTGGTTCTCCAGAAGGTAAACACTTTGAAAAACGAAACCGCAGTTGCCTCTCCTGAATACAGCCAGCTGGTCATTGCTCTTCCCCTGGATCTCCTCACCGTCGAAAACGATCTTTCCCATCGAAGGCTTATCCATCCCCGACAGCGCATACAAAAGCGTGGACTTACCCGATCCCGACGCCCCCATGATTACCGTGAAGTCTCCTTCGATGATCTCGAGATCGAGATTCTTGATAACATGCTGCTGCACGCCTCCGTTACTGAATGTCTTACAAAGTTTCTCTGTAGTTAATACTGAAGTCATACCACTGCTCCTTCGCAAAATTCTTATGCTCTTATTGTATTGAACCTGCGTCAAGACTTCTTTAACAGAGGACTATCAAATTCTTATCAAAGTATTAATTGGTAATTGTATTGTGTAAATTCGTGCTCGGGTCCTCCGCGCTTCGCTTGTGCGGAGGTCGCATGAATTTAACAATACAATTATGACGGTGCGGAGAAAGTGTTAGGATTATCCCACATTTCACGGAATCGCATAGGTGGGATAAATCAGATCCTCGAACCGGCGGGGGACGGGCCAAGCCGGACGTTTATCAGTCCTTTGTTCAACCTTCACAATCAAATGTGAAGAAATTGTGAAATAAATGTGTACACATGTGACTTCATTGTGATATAATCCAAATTATCATAATAGGAGGTATATATATGGGACGTAAGAAGATCGGTCTTTTCATGAGTGAGATCACGCAGTTCTTCCAGAAATCCTGCGGCCGTGCCATTATCGATCACGCACGCGAGCGTGACATGGATGTCGTCATATATGCCTCCTACGGTTCATATTCCTGCCCTTACGGAAGAAACCTCCTTTCCGAGATCGGCAAGAAGAACATCATCCATCTTCCCGACTATTCCAAGTTCGATGCCATAATCGTGATGCCGAATACTTTCGACATATACGGCATGGATACGGAATTCTTCGAGATAGTTAAGGAGAAGGCGACGTGTCCCGTTATATGCCTTCAGAATGAGAATCCCGATGTCTATTCGATTTCTATAGAGAATAAAAGATCGATGTTTCTTATGACCAAGCATTTTATCGATGAGCATAAGTTCACAAAGATCTGCTATATGTCCGGGCCTTTCGCGAGCAAGGATTCCCCTGACCGTCTGGCGGGGTTCGAGCAGGCAATGAACGAGGCCGGGCTTCCGATCTTAAGTAATACTGTCTATGAAGGTAACTACTGGATCAACAGAGGTGAGAAAGCACTTAACCATTTTCTCGGGGAAGACGGCGAATATCCGCAGGCGATAATTTGCGCCAATGACTATATGGCCCTTTCGATCTGCGACGAGCTCAAGAAGAGAGGCAAAAGGGTTCCCGAGGATGTCTGCGTGTCAGGCTTTGACGGCATAGAGGAAGGCAAGAGAAACGATCCTTCCCTTACGACAGTCACGATAGATCCGAAGGACTATGCCGGGGCCGCCTTTACGATAATCGACGATATAGCCGAAGGCAGGATCCCGCCCAGAAGGATAATGCTGTCGGATGAGCTCGACCTTCGTGCCAGCTGCGGATGCGGTCCCCAGATCACATATGGTGAGAAGGAATATAACGTAAACAAGGTCATCGAGAGTGAGTTCCTCTTAAGGGAAGCCGGAAGGATCACGGCCGACTACCAGAACAGATACGATATCGAGAATTCCCTTTCCGTGGCCAACTACTATTTCCACACCCTGCGCTGCGACACGGGATATATCTGCCTCTGCGACATTGAGGATCCCGAGTTCCACTCCGTCGAGAAAAATACGATCTTCTCCGATGAGATCATGCTGATGCAGAAGATGACGGCGACCGAGAGGATGAAGGCCGAGATATTTGATACGAGATTCAAAAGGGGCGAGATACTTCCGAAAGAGATCTTCGATGAGGATGAGCCCGGGGCATACATCATATTCCCTCTTTACTATAAGAGCCGCGAATACGGATTCCTGGTGTTGAAGCCTTCTGAAGGACAGTGGCCCAATTCACTGACGAATACATATACCAACGCCCTTTCAGCCGCCCTCGAGAACAGCTATTTCCAGAGCAGGTTCGTCGAACTGGCAAATATCAAGAAGATCTCCGAGACGGATCCTCTTACAGGGCTTCTTAACAGGCGCGGCTTTGAAAACGGCCTTGCCGGTATTCTCTCTTCACATCAAGAGGGAACGATCGTAAGCATTGCCAGCATCGATATGGACGACCTTAAGACCATAAATGACCTGTACGGACATGCGGACGGGGATTTCGCGCTCATGACGCTCGCGGAAGTACTGAAGAGCTGCGTCCGCGAAGGCGAGATCTGCGCCAGGTTCGGCGGTGACGAATTCTCTGCGGTCCTGGTATCGGAAAGCCCTGACCGGGTACGGGAGTTTGCTAATGATTTTGCAATGCGTCTGGCGGAGGCATCGAGCAATTCGGGCAAGCCCTACCCTATTCACGCCAGCAACGGCATCTCCGATCTTAAGGGCGGTGACAATAAGCACATCTTCGCCTGCATGAAGCTGGCCGATAAGCTCATGTATATGAACAAGAGGCAGTATAAGCTCAGAAATAAGTAATCAATTCACTGTTGTCAAGGTTTTCAAGTACCATATCATTGTACGGGATGCTGATGGTCTCGCTGTCCCCGTATAGCTCCTCCAGGAATTCTTCATAGGCTGACTGCGAATAGTATCTTATCTCATCAGTCCCGTCGAACCCCCACAGAAGATACACGACTCCCGCGTTATCAGTGTCATATTCTTCGGGATAATCGCCAATACCGCCGGAGATCTCGATCTCGATATCCCGCCCCCAGCTGTCGACGTATCCTAAGGTCTCATAGGTGTCAGATTCCGGATCGTATCGAAGGACCCTATAACGCATCATGACGCTGCGCGGATTGGCGTGGTGGCCATAGCTTATTATCACGCCGTTATCGTAGATATCAGATCCCGGTGTAAACTCACCTTCGCAATGCCATTCGTGTGTGTCGGTATAGTATTCGAAGATATATGCCCTGTGATATGCGCTGGGGGCTGTGCGGAAGCTGATGATGAGCTCCTCCCTTCCGTCACCGTCAATATCGAAAACCGCATAATCATCCGTATACTCCAGCTTAACGGCGATCCAGTCAGTCGGTCCCTGATACTCCAGTTCCGTCCCGTCCGGGAGAACATAGTACTTGAGCACATCAAGGAGCGCATCATCATATGCTTCGTAGATATCGGGATAAACGGATGCCCCTGCAGCAAGTTCGCAAGGCTGTGAAGGATCTTCCGGAGTTGATGCCGTCCGGGAAGGCTCTGCCGCAGCCGCTTCTGTCACTTCGGAAGCAAGCCCGTTATCCGGGACCGCAAAACACGATGCGAGCATCAGGATGCCGCCGGCCGCAAGGATGCAAAATGATCTTTTCATATCCACCTCTTTATCCCTGCATCCGTATTATATCTTTACGAGGCGGTCAAAGGAGGTGCGGAAATGAGGCAAATGCTTCAGCCTCGTACGATATCACACATAAAGCGACGACACGTGGAAAAATTTGCACTCGTCCCCGAAATGGTTCTCATAGATCATGAGCGCCGGGTGGTTATCGTCGATATAGATAAACGAGCCGTACCGGTCCCGCATCTGCTCCAGATGCGCGATCTTGTTCTCAGGCGATGTCGCCATAATGACATTACCGACGGGGATCGAAGGGTAGAACTCCTCTATCTGCCTTTTCTTGTTCGAGTATTCGATATCGTTATGCATAAACGACAGCACATAAAGGTCGTTCTGAAGTTCCGGCACCCACCTGAGCATAAAGCCGATGGGGGCAGTCCGCAGGTTCTCTCCCCGCTTCATGGCCTCCAGCAGGAGCTCATCGGTCTCGTTTCTCATATTGATCCGCTCTTCATACCACCTGGCTTCAAAGAGCACCCCGTCGTAATCGAAAACGACCGGTATATCCGTATTTTCGAGAAGTTTTTTCAGATAGGCATTCATTATCCGTCACCCTACAGGCACAGTCGAATCGGCACCGAGCGGGTCGATACCGACTCTAACCTCATGTTTTCTTTGCAGTAAGACTATTATACATCTTTTGGCAGCGGGACTTCAGATTGCCTCCTTAAGAGAAAGTGGGCTGCAAAGGAGCTACGAAGTTGATCACGCAGGAACTGCAGCCTTCGTTGGGATTCTCATTTGTGATCATCTCCACATAATGAGCTCCGAATATCGCATACCACCGAAATCCTTCTCTATTGTCAGTAGTGGGATTTCTCTGGTTATCGGTACCTTCCCGTGCAAGGATACTGACTATGGCATCATAGACCGAAGCCGCGTCCCCGGCGTTATCAAAACAGAGGCAGACACTTACATTAGTGTTATTCCTGAGTTCGATAGTCTCGTCCTCCCCCGGCTGTCTAAATATCTCAACATGTCTGACCCCTGATGATATATTCAGTGCATCCAGATCCCATTCATAAATATAATTCATATTCTCGGCGTATATCGAGAACCTGTCCCCGTAACTGAGATCGATCGGATCAGAATCTACCAGAAGGATATTACGGACGCTATCGATCATCTCTGACGTGCTAAGCCCCTCGAAAGACACATTGACCGGATGAGCCGATACGGGCCTCGCCTGCAATGCTTCAGCTGAAGATCCCGAATCATCGGAAGACGACTCCGGAGAGCTTTCAGTCAGATCAGGTCCGGACGTATCCTCAGAAGTCTCAGAGGAAGTCTCTTCCGAAGCTGCAGCCGTTTCCTCTTCGGTCGTCTCCTCAGAGGTTACTTCTGTCGTCTCTTCTTCGGTGCGGCGTGAGGGAAACGTCGTACGTCCGCCCTTACCGCAGGCACAAAGGCCCGTGATCATGGCACCTGCCAGTATAATGCTTATTATCTTTTTCATTTTCCCACCTCACTGTCCGTCAGCGGAACGTAGCGGCAGATATAATATTATCTCCGTCCTGGATCCGGGTAAGCACTGGATCTGGAACTCACGGTTTCCGTCAGAATATACGTAGATCGATACATCTCCCCATGAGGGGCACTCCTCGACCAGCTCATATTCCTCTGCAAGGCTGTCATGCAGATCCGAATAGAACTGCCTTCCCTCCTCTTCACCGCGGACAGCAAGATTGATCTGGGCCGAGGAATTCTCAGCCAGATTGATCTGCGTTCCATTACCCACAGCATAGATATGGAGCTGGTTCAGATATATATCAGCATAAGCATCCGACGCGATCCAGTAGAAATCCGTACTCTCGTAATCAGAGAGGATCGTATCATCCGTACAGTAAAAGCGGTCCATATATTCGCTCTCGGTCATTCCGTCCTCGACGATGATCATGTGATGGATATTTTCGATGATCTCAGACATATCCATACCCGTCATATCAAAGGCGATCGCATCCTCCGGGATCACTGCCTCTGTCTCCTCTGTCACTTCTGTCTCTTCGATAAGATCATCCGGCTCGGTGTAGGCTTCGATATCCTCGTAGATCGTATCTTCAGGATCGGCCTCCGTCTCCCTGTGCTCACGGCTTGATCTGTCGCGGCCGGGCTTACTGTCCTTCCTGCTGCCTGTAACTCCTATAAAAATTCCTACTGCTGTACCTACTGCTACGATAGCGGCAGCTCCTCCGATCAAAACTTTAGTCTTCATTATTCCTGTCCCTTTCCTGACTGTTTCAGTCAATAACTTTTTTCCGGTCCCATGACCCGGAACCTTAGTAGATGCGGACAGATTTGAAAGCGAAGCGGGCATCGGCCTGAAAGGCACCTGCTCGGCTTCTTTTATAAAGAGCCTGCTCAGGAACGGCAGTGCCATACCGAACAGCTTCGTATTGTTATCTTCTTCATATTTCTCTACCTCCTTCTTGATCTTATTCCGGGCAGAATTCAGACGGCGCGATACCGTACCCTCCGGGATCTCCTGAGCCAGCGCGATCTCTTTGATGCTCATCTCGTTAAAATAGAACAGGATAAGCGTCATACGGATATCCTCAGAAAGAGAATTATTGATGATATCCATTACGATCTTGCGCATCTCTGCCGATTCGATGATCGAATCGGGGAGAAAGTCCTCGGGAACAGCTTCGACACTGTCAAAGAACTCTTCATCCATAATGTCGGTCTTCCGGAGCTTTATACGGTCCAGGCACTTATTTGCAGCCGTCTTCTTAAGCCAGGGCAGCACCTTGCTCTTGTCCTTTATCGTGTCATAGGACCTGATCAGGGTCACGAAAGAGTCCTGTACGACATCCTCCGCATCTGCCTCATTCTTAAGGAACGACATCGCTGTCCAGTACACAGCCCTGTAGCCTTCGTTATAGATCTGCTCGAGTTCCTTGTCGGTCATGTTCTGCCTCCTTTTCAATCCGCATCTGCTTATCTGACGAACAGCCTATGCGATTTCTTCGGTGGTAAGAGAAAAATTTTTTCAACTTTTTTATGATAACATTTTTCGAGCGCGAAAAAGGGGCTTCCGAGAGTCCCCGTTATCCCGCTTCAATTCCTTCCTTTGATCTTAAATCCCGCGTACAGGATCGCAGTACCCGGAAGGACTATCAGACATGTAGTCAGCCAGTAAAATCCCCCTGCAAGATCGATCGCTCCGTATAATAGTACGGAACCAATAACGATATGAACATAAAGACGCACACCAAACGGAAAAGAACGTCCAGAAAATCACCTTTAAACATAAACCCCACACTCCCTCATATTTTTCCACAGGGACATTATATCAGGTTAGCGGTTCAGTTGGATGGCGGCGGCACAATAAACCGACATATTTTCAGCGATTTGATGTCCGGATTTGTGTGATTCACACAGATCCGGACCAAAAGAACGCGATTTCGTGGCGGAAAATTGTGCCGCTGCGGGTTAAGTGTGCCGCTCTATTCATACAACATCATTTATAAGATCAAAAAGGTCATCCGCATCATCCTCACCGTTAAGGATATAGCTGTGATCAAAAGTATTGCTGCGACAGATTTCCTGTACATATATAAGCCCTCCTCATTCAGAGTCTTCTTCCTGTACTGTCTGACCTCGTCTTAACAATAAATACTTTTATCAAACTAAATTTAAGGCAAAACTGATTTTATTGCTTCCGGCAGCACCAGAACTGTAGTCAGCCTGTCCCCTGTCTGAGAAGCACTGATCTTTCCGCCAAGCGCCTCAGTAAACTTACGGACGATATAAAGCCCGAGACCTGCACCTTCTCCCGAGCGGGCCTCATAACCGTTTTTCTCAAGAATTCCGCACAGCAATGAATTGATCGCAGGATCATCTTCGATTATCAGTATCATTCCAAATATCCCCTTATTACACAAATAAACAAGAAAAATTATTCACTATGCGAGCGGGATTAAAAGAGTTACTATGAGACCCCTGCCTTCGCTCGAAGCGATAAGGCCGCCCTCCATCTTCTCCATGAGCATCTTGGCGATATAAAGGCCCAGGCCGCTTCCTTCAAAGCCGCCTTCCGTTTGCGCCCTGCCTCGGAAGAACTTGTTGGTTATGAGTTCTATCTCGTCGGACGGGACTCCGGGGCCGTGGTCAGCGATCTTCATCTCGAGGAATCCGTCGGTCAGACGGTAGCTGATATCTATCCTTGTATCCGCATACTTATAGGAATTATTGATGATATTGCCTATGACCTGGCTCATCCTCCTGACATCGACCCGTATTATGACCTGCGGAAGTTCAGATACTGCGGCCAGTTCCTTGTCATCGTGCTTTCTTATGATATCGTTAAGGACAGAAGACTTCTCCTCCGTACAGTTCACCTTGAACTCCCCGAGGTCATCAAGGGTCGAAGTGAACAGATCAGTCACCAGCACATCGATCTCATCCGCTTTCATGTAGATATTATCGATCTTGGATACCATATCACCGTGGTCGTTCTCCTTGGCGAGCTTGGCTTTCATCAGCTCGGTCGTGAGTTTTATCCCGGTGATCGGAGTCTTAAGGTCGTGACTCAGCGAGGCGACCAGCTCCTTCTCCTTGGCCTGGAGAGCAATCTCACGTTTTCTTGAAGCGGCAAGTTCCTCACGCATTATATCGAAGCTTTCCGAGAATGAACCGAACATATTGTTCCTGTCCATAAGAAGAGGTTCATCCAGCCTTCCCTCGGCGACCCTGCCGGCAAACTGCTCCATCTTCTTAAACGGTTCAGTTATGTTCTTCTTTATATAGTAACCATAGATAAGTGCACCGGCCAAAAAGGCGAGCCCGCAGATCCCGAATGCCGCCGTAAGCACTGTCTTCTGGCCCCTTACGATCCCGGCACCGTCGTCTATAAGTATAACCGTTCCGACAATGCGCCCGCCGTCGGTCACATATACATAAGGGTATCTGTTCTTGACAGCCTTCTCTATTGTAACCGTATCCCTGCTGCCTGAAGAGCCTTCCCTGCAGTCAAGGACTATACCGTTATTACTGTCCAGTATGACAAAGGGGACCCCGTAGTTCTTCTGCCTCAGGTTTTCTATTGAATTCCAGTTTTCGGATGCATCATGAGCGATATCGTTCATGACAACGACAGTCTCATCTGATACCGTCATCCCGCCGGAGCCTTTGAGATTGACCGCAGCAAATACCGCAAAAGCAAGAAAATAGATGATAAAGACTATCGCGACTGTCCGGAAGTACCCTTTCACCCTTCAGCCTTCTCCTCGATCATGTAGCCTACGCCCCAGACCGTCTTGATGATATCGGGATTCTTGGGATCCGGTTCGATCTTCTCCCTCAGATGTCTTATATGAACTGCGAGCGTCCCCTCGCCGATGAATTCATCATCCCATACATCACGGAGGAGCTCATCCTTGGTAACGACCCTTCCGCGGTTCTCCAGAAGATACTTAAGGAGCTTATACTCCATGGCCTTAAGGCTTATCTGTTCGCCATCGGCGACGAGCTTATGGGTATTGATATCAAGGCTCAGTGAGTCCGTCAAAGTATAATCGGCTTTGTCCGCTGCTGCCGCTGTAGAGGAAGTGGCACCGGCAGCCTCGGCTGCCTTCTCGTATCTTCCGAGTATAGCCTTCACCTTAGCCAGAAGGATATTCAGTGTATACGGCTTCTTGATATAATCGTCCCCTCCGATGTTCAGCGCGATCAGCACATCATCGTCGGATGTCCTGGCGCTTATAAAGAGGATAGGTATATCGTAGTCCTGCCTGACCTTCCTGCAAAGTTCAAAGCCGGACCTGTCTCCGAGATTGATATCAAGGAGCAGCAGTGAGACCATATTATTCTCCAGGAATTCCAGAGCCTCATCGTAGCCTGTAACATAGGCTGTCTTAACATCGAACATATTGAAGTATTCCGCCGTTGTCTGGGCGATCACTTCATCATCATCTATCATCAGTACTTTGAATGTTTCCATATTACCGGTAAAGAACCCTCCAAGCCCATTATAACAGAAACAGGCTCAGTCTATGGCACAAAGCCCGATCATTCTTTCCTTATGATCATATTTACCCGGTCCCAGCTCTCATCCTCATAGGAGAAAGCCCCGGGAGTGATATTCCGGACGGCCTGAATGATACTCCAAAAATGGTGCATCGTTCAACCTCAGTGTCGACGAGATATACGCATTCGTAGTGTTTGGCGAGAGACTTTGCAACCAGGCTGTTTATTTCGCGATCAAAATCCATATTAACCTCATCTTCGTGTGCCTATGGCGGTTCCCCTCATCAAGATAATTATACCATGACTGAAGCGAGGCTTTGTCTACTTTACCCGATTCTGTTGACAAGACTTCCGTCTTATCACAGATCCGGCTTGTAAGTTGGCATGCCGGGAGGGATGCCGTCGCGGTCTGACTTGGCATTGAGCCTGGATTCCTCCACGAACTTTTCTTTCTCCTTGGGATTTCCATATGTGGCCAGGAAATAGTACCGGTCATCGCAGCCTACGTCATCCCACTTCCTGGTGTACTTTATGTCTCCGTTTGAATAGTGCATGAAGCCGCTGGTCGAATCACCCATGTTGTTAGACTTATCGAGAAGGTGGGTAAAGATCCTAAGCGACACGCCTATCCCCGTCACGAGTCCTCCGATGCAGGCGATCAAAAGTAAGAACGTTTTCATATTACCCCTGCCTCCTCTTGACGTAATCCATCATGACGGCGGACTGTGTGAGCTTCATCTTTGAAAGGAGATTTTTGTAACCTGCGATACCGGTAACAAAGCCCGTGATGCCCGCTGCAAGGATCACCCCTACTGCGGAACCGATGAGCTTGCCGGATCTGGGCAGCAACGCACCTACATACATCAGGCCGTAAAGAGCCGCGGCAGCCGCTGCCGCGATCAGGAGACCCACAGTCAGGACAAGGGCAAAGAACAGAGGCTTGCTCCAGGGCAATGCGCAGACGATCTTGCCCGAAGATCCGTTGACCAGCACCGTATGGGGTTTACCCTTATATTCGAAGGTGACGAACCACGCAGGCAGCATCACGTATTTGGGATCCTCCTTGAAAGAGGTCTGGCCCGACCAGTTCAGGACTTTCATCTTATCGGCGTTGATCGAGTGCGAAGCCTTTTCGATAAACAGATAATCAGCTCTTGCAGATACCGCATCTTTTATCTCTTCGCTGCTCACATCGGGCATGTCGGAATAAAAGCCCGACAGATAATCCTCATCGAAATTTACGAGCGAACTCATGTTATAAGGCTCGAGGCGCAGCGTGCTGTCGTCGTTCAGTTTTCGCGAAGCATCGGCAAGCAGATGCTCCAGTTCGCAGCTTCCTGCCCTCTCGTAGTATTTGACTACGTTGTATCGGCCTTCCTTGACGATCCCGCTGTAGAACACCGCATTCTTGTGGGAGACGTGCGCCATCCAGAACGGGATATAGATACCCCTGATGTCCTCGATCTTCACCTTCTTTAGGGACGGCGGGATGAAACGCCCGCTCCTGATCCTTTTCTTCACGTCCTCCAGCGCCTTCTCTTTCGTAACGGTAAAGGGGATGATGAGATCAGGTCTCTTCCTGCGGGCGACCCTGCTGAATACGACAGACGGATTGCCGCAATAGATACAGTATGTGGAGGCTTCCGTGTCGGTCACCACTATATCGGCGCCGCAGTGTTCGCAGGTATAGACATTGCAGTCCATGTACGACTCATCGCCGCCATAGATCTCAGCCGCAGGGACAGGCTCCCTGTCCTCAAGGAGTTCCCTGTTGATATCGTCGATTTCTTCGGCATCGAAAGACGCTCCGCACGACTTGCAGCAGAGTTTACCCGTCTTAGGATCGTATATCAGTTTATAACCGCAATTCTTACACTCAGCCATTTGCTCTCCTTAATAGACTGATGCCCAGGATGAACACCAGCGCTCCCAGCAGTATAAATCCTCCCCAGATCATATTCCAATAGGGACTTGTCACATCGAACATCTTATTCAGAAGCTCCTGCCAGAACTTCAGGCCCGTGGCGATCGCGAAAAGATCACCTGAATGATACTCCAAAAATGGTGCATCGTTCAACTAAGAGCGATCGTATAACCATTGTTCCTCTCTACCCGAAAGTAACGGAACATATCGTGATCGTAGCCAGAAAGAATATCAGGCCGAACTCTCCTGCTTGAAATATATTAAGCCGGGTGAAAATGTTTGGTCGGCTAAAATTCCCAAAAGACTTCAATTGAATGTTAAGAGTACTAAGCTTAGTCAGATATACAAGCGATTAGATCCTGATAAACCGGCTTATACGATTACCGGTTCAGGTGGTGGTGGAACGCATGTATATCATTGGGAAGAACCGAGAGCATTAACTAACCGTGAACGAGCTCGTTTACAGACGTTTCCAGATGATTACTTTTTTGTTGGTAATAAGGAATCCGTTCGTAAGCAAATTGGTATGGCTGTTCCTGTTGAAGGGGCTCGAATAATCTTTGAAGCGATATTGAAAACTTTTGCTGGGATTCCCTATGAGTCTGTTGAACCAAGATGGGGTGAGTAAAATTCATTTCAACGTACGGGGGGTAATGATGCCGAGACATAGAACGGAAAATGAATTGTATAAGATCAATCCAATTTCTATGGATGCAGTAATTGAGTATCAGAAATGTGAGATAGGTACTCCTTTTATTATTCGGCTTAAAGTACCGCTATCTAATTCTGAAGTTTACTATTATCTAAATCCGAAGTCAATGATTATGAAATTCTGAAGTTATATATTATTAAATTCTGAAGTTAGAATTGTTTTTTTTCACCATTTTCTCCGAAAGTTAGTCATATTTACGAGTAAGTTTCGGAAAGCTAATAGAGGTTAGAGTGAACGGGAATGAGAGATGTTTGGTACCGGGACACTCAATGCAAACCAATGAGCGCTGTTATTCGTTCAGTGACAAGAGAAAGGCCGAAAGCGTCATAAACAAGCTGCTTGCCATGCAAATGGCTTAAAAATGAATTTTGTACCCACTAGTACCCACTTTGAAGCAAAGAATCAGGGGTCCCGAAAAACCTCGAAACCCCTGAAAATACTGGTGTTCGCGAGCGGATTCGAACCGCTGGCCTACCGCTTAGGAGGCGGTCGCTCTATCCTGCTGAGCTACGCAAACAGATTTGACTTGAAGATTATACCATTACATTACCAATTGGGCAAACTCTTCGACCGCCATGATCAGAATGCCGAGAAGGAGCATCAGGAGCGGGATGCCTTCCGAATAATAGTGGCGCACTGCCGAGAGGCGTCTCCTCTTATATGTGCAGAGAAACCCCGTGACGAGCATGTCGGCCAGCGTGAAGAGTGCGGGCGCCAGCGGGATCGCTACGTTACGGTAGACGGGATCGCCGATAAGGAACGGAAGTATCAGCACTCCGAAGGCGATAATGATCTCATACGGGTAGAAGCCGCCTCCGAAGCTCTTTTCTTTTATCTTTCGGGAGAATACCAGCGACAGGATCAGAGCCAGGATGGCGCATACAAGGGGCTTAGGGTCAAAGAGCGTGAACGGATAGATATCCGGTATCTTCAGTGAGAAGACCAGACCGACTTCCAGTATCACAGCACTTATGAATATTATCAGTCTGTGTGAAACAAACGACTTCAGATTGGCCCGGTCGTCTCCGGGGATGGTCCTGATGTCATTGATAGCGGATGAGGTGAATGCCTTTTCCCTGCCGGTGAATTTCTTATACAGCACCGACAAAAGCATCAAAAGGAGCGCCGAGATGATGATGGCAATACTTACCAGCTTACGTTCCGCGATGATATAGATGCTGCACGATGCGACACCGACACCAAATGCAGTTAAAGACGGGATCAGCACCTCTTCCGTGGCATCAGGCCTCTCATAGACTGACTTCCGGTCGGCATTCATGGATGTCATGGCAGTCAGGCCCATAGCCAGAGGGAGCATCGCGACATATGTCTCCGTGCCGAGATCAAAGAACGGCAGAGATGAAGGCAGCGCGACCAGGACGGTATTGCAAAAGATATTGAGAGGCAGTATCTTCGGGTTCAGAAAGAACCTGAAAGTAAGACTCCACAGAAGGATCACGCCTGCAAGGACCAGCACCTGAAGTATGTGCTTACCGTCCGTCACGGGGAAAAGCAGTATCGACAGTATCAGCATACACATGTAAACGGCGGATCTGGCAGTCATGTAAGATGTCTTTCGCATAGTACCTCCGTTTACGCCACCCAGTTCAGATAGTTCTTGAGGAAAGAGTAGGATGTGTTGATCGCCGTGATGTAATAAGACGACGCTTCTTCGTTATCGGGAAGCCCCTCTATCCTGTTACGGATCTCGGACTGCGGGAGTCCGTCTACGTTCTCTGTTATTATGTTGTCACCGTTGGGAGAGACTCCGTCTTCGGATCCGTCGGGAATGCCTGGGGTCTGCTGATCGTGCGAATCGGGATTAGGAAAATAGGATCCCTCCCCGTTTCCTTCGAAGCCTCCCGCCTCCTCGACGTATTCCCTGATGTTCATGTAGCTTATCGCATTTCCCGCCTCATCAAGTCTGGCAAACAGGTTCGGGTACTCGTCAAACGAATAGACGACATGCCCGGTGGCATCGAGGATCCCGAGAGTCTCGGCATCCGAAGTGAAAAGATCGATGAGCACCATATTAAGGCCTGCCATATAGGCGTCCTTGTCAAAGCCCGCTCTCGAATTGGCGATACATTCTTCAGCCAGTTCCACGAAAGGCCTGATATTGACGGTAACGCCCTCCACGATCTCTGTCGTCCCGTCAGACTTCATTGCCAGGAGGCCCGGATTTTGAAGCTGCATAAGCGCACGGCAGATATTGTACGACTGGTTGGCCCAGGGTTCTCCCGATGTCGAATAGTCACCTGTAAGCGAAGCCTCACGGCGGTTCCTTGTCGTTCTGTCGACGTTCATGGCATCCCACTGGACCCTGACGATTATTCCGTCACTGATCTCCATCTCGACATAATCGATATATCCGTTCCTGTCCTTTTCGAGAGCCTGAGCATAGTAGACTCCGTCCTGAAGACCGCTTAAGCGCTGGGGTTCGGATATTGCCTCAGATATGACGTTCTGATCGTTCTGCTGTAATGCGACGGGGATCTGTCTGCCGACAGTACTGGCCGCGAGGATGGAGATCTCTTCTTCGGTAATGGGGATCGGGTTGGCCTCGTCGGCGATATGCCTGATACCTGTAAGCGAGGCACCGTCGTAGGTTATGCCGGTCAGGAAATGAAGACTCCTTCCGGTATCGTCAAAGACTTCCAGATCGATTATGTATCCGAGAGTGTTGCCGTCGGCTGTGAGCGCCTCATAGACGTGGCTGACTTCATTACTGTTATCGACAAGAGACGAGTTGATCTCCGTATATGTGTCCGCGGGCAGGACGTTCATAAAACGCCCGTCGTACGAGAACTGGAGCCTGTCGTTCTTCTTGAATGACGAGAGCCAAGTGCCAAGAAGCAGCAGCGCCACACTCAGGATAACGAGCATCAGCGCTTCGGCGGCGACTCTTTTTATGTTATCGCGCGTCATCATAAGGCAGCCTCCCTGCTCTCCTTATTTCTTCTAAGGAGCGTGAAATACTCGAAAGTCACGGTCGTAAAGTTCGAGACGAGGACAGGAACGCATATCAGCGCGAGCGTATTATTGAAAGGCAGGAGAAGAAGCGCAGTGATCCCGGCTGTAACCCCGGTACATACTCCTCCCCTGCTGTTCGACGGGATAGTAGTGGGATCGGTCATCAGAAATGTTGCCGCGAAAGGGATGCCCGATGCGATAAGACGTATGAGCGAATACCTAAGGCCCATCGGGAAATACATTATCATCATGCCCGTTACGATAACGGCAGCGTAGCCTGCTGCGGCATAGAAGCGCGCACCCTTCCGCGCGGCAAGATAGATAAATCCGAGGATTATGAAGATGATGCATCCAGTTCCGATAAATGTGGGGTAACGGCCTGCGAATATCTCGAGGAAATAGTAGCCGGACAGATCGACTTCGGATGCTGAAGAGACCTTATCCCAGACAAGAAGACCTTTGAGGGAAAGCCAGTCCTCGCCCGGAAGAACGAAGCCTCTTAAGGCCCCCGGGAACAAAAGCTCGACCATGACCCTGCCAGTGACGGCCGGATTTATAAAGAGATTACCGACTCCTCCCGGGATACCCTTGGCGATGATTTTTCCCAGAAGTATTCCGGCCACCGTCACGATAACGCACGTATCAGGCGGAAGCATCAGCGCGAAGCACATGCCGTAGAAAGCGGAACTTAAGTCATAGTAATTGTTGCTCTTATGGATCTTCTGCTCGTAAAAGATATCGATGACGAATGAGAGAAATACCGCGACAACGATATTGACCGCAGCCTTGAGCCCGTAGTTAAAAACGGCTGAGACACAGCACGGGAGCAGCGCGATATCCAGGATAAGCTGGATATACGGGGTATTCTTCTGTGTATGTATAAAGGGAGCGGACGCTTTTCTCATACGATCTTCCCCCCCTCGAAAGGCAGGACTATCTTATCATCGTCGCCTTGCCTGCCGCCGTTCTCCTCTTCGTTATAGTTTTCCAGGAGCGACAGCGAGCCGATATCCATCTTCTCGGTGGTGTAAGCGGGCTTTTTACGCTCTATACGCAGCTCCGAATCACGGACGAAAGCGGCAATGGTCTCGTTAAGATCCATCCCCGACGGACAGATATACGAACAGGCACCGCATGCGATACAGTCGAATACGCCTTCTCTCTCGGCGAGATCGAAAAGCCTGTTATCAAGGAACTGCTTGATGATCCCGGGATCGAGTCCCATGGGGCAGGCACGGACGCAGCCGCTGCAGTGGATGCAGTTGGTCCTGACCTTATCTTCGTTACGTACTACTGTAACGGCACTCGTGGTCTTGATTATCGGCGTGTTATCGGGATCTGCTATCTTGATGCCCGTCAGAGCATTGCCCCAGATAACCGTATTTGTGGTCTCGCTCCTGCCGTTGACCGAATTGATTATCTCGGTGACGGGCGTTCCTATCGGAGCCAGGACATTATGGCCTTTCAGGTCTTCGCCCGTTACCGTAACGACACGGGAACACAGAGGCATGCCGTCGGCGATGGCCTCCCAGCAGGCATAGACGGTGGAGCAGTTAAAGAGTACCGCTCCGCATTCTTCTTCAAGCGTCTGCCCGGATCCGAGATCCTTGTCGTAGAGGGCTTTGGCGACCAGGCGGTAATACCCCTGAGGGAATCTCTCCCGAAAGTATCTGATATTGAAGATATATCCGGAATACCTTCCGGCGGTCCTTTCCATCGCGCTCATAAGAGCGGTTATCTCTGTCTTTCGTTTCTCGGAGATAAGAAAATTGATCTTTGTGACTCCGACGGCTCCTGCGAGAGCGACGGCTCCCATTATCAGATATTCGGCTGAATCGGTGATCCTTATGAGATCTGATGTGGCATAGGGCTCGCTTTGAAGGCAGTTGACGAGAAGTTCCTTCACTCCCGCTTTCTTCGCCCTGTTGATCTTGGCGATCGTGGGAATGCCTTCTCCGCCCATTCCGACTATCCCGGAATTCCTTATTATGCCGGTTACTTTCGAGGCGCTGATATAAGGGTCATTTCTCTTGACTATACTCGGATGGTGGGTCCTCTTACGGTCGGTCACGACGGTCACGGCCTTGCATGTTACACCGTTCGGGAGCGTGATATCGGATATGGCTGTGACACTTCCCGAGATACCGCAGTGAACCGGAGACGCGAAAGTCCCCTTGGCAGGCATTCCGACGCACTGGCCGATAGTGACCTTGTCACCCACGTCCACGGTGGGGATACAGGGCGCTCCGTAGTGCTGCTTCATGGGGATTATCACTTTGGTGGGATAGACCCTCTCGAGCATTATCTCCTTAACAAAAGACGAGCGCTTTGAAAAATCCAAAGCGCTGTCCAAAGTTATATCTTTATAGAATGAATATTTCTTCTCCGGGAACAGCATCTGCTAGTATCAGTCGGCATAGCCTTCGAGACGTTTCGCATAGCTGGAACGGCCAAGCTTTCTGATAGCCTTGGCCTCGATCTGACGGATCCTCTCTCTTGTAACACCGAGGCTCTTGCCTACCTCCTCGAGTGTTCTCTGCTTGTCATCGTCAAGACCGAATCTGAGCCTTATTACCTTAGCCTCGCGCTCCGTAAGGAGATCGAGGACCTTGATAAGGTCTTCCTTCAGAAGATCTCTGCTGACTTCCTCATCGGGAGAAACATACTCATCGGAAGAGATGAAGTCAACAAGGTGGCTGTCCTCCTCTTCACCGACGGGCTTGTCGATGGAGACGGGATCCTGGGAGATCCTCTGGATGTCCCTGATCTTCTCGGCGGACATGCCCATCTTCTCTGCCAGTTCTTCGATGGTGGGCTCTCTGCCGAGATCCTGTACCAGCTGACGCTGTACTCTCGTGAGCTTATTGATCGTCTCGACCATATGAACGGGGATCCTTATCGTCCTGGCCTGATCGGCGATAGCTCTCGTAATAGCCTGTCTGATCCACCATGTGGCATATGTACTGAACTTGAAGCCCTTGGAATAGTCGAACTTGTCAACTGCCTTGATAAGACCGATATTACCCTCCTGAATGAGGTCAAGGAGCGAAAGTCCTCTGTTCATGTATTTCTTTGCGATGGAGACAACGAGTCTCAGGTTGGATTCGACGAGCATGTCCTTGGCATCCTGATCGCCGTCCTGCATCTTCTGTGCGAGTTCCTTTTCCTGTTCGCCCGAAAGGAGCTGGATCTTACCGATCTCCTTAAGATACATCCTGACGGAGTCCTCGACATTACCTTCCTCTGCGGGAGTTAAGATGATCTCCTTAAAGGCATCGTCCTCGTTGATCTTGATCCCGAGCTTCTTAAGTTCCTCCTGGATCTTCTCCATATCCTCCGGAGCCAGATCGTAATCCTCGGCGATATTCTCAAAATCCGATTCGTTGATCTGATTGGCGTCTTTTGCCGCCATGTCCTTCATTTTCTCAAGTGCGTCTGAAACTCCTGCCATTACGATAGAACCCTTTCTCTACTTAATCGTTACGGTCCTTTACGGGACCCCCCTCTTGCCGCCTCGGTAATGTCTTGACCTCAGCTGTCTTCTTCAGTCGGAGCGACCGTCTCGAGCGATGCGTCGTCCGAATAAACGGCGGTAATGTTCCCCTTGACTTCTTCGACTGTATAGATGCCGCCGTCACAATAGATCTTCACTACGACACCGGAATAGATGTTGCCCGATGTGCCTCTTTCCTGTGCACGGAGAGTGCAGTAATTCTCAAAGATCTGTATAGCCTGGCCCTCGGTAACGGAATCCGCCGTCAGGAGCTTGACCTTCTGCGCGGTCTGACCGTCGATGTTATAGCCTCTTATATATCCGTCGGAATCGGCTCTTGTATCAACAGTGATAATGCCGTTATATACATCTGCCAGCCCGGATTCGATCCTGCCGGTAAGGTCTTCCCTCGACTTCTTGAGAGGGAAAGCAATAGCCGCAACAAGTGCAACTGCCAGTACAACTCCCACCGCGATACC
The DNA here is from genome assembly GCA_017617295.1 of Clostridiales bacterium. Classification (GTDB taxonomy): domain Bacteria; phylum Bacillota; class Clostridia; order Saccharofermentanales; family Saccharofermentanaceae; genus Saccharofermentans. The sequence goes on along the minus strand of JAFZWN010000148.1, from coordinate 16,247 downwards.
GATAACAAGGTTCTTGGGAGCCTTAACATCGCTGGGCAGGACCTCATATTCATTCTTTACGATAACAGTATCCTCGGGATTGTTCGCCTTGGAGAGCTGTTCTCTCTTGATTGCCTTCTCAATGCTCTCGTCAGAATAGACTCTCGTCTGGAAGTGATGGGAATTCTCAGTCGAAGGCTCGAACTTCTCATTCGGGAAAGTACGTCCCTCGGGATTCTCCATTATCTCCAATGCTTCTGCTGACGGAAAAACACAATTACAGAAAACGCACTCGCACTGGTCATCTCTGTTGTCGAAAACGATAAGTGCACCGCAATTTCTGCACATTCCTTGAACTGTAGCCATTAAGAACCACCTTTTCCAAAATCTAAAAATGCTTCAGGGCGCATTAGCGCATTAAAAAGCACATTACACTATACTCTGCAAGGCGATCTTTGTCAATAATTATTTTATATTAATTATAATAAAGCGTGCGCTGCGGGCGCACGTGCGGGTACGGCGACTGAGGCAGGATCGAGCTTTCCACTAAGATCCTGTTTATCCTGATCCGGAAGAAAAAACGCCCGGCTTTACGATCCGGAAGACTCCGTGACCGCAGCTGTCTCGGTAGTAACCTCAGAGTCGTCCTCCGTGGGCTCAGGATCGGAAACCTCCGATACCTTATCGTCCGATACCGGCTCACCGAAGGGCATGATGAACTCGATGCAGGAATAGCCGTTCGCTCCTGTGACAGTCGCGTCCAGAAGTTCCTCCATATCCGTATAACCGTAAACGCTTATATCCGAGTCACTGTCCAGCTCATGAAGCGAAGTCGCTCTTCCTATGGCACCGCTGCAAGATACTATGCCGTCGGAGTTTACGACCGGATCAACGGCGGCAACGGAATCATAAAGGATGATCTGATCGCTCGTGCCGTCTTCAGAAGTCAGCTTCAGACTAACCCTGTAGATATTTACAAGGCGAACATATTCATAGCTGTTGGAATCCGGAAACATCAGATAGCTCGTTATGTATTCCGGCTCTTCCTCGAGAACAAGCTCGTATCCGGGAGATGTGATCCCAAGATCTTCGGGATCACAGAGGCATTCCCTGAACTCCCCGTCGATATATTCGATGAAATCGGGATCGGCGATTATCTGCTCGGGTTCCGTCACATATTCCTCGATGATATCTCCTCCCGGCACAAGCGAAACTGTTCCCCCTCCGTTTAAGCGCAATTCCACTTCCCTGCTGATCTGGGCATAATCGACAGTGGTATATGTCCTGTACGTGTTCAATCCCCCGAATGTTCTCCTTGTCGTGGTATAAGTATCTAAATTCGAGCTGGATATAACGGCTATCAGGACCATAATACCGATCGGCACTATCAGGATAAACGGAACCATAAATGTCTTCATCATGGGATCGTCCGACCCGGTGCTCTCGACCTGATGATCAAAAGCATCAACTGTATTAACTGTGTGATTTACCTGCTGTGGGATCTCCCTGCTTTTCCGCTCGATCTCCTTTTTCGCGCGGTCGGCTCTCTTGATCTTCTCATATTCGACGTCTTCAGGATCCATATCGATCATGAAGGTAGTTCCGCAGCTGTCACAATAGCATCTGCCGTCTTCCGTCTCCTTGACTGCTCCTGCGCAGTTGGGGCATCTCATGCTTCTAAGTCTCATTCTTTATCCTCTTTCATCCCAAATATATTCCATGTAGCAATATAATACCAAATTTCTCCGTAAACTGATATAATCTCACGCATGGAAGACAAGATAAAGTTCATGAGAGCAGCTCTCAAAGAAGCAAAGAAGGGATTCGACCGCGACGAATGCCCTATCGGATGCGTGATCGTAAAGGACGGCAAGGTCCTCTCCCGCGCGCATAACATGAAGCTGTCTAAGAATAACCCGATACTTCACGCGGAAGTGGTCGCGATAGATAAGGCCTGCAGAAAGACCGGCGACTGGAGATTAAACGACTGCGATATGTACGTTACCCTCGAACCCTGCACGATGTGCTCGGGCGCGATCGTCCAGGCCAGGATACGCAAAGTGTATTTCGGAGCATACGAACCCAAGAGCGGAGCGGTATGCTCATGTAACGATATCTTTAACGTAGAGCACGGCCATAATCACGCAGTCGACTTCGAAGGCGGCATCCTCGAGGACGAGTGTGCCGAACTTATGAAGGCCTTCTTCAAAAAGCTCAGGACAAAGGCACAAACTGCCCGTAGCGTACAAGATAAAGATACTTCTCTTTGACCTTTATTCCGGCCGCCTCCACCGCAGCGGCATACAGATCCACCTGGAAAGAATAATCCTCCCTTGCCATGGCGGCTCTCGCCGTCTCATCCGGCGCATTATATCTCGTGGTCTTATAATCCAGTATCACCGCCTGTCCGTCTTCGGTAAACATACAGTCGATAACACCCTGTATGAGCGCGTGATCCTCCAAGACCGGAGTAGCAAAGACTATGGGGCGCTCATAATCGGCATTGCCCGCGAGATCCGCCGCGATCAGCCTCCTGCCTATATCCGACCCCGCAAAAGATAAGATACCGTCACAAAAGCTCATCGCTTTCTCCTTTTCGGTCGGTCTTATTATCCCTTCACCGATCAGATCATCGATTATCTTTTCGAAAGGCACACTGTCATCAGCGGCCTTCTCCATATCGATAAACCTGAAAAGCTTATGGACAAACGAACCTGTCTCGAACGGCGAGTCGCCGACATATCCCCTCTGCCTGTCCAGATAATACGAGAAGTCGTTCAGCGTCAGATTGACGCTTCCCGATCTTACGATCTCTCCGGTCTGAACGGATGTGACCGAGACCTTGAACGGCACATCGAACGAATCCTTGTAGCGGTACGGCTTAAAGACGGGACGTCCGTCCTCGCCTATCGTTCCGCAGAGTCTGATCATCTCCTTCGAATGGCTCAGTATCTCATCCAGATCGCCCGTAACGAGATCGCTGTCGGCATCCTCGTTACCGTCTTCGGGATCGCCGGGATCATCTTCATTCCCGGGAGGCGCAGGCTGGTCTTTGGTCCCGTCAAGACCGCACAGGAGTATCTCGGGACCCCTAAATCCGGTATGGAATTCGACACGGTCTCTCGTGATGTTACCATATATGCCGCACAGTTCCTGCAGTTTCCGTTCGCCCGCCTCTGTCCTTAAGACAGCGGCAAGGAAAGGAAATTCAAGTTTCCTGGCGGAATTGCTCTTGCCGCAGAGCCAGAACTTACTGCTGAACCTAAGATCTCTGTACATGGCGACCGACCTGATGAGCTCTCCGTAAGACTTGGATATGAGCTTCATCGGAAGGACTATGGACATCCTTTCCTTGGCTCTTGTCAGGGCAACATATAAAAGCCTTATCTCCTCAGCGTTGGAAGCTATGAACTCGTGATCCTCATAGATAATCTTCTCGACGGCCTTTTTCCTCGTGACGTTTCCGGGGATAAAGTCATCCGATACGAGGCCCATCCTGCCGTCGAAGACGAAGCCCGCGGAATCGCTCCCGGAACGTCTCTTATTGAACAGCTGAGTGACGATAACGCATTTAAAATCAAGGCCTTTGGATGAATGGATCGTCATGCACGCGATCTTATCCTTATCGCGGCGTTTCTCCTCCACTGACGTCTTGTCACCGATATTGATCTTCATCTTCTCAAGAGAAGCGGCCACGGAAGCGATGTCACTTCCGTATCTCGTGAAGTTCTCGCACAGCCAGTCCCTGAACCTGACCATCTTGTTGCCGCGCTCTCCCGTAAGCGACGCGATGCCGGTCTCCTTGTAGATCCGGTCCGTGATCTCGCCGATATCGGTTATCACCGTATCGTATCTTAAGTCCCTGAACCATTCGAGGAATGTCTCCGTCCGTCTGCGGAGTTCCGTGTCATCTCCTTTGGAGGCATATTCGCGGAGCCTGTCGATCAGGGGAAGGTCTTTTAATTCCTCATTTTCACCGATACAGAAAGCATGTATCTTCGCGAGCTCGTTCACCGTAAAGTTCGTCATGGGATAACCCGACAGGAGAACCCCCGTCAGATACTCATCCCTGAGCTCGTTGCCGATACATATCAGGATATCGATAACGCCGTGTATATCATTATCCGTAAATATCGAGAGCTGATCCACATAGCTTGCGGGGAAGCCGTTCTCATTAAGGTGGGACGAAAGCTTCGACGCCATATCGCGCCCTCTTGTGAGAACGCAGATCTCCTCAGGTTTGTAGCCCTGGGATACGTATCTCTTGACCTCGGCGAGGACATCCCGCTTAAAAGACTCCTGCTCCTCGGTATCGGAAGAACAGTCGGAGATAAGAAGTCTCGGGACTTCGCCTTCCGCTGTCTCAGGAAGCCAGTTAAGCCTCTGCTCCTCATCGTATTCGATCTCGGCACCTTCCCTGGTCATGACCTGAACAAAGATATCGTTTACGAATCCGAGTATCTGTTTGGTGCTTCGGAGATTATAGTTAAGTGTAATGAGCCGTCCGTTCGAACCTTCCTTCTGATACTCCTCCATCCTTCCGATAAAAAGCGACGGCTCGGCGTACCTGAACTTATAGATGCTCTGCTTGACATCGCCGACTCTGAAGACATTGCCTTCGGGGCGCGATATCAGGGCGATCACTGCATCCTGAAGGCAGCTGTTATCCTGATACTCGTCGATATAGATCTCAAGGAACTTATTCCTGTAGTAGCCGCTTCCTTCTTCCGTATCCAGGATCATCTTGGCCAGGTGCTCCTGATCGGCAAAATCCATGCCATGGATACCGGTCTTTATAAGCGCGTATTCCTCATCTATCGAAGCGAGAAGCTCTGCATATACACGCGATCTTTCCGTTCTCTTCTTCTGCAGATCCAGAAGGTCTTCCGTATCGGATGCGATGATATCACCGAAAAGAGGCGGCAATCCGTATGCCTGCGAATATCCCTTATATCCCGAGGGAGCGCTTATCCCCAGATGCCCGGTCAGAAGGAGCGCGAAAGCCGCCACCGGACCGAAATCGACTTTGAACCCTTCTATAAGTTCGACCTCTTCATCGGTCTTGTCCTTTACCGAAGGGAAACCTATAAACTTCAGATGCGACGTGGCTTCCTTTATAAAGCGGAGCACCGCCATCGGATCGGACTCTGTCTCGCTGCACTCGATGATATCGCGGCAGCACGAATACACATCCGTGAGCATGCGGTCGTACTCCTCCCGCCTATCCTGATTGGCCTTTTTGGCTTTAAGGAACGGGATCAGCTCCACTTTCGAACAAAGATCATCGATCAGTTCACTGTCGATCTCCTTACAGAGTTCAACTACACGGTCGGTCACTTCACGGACCCCGATGACTTCTCCCTTTGAATCCGCTTCTTCTCTTGCCCTGATCGAATCGTTAAGCGTCTTCAGATAATCGGGAAGGCTTCGGAGCTTCCTGTATGTCTTGACCAGATCCTCGATAAGATAATCGTCCGTCCTTCCGTTGCCGAACATATCCGTGAGCTCAAAGAAAGCATCGGATGTATCGGTCGCGTATCTTCCGCTCAATGCCCTCCCTGCGGCTTCGCTCAGGATGATATCGAGCTCATTGCTGTCAAGGATACTGTTTCCGGGATCCATAAGATCCGCATGCTTACTGTCCGCGCAGAGATATCCTTTCTCCTTTATGACACGGTTACAGAAACTGTTCATGGTCTGGATATAGCTTCCAGGCAGGAGTTCCAGCTGTGAAGCGAGCCTTCGAACAGCCTCTTCTCCGTATTCGGCGCGGAATCCTTCATCGCTCATCTTCGATCTGATGTTATTCTCGATATCCGTTTTCGCCTTATCCGCGGCTTCGTTCGTAAACGTCACGACAAGGACCTTGTCGAGTGACAGTTCCCCGCTTACGAGCTTACTTACTATCCTCTCGACCAGTACCGTCGTCTTGCCGGAACCCGCAGCGGCGGAAACGAGGATATTCCCGATCCCCGCTTTGATCGCTTCTCCCTGATTTCCAACCGGGTTAAACTTCATCTTTATTCCCTCTCTGCTCCCGTTACGTTTTCTGCTGCTGCATTGTTTCCCGCTTCATACCCGATACCGGCTGTTCCCATTATCTTGTGACACTGTCACGCTGCCGGCCGCATCAGTCCCTTCTTCCGTCTCATCAGCTATCCCGAGCCTCTCGCGCATAATATCGAGATAGTGATCTGTACGCCCTTTGCCCCTGAGACTGCACTTGTCGTACGACCCCTTATATTCGTATGAAGGGCACTTCGGATCGTTGCCGCACATCCCTGCGAAAGGACAGAGTTCGCATATCTTCGCGCCGTCCTTTCCCGACTTGGAATTAACCTTTGCGTCCGCTCTTCCCGAAGCGATCTCTTCGCAGCCCTGATCTATCAGACTCTCCACATACTGCTCGACGATCTCCATCTCTTCAGGCTCGAGACCTGCCAGTTTGGGAGAAGGGACAACGCCCTTGGGATCGGGCTTGAGTCCGATCTCCACGTATCCTGCGTCGACGACATCGGCACCTTCGATATTCTTTCCGAGGAAACCCGAATATATAAACAGCTGCGTCTGAAGTCCGGCCAGGGTCTTTGACAGATCGATACTCTTGGCTCCGCTCTTATAATCGATGACTCTAACGTTACCCGTGGATGGATCGGTGTCGACCCTGTCGATCGAACCCACAAAATCGAAGGTTATCCCCTGCTTCGTGGCGATCCTCGGCGGATCGGGAAGCTTCTCGAGCCTCTGCTCGAATCCCGTCGGGACATAATTCTTCGCCCCCGCCTCGGAGAGGAGATACGGCAGTACATACATGAATATCCTTCTCGTCTTCCTTCCGGGATTCCTGTAGAGTTCTTCATGTGTGCCCGGCGGATCATCCGATCTGTCGAGATAGGATCTGAATGCCGCCTCGGAAAGCACGGTCAGTTCATCTTCGTTCGCCCTCAGATGTTCCGCATATTCCGCAAGTTCCTGAGGAGTCTTGCCCGCACAGATCTTTTTAAGAGACGTCTCGAGCATATCGTGGAGCATACTTCCGACGGTGCTGGGACGGATATCCCTGCCGTCGTCTCTTGGCTTTATCATCAGGATCGAATCCAGCATATACTGAAGGCGGCACTTATCGTACTTCTCCAGGGAAGACACGCTCATGTGGAAACCGTCCTTTATGATCCGTCTCATTATATCCGGATCGATGGAGCTCATGCTGTAATCATGGCGCCTCTCCGGTATCTTTCCGAAAACGGGATTCTTGAAGTTATTGATATCCTTCCTCAGGGAAAAGTTCTCGTAAAAAAGCTGTACGGATGATGGCTTGGCCTTATACTCGCCGACAAAATAGACTTTGTCCGTGACACACGAGAGCATCAGCGCGCTGCTTATGAATTCCTCCCTGCTCCTGCTCTCGGCCTTGTCGGGCAGATCCACTCCCGTATCCTCCGAGAACATCTTAAGCTCATCGGCTGACAGCAGTCCGTCGACCGTTCCCTTATACGGGAAATTATCGTTTTTGGCTCCGAGGATAAACAGGACCTTGCAGGGTGTCATGTGGGAATTCGAAGGTGACGTTATCTCGACCGAATCGATATTAAGAGGGATAGTCCCCTGGACCTTGTTCCTCATATCGATCTCAAGGAGCGACACAAAGTTCTTCATCGTTACGGGCACGTCGTTCATCGGATCGGTAAAGGATGCCAGGAGCTTCATGAGCTCCTTATAGCCGTTGGCCACAGCCGACGCTTTCTCGCTGCTTCGAACGCTCATCTCATCAGTAAGCGGTTTTATTATATCGAGCATCCCCGATATATGCTCGGCGAGGATCCTTGCCTTGCCGCTCAGGTTCTTCTCTTCGCTTATAAGCTTGACCACGGCTCTGCAAGGTATAAGGATCTTCTCCATCACTTCTTCCCAAAGATACGTCGCAGCAGGATATGTCTTCCCGTCTGCAAGAACGCGCATGGGATATTTCTTCTCGGGGACGAAAGAATCGTGATCGAACATACGCCCTTCATGAACGATATTCCTCTTTACGCAGTAATTCTCAAAAAGATCACAGACTTCGGGAAGCACCGGAAGAAGGCCGGTACGAAGGAACCTCATGACATCGGGAAGCGAGAAACCGCTGACTTCCAGAAGAAGAAGCCTCACCGCATATCTGAAGACCGGCGTATTTACCATAAGCATCTGACGGTCGATAAAAGTATCCAGCCCGAATACCGACATGACCGGATCGAGCCTTGTATAGATATCATCATCTACGCAGACTATCCTGATATCCCTGTATCTGTACAGCTTCTCCTCATCCGGAACGCCGGTGTCTCCCGTAGTGAGCCTTATTATCTCGTTACAGACATAAGCGATACGGTCCTCGACGGACTCAAAGGACGCCGTGACGATATTATCACTCCTAAGATCCGTCGACGACAGATCCTCCCCGAAGGCATACTTTGAGGCTGCTTCTATGACCGCAGGATCGCCCTTGATATCGGGGATATCGATAAGCTCTGATATATCCCTTATCACCGTATCGGGTATCTGCTTACAGATATTCTCAGTAAAGGCCTTGCCCGCGGAATAGAATATCCTCGTATCGTCGGATGATCCCGGATATACTGGGAAAAACAGTATCTCGGCTCCCAGAGACGACAGATGTGACACAAACTCAGTCTCCTCGGGAGTCAGGACCCTGGTCTTACCGAATCCGAGGACTATAAACCGGCTGTCGATCATCTTTTTGAGAGGACGGTAACGCCTGGTATCAAGAAGGCTTCGATCGCGCTCCGTCTTCAGGAGGATCCTGTTTGCCATCGCGATATTATCGGTCATGAGGGTAAGACCGTAAAGCTCGTTCATCTCGGAAAGATAACCCGCCAGGAGCTTGAAGTCATGGATCTTATCGGAATACATATTCCGTTCCTTGGACTCTGCAGTCTCAAAAGCGGCCGCGATCTTATCCTCGTCGATCCCGTATCTGGAGAAATCCCCGAGAAGATCGATCAGCTTATCGATATATTCATACTTGCCGATGAGCTTGCCAAAAGTCCGGAACTCCTGCAAACGATCGCTCATTACGCGGTAAACGGCGTTACGCATGGTCATCTTGTCGGAACCCGCTCCCGTCTGCGCCCCGCACATCTCAAGGATACGGCCCGCGAGCCTCATAAAGGACAGAACGTCGCCGTTAACGAGAGCTCCCTCCACTGTCAGTTCCTTTCCGCCCGGAAGGGATACGGATGACGAGCCCGAGGTCTGCTCCCCTTTTATGAGTTCGGATATGATGACCCTCTCCACGGAGGCCTTGGAAGACTCGGGAGCGATGAAGAACTTCCTTCTCTCCCACGACTGTCCGATAACCTTACGGATGATGTCTTCGGTACGGCACAGCGCCGAACTGTCAGTATAGATCTCTACCATAATCCTGCCTCCGATCTCATGTACAATTATACATAATTCAAATGCCCCGCTCAACGAAGATGCGGGGCATTAATCGGACAGTTTTATAAGCATTCTCTCCGTTCCTTTATTACGGCCGGGGATCGTATCATTCCTTGATAAGAGTATCGAGATTCTTGGAGTTCATCTCCCTCATCGAGGTGTTGTTTTCGGCCAGGAGCGTCTCGATAGCCTCCTGCTCCTTGGGTCTCTTGATCTTAAGAGTCGTCGTCTTGATCATGTCCTTTTCGGAGAATACATAATTACGGACGATCTTATATGAAGGCATCTTGTGGTTGACCTCGTGAAGCTGATCGTTAAGATAAGCCGTGATCTCGCCGTCTCCGGGGATGGGATCGCCGCCGATCTCCTTTCCGATCGCCTTACGGTCGATAAGGAGCTTGGCGCAGATATCGATGGCATCTCTCTCGTTCCTGTTACCCCAGACAAAGACCTCGGTAACGCCCTTGATCTCGGCGATCAGGGACTCGATCTCCTCGGGGAAGGCCTTCTTGCCGTTCGTCAGAACTATCATTGACTTGACGCGGCCCGTAACATGGATACTTCCGGTCTTGTCGATATAGCCCATATCGCCTGTATGGAACCACCCGTTCTCGTCGATGACTTCGCGCGTGGCCTCCTCGTTATTATAGTAACCGAGCATTACGCAGTCGGACTTCGTTATGATCTCGCCGACGGCATTCTTCTTGCCTTCATCTTCTGAATCGATGGCAGCTTCGATGCCGTAAAGGGGACGGCCTACACTGCCGTGAACATTACAGTCGGTGTTGGTAACCGAGATAACGGGGCTCGTCTCGGTGAGACCGTAACCCATGAAGAAATCGATACCGAAATTGGTGAAAGCATCGATATATCTCTTGTCTATCCCGGCGCCTCCGATGACGACCATACGCATATTGCCGCCGAGCTTATCGAGGATATCCTTGAAGACCGCCCTTCGAAGGTCGAGTCCGAACTTCTTCAGGAACCTGGTAACGGGGACCATGATATCGATCAGCTTCTGCTTGCCCGATTCCTTGATACCCTCCTCGATCTTGGAATAGATATTCTCATAAAGGAGCGGCACGGAGATACAGACATCCGGATGCCACTCCTGAAGGTTCTTTACGATATATCGCAGTCCGTCAGCCAGACAGAGCGTACATCCGATCGACAGCATGAACATGTCGCATGTATTCTCGAAAGTATGATGCAGAGGAAGGATCGAGAAAGCCCTGTCGCCCTCCTTAACATAAAGAGTGGACGTGATCGAGAAGACATTCGAGCAGATATTCTTATGGGACAGCAGTACGCCCTTGCTCATGGATGTCGTACCCGATGTGAAAAGGAGGATCCTCGCCTCCTCGCTGTTGACCTTAACGTCCTCGAATCCCGTATCGCCCTTCTCTCTCAGAGCCTTACCCTCGGAAACGGCGTCCTCAAAAGCCATGAACCTGCCGTCATCCTCGGGCCAGGGTTCTTTGGTTGTAAGACCGTCCTTATAGGCGCAGATAAACTTCTCGATACATGCGGTGGTGCTTCCCTCATCGATCTTCTTTGCGATGGACACCATCATGTTGTGGTGCTTATAGTGATAGAAGATCATCTTAGCCTGCGATCTCTCGAGAAGGCTTATAAGCTCGTCCTCGGGAAGCATACGGTCCAGAGGCACGCCCATACTGTCAGTCGACAGGATAGACAGATACGAAACGAACCACTCATAGCAGTTCTCACCTACGACTGCGAGCTTATCCCCGCAGTATCCGCTCCTTAAGATGTATGTGGAAAGGTTCTTTATATCTTCACCAAGCTCGGCATAAGTCCTATGGATCTCCGACTGCTTGGGATTTCTCCTGAATATAAAAGCATCAACGGCAGCATGCTTATCGCACGCGGTCGTGATAAGTTCCTTGAGATTCCCGTATCTCTCGGACTTGAAGATCGGTGTTCCTGTAACAGAACGCATTATTTACCTCCCTGCGCAGATTAACGCATCTTATTGATATTATCATTTTGTTTTTGTGAAGTCTATAAAAGTATTTTTGCATTGAAAAAATAAATAATCTGATATACTGAATAAAATATCTAAAGAACAAAAGAGGCTGATTCTAATGTCAGAAGAGACTGAAAAGAAACATAACAGCAACCAGCATCTTGACGAGAAATATCCCGCCAAGCGTGGCCTTTGGCCCCACATAGCAAAAGTAGGATTCCTCCTTTTGACCGACATCTGCGTTAACTTCAAGTGCATCGGAAAGGAGAACTTCCCGAAGACCAACCCTTATGTAGTCGCATCGAACCACCAGTGCTTCGCCGACGGTGTCCTGATCGCCAAGTTCCTGCCCCGCGGCCACTTCAAGCACATGTGCGCCCTGGTCGGCGCCGATCTCGAGACCAACTACGGTTCCCTCGGGCGCCTGATCATGAGAGTCGGCCGCGGCATCGCAGTCGAGCGTTACGGCAACCCCGTGCGCGGACTCGTCAAGGCCAAGAAGGAAGTCGAGAAGGGCAACATCTGCTTCGTCTTCCCCGAAGGAACAAGGACCCCCGACGGCAAGGTCGGCGAGATGAAGGACGGCGCCTGCTATCTGGCGATCAAGTCCGGCACTCCCCTCATCCCCGTATACATCTCCGGCGCCTATCAGATCTGGCCCAGGACAGTCAAATACCCCCACCCTTTCAAGGGCTTCCTCAAGAGGAAGAAGCTCAGGATCTACGTAGGCGAACCCATGTGGGGTAAGGACTTCGACAACAACGCCCACAAGATGACCGCCGCCCTCACCGAGTGGATGCACATGATGGAGACTCTCCACTTCGACCCGGATCTGGGTTGATTTATGAGATTAGGAGCCGCGCCTTTCCCGGGGCGCGGCTTTTTTGTTTCTGCTTTATCACGCTATAACGTCCAAATGTACCAGAGAGTGGTACCAGTTACATCGGTGTTTTCGCGGTTTTAGTGGTACAAACAGCAGAATGTACCAGAGAGTAGTACCAGTGATATCGGTGTTTTCGCGTTTTTAGTGGTACACGTGTTGATCACGGACTGATCTCGCGCAGACTGAGCGAAGACTATGCGCATACGGTACCCTCTCCTGTCTTCTCAGCCGATGTACCATATACCTGTACCATATAATCTCAGTTCAGAACGAAAATGTGGTACATCACCCCAAATGTACCATATACCTGTACCACATAATCCCAGTTCAGAACGAAAATGTGGTACATCGAGAGCATCAGATCCTGCACACAAAAAAAGCCCCGCACGGCAAAGCGCCGGTGCGGAGCCTTCAATATCACACAAATAATATCACTTGCTCATTATCTCGGAGATCGCATCAAGGATCTTGTCGTGGCAGCCGCCGCAGCCCGTCGAGCACTGCGTTACAGCCTGGACCTTCTCGAAAGCCTTCTCGACATCCGAGAAAGACTCGCTCTGATGAAGTACGTCCTCGACATCAAAATATGAGACATTCATGCAATTGCAGATAGTATAGTTTTCCATAGTGGCCTCCCGTAAAAGATCTTTAACATCATTATATCTTATCCGGCACGGTTTTACGAGCCTTCCGGTGCGGGGCGGACAAACGAGTGGAAAAGAAACAGGTATTATTCCTGAAGCTCGAAAGTCATATAAACGGGATTATGGTCGGAGTAAAGGAACTCGGCGTCCACTGTCCTGTAGAGATCGACGCTGACATTATCGGATACCAGGAAGCCGTCGGCCATTACAGTGAACGTGTGACCGGGCTGGTAGGGTTCGTTTGAATTACGGCAGGTATCTGTATCCATGTCCGTCGAAGCGGCATTGACATAACCGGCTCTCATGCCGTCAGGGAGCTGATCGTACGGGAACGGTGTAGCCCAGGCGGGGATGTTGTCGGAAACGGCGCCCTGTCTCAGGTTATGGTTGAAGTCGCCGCCGCAGATAACGTAATTACCGGCCTGCACATCTCTGCTCATGTCTTCGAAGAGCATGTTACGCTGTCCCTCCTGGACCGAAGCGTCAGTGCCGTAAGCGGACAGGTGAAGATTATAAAGGCAGAGATATCTGCCGTTCTCGACGGGGATACGGCTTACACTGTAGCAGCGGTCGAGGTCGACTATCTTCTTAAGGGATGTCGAGATCGGCAGGCTCCTTCGAAGCGCGCTCTCTATAGCGACATCACGCGAATATGTCATTATTCCGGACTGGTTGGCGCCGTGAGGCTCGTTTACCGGCCAGAACAGGAATGCGGAATGGTAGTTCATCGAGAAGACGAAGCTTCCCGCGCCTATCCTCTCCTTGAGCATCTCGAATTCGTTTACGTGATATGTCCTCGTGCCGTTGATATCAACTTCCTGAAGGTAGACGAAGTCAGGCTCGAACGAATCAACGAAAGTACCGATGTTACCGATATTCTCGACAAGGAGTTCTTCGCTTCTGGCCCATGAGGATTCGCCTCCGTCCATAAAGAAGCTGTAGTCCTGAAGGTAGGCTCCGAAGCCGATATTATAGGTCATTATGCTGTATTCGGTGCCGGTTGCCAGACTGTCGTCGAAGCTTCCGGAATTCTCGGGAGTCAAAGCGAGATTATCTTCTATGCGGCTATAGGAAGCAAAGACATAGACCACGTAGCCGACGATGATCAGAACGATCGCCAGAAGAACGATCAGGATAACCTTTAAGACCTTTTTCATCTCTTGTAACCTTCCTCCGGGAAAAATGCCATATTGATAGCTTTGGGATATACTTCGAACCTTATCCTGTTTCCGAAAAAGTCCTCGCCGTCGTAATTGCCCATCAGCTGGAACGATGGATCGTGCGATGTCACCGAACCGCTCGTGGCTCTAAGCATCGTTATGCCGTTCTTGCCGACATGCTTGCCTGTCTTGTATGCGGCCAGAAGAGGGATCGCCCTGTAAAGAGGCACGTCATCAACGACGCAGACATCGATAAGGCCGTCGGATATATCGGCCATGGGGGCAGGACAGAAACCGTCACCGTAATACTTTCCGTTACACATGCTGAGAAGAGTATATCTGGTCTTGCTGCTCTTATAGACCGTTCCGTCCTCGAGTTCGAGCTCGAAAGAGAAGTCGTTGCCTCTCTTGCCGCCGAGGACAAGCGCCAGCGCGGCTCTGATATATGCAGTCTTTCTGTTGAACTTGGTATCCTTGGCGGCAACTATAGCCTTGGCCCTGGCCTGCACCTTGGTGTCGAGACCGATCGAAGCCACATTGTTAAAATACCGGGACCAGTGGTTTATATGGTTGCCCATCATGTCATAGCTGTCGATCTTTACGAGATCGACGGGCTTGATCTCGGTCTTGTCGAGGTTCATGATGAGCCTCTCAAAGTCCCAGAGCTTCCAGTTCGGCAACGTGGTCTTAACAAAATCGTTTCCCGTTCCGAATGGTATGGCGATCATGGGTGTCTTTCCGAAAGCAAGCGCATTGGCGATCTCGTGGATCGTTCCGTCTCCGCCGCACGCGACTATCGTCACCTTGTCGCCGTAGGAAGCCGCCGCCTCGGTGGCTATGTCAGCGGCGTGGCCCGGGTATTCGGTATATTTGAATTCGAGCCTGTTACGAAGATCGGGATCAACAAGAGACACGTTACGTATAGCATCGTCCAATGCTTCCCTCGTCTTCGGATTTGCTCTGCTGTTGATGATTACGATATATCTCATTAGGATGTGAACTTATAGACCAGGTCGACAACATCCCCTACTGTGACGACTGTATCCAGCACTTCGTCCGGCATCCTGATATCGTATGCTTCCTCGAGATCGATGACCAGCTGATAGATCTGAAGCGAATCAAATGCCAGATCTTCCATGATCCGAAGATCAGGGGTGATGTCGGTGGGAGATATTCCCAGCTCCTCCACAAGAAGTTTCAGTACATCTTCGAATATACGGTCCTTCCTGTCCAACTCTTCTTCTGCTAAGTTACGTTCTCGGGGCTCTGCGTTGTCTCCCATCTTATTCCTCTCTCTTTCTGGTGTCTCTGGCGACTTCCTTAGCCGTCTTTCTGTAATCCTCATTATTGTAGCGCTCGACCTGGGTCTCCATATACGAGTCAACTTCCCTGACCATCTTAAGTATCAGGGCCTTCTCCTCCTCGGAATACGGTTCCAGGATATGTCTGGCCAATACGGCATGGAACTTACCGTGGAGCCTGGCTGCGAGCTTTCCGTTACGCGTAAGGCTTATCCTTACGATTCTTCTGTCGTTCTCGTCCCTTTTGCGGTTGACATAACCCTTCTTAACGAGGCGGTCGATCGACACGGTAAGAGTACCCGTGGTTATCCCCAGATCCTGTGCCGTCTCGCTCATGGTCCTCGCTTCATAAGGTCCTATGGCATCGAGCGTATGCATCTCAGCTATGGAAAGGTCGGAAAAATAACCCTTCTGGATGGATTTCTCCTCCGCGAGGACTACATTCTCGAATATCCTGACCAGCGAAGCCGCCAGCTCCTGCTCTTCAAGTGTCATGTCAATTCACTTCCGTTCCGTATTGTTACAAAGTCAGATGATACAAGAATCAGCCGACCGAATCAAGTGCCTGCTTAAGATCGGCGATTATGTCGTCGACATTCTCGATACCGACCGAAAGCCTGATCAGATCAGGAGCGACGCCTGCCTCCATGAGCTGCTCGTCGGTAAGCTGACGGTGGGTATGCGAAGCGGGATGAAGAACACAGGTCTTGGCATCTGCAACGTGAGTTACGATCGTGATGAACTTCAGGGAATCCATGAGCTTGACGCTGGCGTCCCTTCCGCCCTTGATACCGAAGCACATTACGCCGCATGTGCCGTTAGGCATATACTTCTGTGCTCTCTCGTAGTACTTGG
>JAFZWN010000147.1 GCA_017617295.1 Clostridiales bacterium | reverse complement strand
CAACAGCTTGGGACAGGCAATGTTCTACGGTCAGGGAGCAGGAACGCTTCCTACTGCTTCAGCTGTATGCGGTGACATACTCGAGGCAGCCCTGGGTAATCCTCCCGAAGCAAGGGCATGGACCGAAGAGAGCGTTAAGATCACGCCTTATGAGGAGATCTCTGCTGATATCGTGATCAGAGCTGATGTTCCCGCCAAGGTCGTTGATGCTGCTGAAGGATATGTTTGCGAAGTCCTCTCTGATGAAGCGATCCTTGTAAAGGGAATTATGCATAAGGATATCGCTGCGATTATCAGCAAGGCGGAAGCTAAGTCCTGGATGCACTATTTGAAATAATCGAATAAGTTTTCGGAGGAAGTATAAATGAAGGTACTCGTAGTAGGCGGCGGCGGAAGAGAACATGTTATCTGCTGGAAACTCAAACAGGATCCGAGGGTAACGGATCTATACTGCGCTCCGGGTAACGGAGGAATCGCGTCTATCGCTACATGCGTCAACATTAAGGCTACTGATATAGATGGTATGGTCGAATATGCAAAGAATGAGCAGTTTGACCTCGTTTTCGTTGCACCTGACGATCCGCTCGCGATGGGCATGGTCGACAGGATGGAAGAAGCCGGCCTCCGCAGTTTCGGACCGAAGGCAAACGCTGCGATAATCGAAGGCTCCAAGGCTTTTTCCAAGCAGCTCATGAAGAAGTATTCGATCCCTACTGCAAAGTATGAGATCTTCACGGATGAAAAGGCAGCTCTTGATTATCTCGAGACACAGCCCATGCCTATCGTTATCAAGTGTGACGGTCTTGCTCTCGGTAAGGGCGTTATCATCGCCCAGAATCTTGATGAGGCTAAGCAGGCTGTAAAGGACATGATGGAAGACCAGAAGTTCGGTTCTGCAGGTTCCACGATCGTAATCGAAGAATGCATGACTGGTCCCGAACTCACAGTTCTCGCTTTCTCTGACGGTAATACATGTGTTCCGATGGTATCTTCCAGAGACCATAAGAGAGCATATGACCACGATGAAGGCCTCAACACCGGCGGCATGGGTGCTGTTACACCCGGTGCCGACATGACTGACGAGCTTAAGGCACGTATCCAGAACGAGATAATCACACCTACTGTCGAAGCTCTCAAGAAAGAGGGAAGACCGTTCAAGGGTGTTATATACTTCGGACTCATGCTTACGCCTGAAGGACCGAAGGTCGTTGAGTATAACGCGCGTTTCGGAGATCCTGAAGCACAGGCAGTATTACCCCTTCTCGAGAACAGTCTCCTTGATATAGTAGATGCCATCATCGACGGCAGACTCGACCAGATCGATTTCAAGTGGAAGAATAAGTGCTCCTGCGTTGTTGTCATGGCTTCCGGCGGATATCCGCAGAGCTATGCTAAGGGTTACGAGATCACAGGTATCGATACCTGCGGCAAACTCGTCTTCCAGGCAGGCACCGCGCTTAAGGATGGTAAGCTCGTTACGAGCGGCGGACGCGTTCTCTGCGTATATGATGAGGCAGATACTCTTGACGAGGCTATCGACGGCGCTTACGAAGGTGTCGCAAAGATCTCTTTCAAAGATATGCACTTCCGTCACGACATAGGAAGGACACTCGGTTAATAAATGAGGATCGGTATCTTCGGAGGGTCATTTGATCCTGTCCATAACGGTCACATAGCTATGATCGAGTCCGCTATGAAGAGCGGGTTCATTGACTGCGTGATCATTATCCCTTCGGTCCGTAATTCTTTTAAGCTCTATACCAATAAACTCCCGCCTCCGTACCGTCTTTACATGATGAAGGAGACGGTCGAAGGTCTGAGCCTTAAGAACTGCTTTGTAAGCGATGTCGAATTTGATATCGAGGGTGTCAGCTATACGGCTGTAGTCCTTGCAAAGCTCACTTCTGAAGAATACATAAGAGATTTCCTTATTGCCAACGGTGTTAAGCGCAAGAAGGCAGAGGAACACCATGATTTCTTCTGGATCATGGGTTCTGATACGCTCGGTTCTTTCGAGACATGGTACAAGCCCGGCGAGATCCTTAACTTTGTGACGCTCCTCGCGGCAGTAAGACCCGGTGACGGCACTGATGTTGATAAAGCTAAGGCTTCCATTGAAAAGAATCTCGGCGGGAAGGTCGGGATTTTCAGGCTTAACGGTATCGAATGTTCATCTTCGGGGATAACCGGCAGCGGAGACTTCTCGGAGGTGCCTGCCCCTGCACGTGAGTTTATCGCAAGACATGCGTTATATTCTGACAACACAATGCTTTCAGGCATTTCGGATGATGCGAGAAAAAAGTTTTTCGAGAGTGCGGTATGGATGTATCACTATCTTGGCGGCAAGAGGCTCCTTCACACGCTCAATGTAGGATATCTGTCAGCGCATCTTGCCGGAGTATTCGGATGCGATAAGGACAAAGCGCTTATAGCAGGAGCACTCCACGACTGCGCGAAAGAACTGCCTTTGGATCAGCAACTCGAAAAGGCAAAGAAATATTCCGGCGAATTGTTTACCGAGAAGAAACTCCTTCATTCGCCTGCCGGCGCGACTTTTGCGAAAGAGCAATTCGGAATCGAAGATCCTGAGATACTCGATGCGATCTGTTATCACACAACCGGAAGAGGCGATATGACGCTCCTTGAGAAGATCGTTTATCTTGCAGATAAGATAGAGCCTTCCAGAAATTACACCGATCTCACACCTATCAGGGAGGCAGCCGAGAAAGACCTTGAGAGCGCGATGCGCATGACTGCTGCTGCGGTAAAGGATAAGTTCGTTTCACAGGGTAGGGATATACACCCGATGACGCTTCTGATGATGCGCGATCTTGGAATGTAAGCGCTCGTAACGTCCCTCTCGCTGTAAGTCCTCCGGGACGCTCGTAACGTCCCTCTCGCTGTAAGTCCTCCGCGCTCGCGATGCTCGCTTGTGCGGAAACAGCTCGAGTGATGTTACTCGCTTTACAATAAGTTAAAACAAGTAAGCGTTTATTGTGTTACAATCAAATTATTAAGAAAACTAAGGAGATAAATAATGGACAGCAAAGAATTAGCCGCTAAGATAACCGAGATACTTGATTCGAAAAAGGGTATCGATATTGAGACGATCGATCTGACGGGCAAGACCGTTCTTGCAGATTATTTCGTCCTGGCCAGCGGTAATTCCACGACGCAGATCAAGTCTCTGGCGGATGAAGTCGAATATGTTTTGAAGAAAGACTTTGACATTACTCCTGATCACATTGAAGGCCGTTCCGGCGATAAGTGGATCCTGCTGGATTACAAAGACGTTGTAGTTCATGTCATGGGCAGGGAAGAGCGTGAAAACTACAATATCGAGAAGTTCTGGGAGACCAAGCGCAAAGAAGGCGAATCCTGATTTGGATATAATTTTAAAATATTGTCAGAAGCCGGCAGGGGATCCTCCTTGTCGGTTTTGTCTTATTTTGTCGCAAATAACATACTAAGAGCGTGATATGCTTTTTTCTATGTTGAAGAAGAGCACGGCAAATAAGATAAAGAGTCTGATCTATCCTCTGGCATTCATACTGATAATTATACTGAGTGCCGTCTATAAGCTCGTGTTCAAAGGAAACGGAGACCTTTCGATCAGGGCTTATAAGAGCGGGAAAACGGCCTTAATAAATGAAAGCTCTGTTAATGAGAGCACGGTCCCTGATACTGTTCCAAGCGCTTCAACGGAAACTTCATCCGAACCGTCAGCTGTTTCCGTTCAAATGATAAGCGTCTATATATGCGGTGAAGTGAATGTTCCGGGCATCTATGAAGCACCTAAAGGCGTTCTTCTTAACGACATTATCGAGGATGCCGGAGGTCTTACGGAGAAGGCCTCGGTAAGCAATATCAACCTTGTGTATCAGATACCATGCAATATGTCCGTCTATATCCCGTCGCGGGAGGAGATAACCCGTGGCTTTACCGGCGGGGATATTATCAGGCAGGACGGTGTCTATGTCTGGGGAAATACATCCGGAGACTCAGCTGATCCCGGAGGCGGGACGGCGCTTATGGTCAACATCAATACTGCTTCATCAGAAGAACTTAAAAACCTGCCGGGTATAGGGGATGTAACTGCGCAGGCGATAATCGACTACAGGAAGACGACGCCTTTCAAGGCGATAGAAGACATTAAGAATGTGAGCGGAATAGGTGATTCGAAGTTCAACAGGATAAAGGACTATATCTGCGTCTGAAACTTTCCGGGAAATTGAGTATTAAATACCTGTCAGGTATAGCCGTAAAGTCCTCTGACACTGACTTCGCCGCTTTTGAGATTCTCTATAGAACCGTCGGAAAACTCGACTTTCAGAGAGAAGTCGTCATTTATAGAGACTGCTGTTCCGGTGCGTCCCTGACCGTTCTCGGCCATAAGAGGGTATGCAGTGATCCTGCTGCCGACTGTAATGTTGAGTTCGCGGTAACGCTCAAGATAGTAAGATGAATCGGGCCATTCCGAAGCAAGCCTGTCCATGGAAAGAATGATCTCTGAAGCAAGTTTTGCCCGCAAAAAGATATTCCCGCCGTTCTCGATCGAGACAGATGTGGCTATTTCCGAAAGCTCAGGAGGGAATTCCTGTTCGTTGACGTTTACTCCGATGCCGATAATGCAGGTGTCGATGAAGCCGCTCTCGCCTTCGACGGAAACTTCTGTGAGGATACCGCAGATCTTTTTCCTGTTCATGAGGAGGTCATTGACCCATTTGATATTGGAATCGAGTCCGTAGGCGTTTTTAATAGCATCCGCGACGGCTACGGCGGTCCAGCTCGTAAGATCGGATATCTTGTCGAAACCTGCTCCGGGCTTAAAGAGGTAGGAGAGATATACGCCTGCCCCGGGAGGAGATGAAAAGCTCCTTCCACGTCGTCCTTTGCCGCCCGTCTGATGGTCAGCTATAACGACCGTGCCGGAATCTGAGCCTTTGGCTGCGAGGGTTTTAAGGACAGTATTCGTCGAATCGACCGAATCGTAAAAATACACATCGTCACTTCTTGTGTCCGGAAGGAATGCTGATACGGAACCTTTTGAGAGCTTATCCGGATCATTTTTGAGAAGATATCCCTTGTTGGTAGAGGAGATTATCTCATAACCGTCATCTCTGAGGGTTTTTACTGCCGAGTTAACGGCAGCCCTTGAGACTCCGAGAATGCGGCTTACCGCTTCTCCGGAGATATAACCGTTTTCCCTGTATATAAGCTTCAGGACATCGTCTTTTAGCATTTTTCTACCTTTCTTCGTGCTTAAGCAAAAGTTTTATTGTCTATATTATAAAAATATTAACACTTTGTTTTGAATGTGCGGTAAAATACTGTTGGTAAAATGCATTTTCGGTAAGTAAGGGTGACCATGGGTATCTATTCGATTATTCTGGCTGTAGTAATGCTTCTCAGTATGCTATCTACGTTCGCGCTCGTGCTCTTTTCGAGGCGCGGCTCGAATACTCTTGAGATATTGATCTCCGTTTGCGTAATGTTAAGCAATATCGGATATTTCCTTTTGTCATGTTCCAGGAATCTGCAGGAGGCCGTGATCTCCAATTCACTGACTTATCTTGGCGGGGTATTCCTTCCGCTCCTGATAGTTTACGTTCTTATCGACTGTTCCGATTCCAAGATCCCGATGTGGTTCTCTATCACCATACTCCTGATCAATATCGTGATCTTCCTGTCTACGATGGTCACGGACAGATTCCCGGTATTCTATTCTTCCTTGGAGTTCATCAAAGGTGCGCCTTCGCCTCTGGTCAAGACGCCTGGAACGATCTATTACATCAGGTATATCGTTTTGGCGGTAGAAGTCGGACTGGCCGCTTTCTTTACGATCCTCACATATCTCGGAAAGAGGAGCGCTTCTTTCAGGATCATGATGATCTACTCCGGATCTTTATTGGGCGTTTTGCTGGTCTATCTGGCAAGGCACATCTTCTCAATGAAGTACGATCTGATCCCGTTCTTCTATCTCGTTTGCACACTCGTCCTTGACTATGTTGTCGCCAGGTCGACGATCTATAACGTTAACCTGAGTGTTCAGGAGAAGATAGATGAGCTCAGCACATACGGTTATCTGGTCTTTGACAAGAAATACAGATTTGTCGGAAGCAATGCCGTAAGTGAGAAGTTTTTCCCAGAGATAAAGAACGTAAGAATCGATTCCAAGAT
>JAFZWN010000146.1 GCA_017617295.1 Clostridiales bacterium | reverse complement strand
TTGCGGTCCTGACGGTGATCCCTTTTATCCTGTCGGCATTTATCCCGGACTTCGGAGGGGGGATACTAAGGTTTATCGCATGGGTCAATTTTGCCGCCAGCGGCGCGGATATACTTCGCTCGGTCTTTATCTTCGCAGCTCCGTCAAAGGCAAAGTTCTGCAGGGGATGCTATAAGGTCTACTGAGGCTTTTTCCCGATCATTATCCTTTTTGCCATAGGGATGGCTACATTATACGGGAATGAGCGGAGTTTACGGTCCGCTATTGCAAGTTCTTTCCTGATCTCGATATTTTGGGGGCAGTGCTTCTCGCACTTTCCGCAGTTAAGGCATGCTCCGAATAAAGAACTGTCATGATGCAGCGCGATAGTCTGGATGAATTCCCAGTGCGCTGACTGCTTCTTTTCCGAATAGAGATGGTTATAGCAGCGGAAGTATCCCGGGATGTCTATCCCTGCGGGGCAGGGCATACAGTAACCGCAAGCCGTACAGCCTATCTTCATGGTCTCGGATATTGCATCTTTTATCTTACCGATCACTGCAAATTCATTTTCTCCGAATGTGCCGGGCGTTACGTTTGAAGCTATCCTGCAGTTCTCTTCTATCATATCGATCGAGTTCATCCCCGACAGGACGCAGGTTACCGCTTTCTGATCCCAGAGCCACCGGAATGCCCATTCCGCCGCGCTCCAGCCGTGAGGATCCGAGGATATCATGTCCTTGGCTTTCTGAGGAAGCAGATCGACGAGCTTTCCTCCGCGCAGAGGCTCCATGATTACAACGGGTATGCCTTTGGCGGCAGCGGCTTCGACTCCCGTCCTGCCCGCCTGTGTGGTCTCGTCCATGTAGTTATACTGGACTATGGTGATCTCCCAGGGATAGGCGTTCAGGATCTTAAGGAATGTCGGGGTGGTTCCGTGGTAAGAAAAGCCGATATGGCCTATCTTTCCCTGTGACTTCTTTTCCTCGACCCATTCGGGAAAGCCCATATCCATAAGCTTTTGAAGCTGGGCATGATCTGTCATATGATGCATGAAATAGTAATCGATATGGTCGGTCCGAAGCCTTCGCAGTTCCTCGTCCAGATATTTATCGAGGCCCTTTCTGTCCCTGACCATATACTGCGGGAGTTTGGCGGCGATCTTTACCTTGTCCCTCATATGATTCTTCTCAAACACTTCTCCGAGCAGTTCTTCGCTGCCGTTATAAAGATATGCCGTATCAAAATAATCTATGCCGAGTTCGTATGCGCGTAAGATCTCTTTTTCGGCCTTGGCGTAATCGAGCTTGCCTTTACTGTCCTTTGTGAATCTCATACAACCGTAGCCAAGTATGGGGAGGTCATTTCGGTACTGCATAACGGGGTCTCCATCTCATTTTTCTGTATTATAATACAGGTCGTAAGGGAATCGAGGAGGTATTTTTGTGGCATCGGGTTCGCATGACATGACAAAGGGAAATATCTTTTTCCTGATCATAAGATATGCCGTTCCGATGATACTCGGTAACTTCCTTCAGCTCACATACAACATGGCGGATTCTGTCATCATCAGTAAGATGCTCGGAGAGATCCCCATGGGTGCCGTCTCCGTTTCCAATCCCGTCATGACTATTATGGTCCTCGGAGCCTCGGGGCTCGGAATGGGGGCGTCGATCCTCATTGCCAGGATCTATGGCGAGGGGGATCTCAGGCGGCTGAAGAGGGAATTCGCCACCACGGTCATCTTCGGGCTTTTCTTCAGCCTGACGGTCTTTGTTATCGGTTTTTTCGCGGCGCCTCTTATCCTGAGGCTTCTTAATACTCCGTCCGACATCATGTCCCAGGCACTTATCTATCTCCGCATCATGTTCGTGGGTTTTCTCTTCACGTTCCAGTATAACATTATGTCGCATTCACTCCGAGGAATAGGGAACTCTTCATCCCCCGTCGTTTTCCTCGGGATATCGTGTGCGCTTAATATCCTCATGGATCTTCTTTTTATCGGAGTATTCGGAATGGGAGTTGCCGGAGCGGGACTTGCCACGGTCCTTGCCGAGATGATATCCGTGATCTGCTGCATTTTCTATATAAGCAGAAGGTGTGAGATGCTTAATCTGCGTAAGGAAGATATCAGGATCGATCATACGCTCCTCAAAAAGACGTTGACACTCGGATCCATGACGGCTCTCCAGCAGGCGGCCCAGCCGGTCGGAAAGCTCTTTATCCAGGGAGTCATCAACACGCAGGGGATAGTCGCCATCGATGCTTTCAATGCCGTATGCCGTGTCGACGATTTTGCATGCATTCCCGCCCAGAGCATAGGAAGCGGCATCATGACTTGTGCGGCCCAGAACAGGGGAGCGGGAAACAGAAAAAGAGTCAGGGATTCCATAAGGCTGGGTCTTATGGTAGCTCTCTGCTATTTTCCGATAATCTTCACTCTTGTCATGCTCCTTAAGACTCCGATCATGATCCTGCTGACTCCGGACGGAGCGACCGGCATGATAGAGATCGGTGTAAAGTATCTGACCGTCAAATCCGGTATCTTCCTTCTGGCCTGCATAGTCAATGCCATACAGGGATACTTCAGGGGAATGGACAAGATGCATATTGCTCTCATTTCCACCATACTTCAGATATCCATCCGCGCTCTTATCGTGTTTCTCTGGGTCCCGAAGATGGGGATCGTCGCGGAAGCATATGCCTGCGCCATAGGATGGACTGCCCAGGCAATATTCGAATACGGATATTATTTCCTGACGAGAGACAGACTGGGAAAATAGATCCTGCAACCTTTGTCCGCGGTTTGCGTCTAATCAGATACAGACATCAAGGATAAGGAGTATCAGTGTAATGAAAAAGACTATAACGGCAGTACTTGCGCTTTCTGTTCTTGCAGGAAGCCTGGCTTCATGCAGAAGCGCTGATGATCAGGGATCTATCGGCGGCCGCCCCGTTCAAGCCCGGGTGGAACAGGAGGCTGACCGGGAGACGGACCCGGAAGATGATGAAGAGCACAGCGCGGCGGATTCTTACAGAGAGTTTTCTTTCGATCTTTTAAATGCTTTATGCGCAGAAAGTCCCGACGGGCAGAACTTTATGGTATCCCCGGCTTCACTTATGCTCGCGCTTCAATCGGTAAACATCGGCGCCCGCGGTACTACAAGAGATGAGATCACGGACGCGCTCTTTCCGGGGAGCACATATGAGGATGGATACGGATTCTCTGCCGTTCTTAACGGCATCCTTGAAGGGGAGTACGATAATACGGCTGTAAGCTCCTGTAATTCCGTCTGGATCAACGACCGGATAACGGATGCAGTTAATGAGGAATACCTGGATCAGGTAAGGGAAGATCTCGGGGCATCGGTCAACGTCGTGCCTTTTGACGCGGACACTCCTTCTGTGATCAATGATGAGATCAGGGAACAGACGAACGGCATGATCGACGGCATCATCGATCATATCGAGCCTACGGATGTCATGTTCCTTATCAATACGATAGCTTTTGAGGGAGCCTGGCTCGAGGAGTTCCCCGAAGGAAATGATGAGGAGGGGATCTTTGTTAACAGTTCGGGGATCGAAGAGAACGTAACATATATGAACAGGAATGAGAGACTCTATATAGAGAGCGATATTGCTACGGGTTTTATCAAGGGGTATTACGGACCTTACTGTTTTATCGCGATCCTTCCTTCTGACGATTCCCTGAGTGCGAATGAGTTCGCCGCTTCGTTCACTTCTGAGGATTATATGGATCTTCTGGCATCAAGGACAGGCGATATCGATCTTGACGTTACCGTTCCGAAGTTTTCCTTTGATTCGGAATTGACGCTTGATGATTGTCTTCAGACACTCGGAATAGAGACTGCATATGATCCTTTCGCAGCCGATCTTACCGGGATCGCCGATCTTTCCGAGCTTTATATATCCGAAGTCATTCAGAATACGCATATAGACCTTGATGAGCACGGAACATCCGCTTCCGCAGCCACGTCAGTATGCCTTGACACCTTGGGGCTGCATATCCGTTCGGCACATGTGGAGCTTAACAGGCCGTTTATGTTCGTTATCGCGGAAACGGATACATATACACCCGTATTCATAGGAACTGTCAATTCGATAGGATAATACCGGACGGTAAATTAAGCCTCTTCGCTGTCCTTAAGGAGACTTTCGGGCTCATTCTTGATCCTGTACAAAGTCTCCTTTTCCTTTGCGGTCAAACCACCGGATTTGGGGAGAGCCAGAGACAGTTCCTGCTGGGTCATCTTCCAGTAGAGAGTGTCAAATATGCTGCAGTTACCGCAGATCCTGGGTCCCGGCCATCTGAAATGACCCATTATCGGAGGATAGTCCCAACCCGCTTTATGGGCTTCATCGGCAGTCAGATACTCCTTCTTGCCGCAGACTTCGCAGTAGTGCCAGAATTTCCTGACATACATGCTCTCGAGAAGATTGTTGTTCTCGGCTGAAGAGGGATCTTCAACCGGGGTGTCCTCCGTTTCCGATTCTTCGGGATGAGGGATCACCTTCTCACGGCTTCTTCCGGTCTCCCACAGTATGATGTCATCTCCCGTGACCTTGTATATGGCATCGAAGCCTTCTGATGGATCGGGGAATTCGAACTCGTCCGCCTGCTTGATAACAGCGGGATCGAGTTTCTTGATCTCCATATCCCTTTTCCACTGTTCGGGAGGGGGCTGCATAACATAGACTTCGACCGTTGCGTCAGTGGACTTCTTGATGATATCGATATATTCCTTACGTCTTATGGACTTGAAGAGGGTATGTTCGACAACTACGTCACGGTCCTGTTTCAGGAATCTGATCGCATCGTCAAGGATCAGGCGCTGGGCATTCATGAGGATCTGCATGTGCTTCTCGGTGGACAGGACGGCGCCGTGGTTCTCCTTGTCCTTGAGCTTTGCCTGATAGTTCTTTATATTCAGTATCTTGTATTTCCTGGCAGGGAAGTTCTTTTTTATGAATGCGGTCTTTCCCGACGCCAGTACTCCGATAACAAATACGATCCTAGACATTTTCACCTCATGCTGCGGCTTTATCAGTAGAAGTATACCACTACTTTCGGTCCATCCCATAAGATCGGGATCTCAAAGCTGACCGGGCGAAATTGTAACAATGAAAAGAGAAACTGTTGGGATATAATTTTTTATAGGTAAATAATCTTTTCGGGAGGTCGTCTATGAGTGAACAAAACGGCGGTGTCTATGATGCCCGCAAGTTAGGTTACAACAAGATGCTCGTGCTAGGATTCCAGCATATGTTTGCTATGTTCGGCGCGACAGTTCTTGTGCCGGCGCTGACCGGTCTATCTGTATCTGCGACACTTCTGTTCGCAGGTTTGGGTACATTGCTTTTCCATTTTCTGACAAAGGGTAAGGTGCCCGCGTTCTTGGGTTCTTCCTTCGCATTTATCGGAGGATATAAGATGGTCGCATGGACGGTGGAGACCCTTGAAGGCGGAGAAAAAGTAGAGGTGCTTCATCCGGAACTTCTGCCGTATGCCTGCTTGGGTGTACTGGCCGCCGGTGCGCTCTATCTGGTGCTGGCGGGACTTATCAAGGCTTTCGGACAGAAGAAGGTCATGCGCTTCTTCCCGCCGATCGTAACAGGCCCGATCATCATCGCGATCGGTCTTACGCTCTCATCTTCGGCTATCGACAGCTGCCAGAGCAACTGGCTCGTTGCCATTCTGGCGATACTGGTCGTTATCGTGTGCAACATCTTCGGTAAGGGCATGATAAAGATCGTACCGATCCTCTTAGGTGTCATCGTTTCTTATATCGCAGCCATCTGCCTGCATATCGTTGATTTCAGTGCGGTAAGTGAGGCAGCCTGGATCGGTCTTCCGTTCAAGATGGAAGATACCGTGTTCGCAGTTTTCAAATCTCCGGACGGCTCGAAAATCACCAATGCCCTGATCACGATCATGCCGATCGCACTGGCTACTATGGTCGAGCATATCGGTGACATCTCCGCTATCTCTTCCACAACGAACAAAAACTTTATCGAGGACCCGGGGCTTCACAGGACTCTCCTCGGTGATGGTCTTGCTACCATGCTCGCTTCGCTTTTCGGAGCTCCTGCGAACACGACATACGGCGAGAACACCGGTGTTCTTTCCCTGACGAAAGTTTATGACCCCAGGGTCATCCGTATCGCTGCTTACTGCGCGATCCTCTTCTCCTTCTGCCCGAAGTTCGCGGCTCTGATCGGATCGCTCCCTGCTGCGACCATCGGTGGTGTTTCGATCGTCCTTTACGGTATGATCTCTGCAGTCGGTGTACGTAACATCGTTGAGAACCAGGTCGATTTCGGCAAGAGCAGAAACGTCATCATCGCGGCTCTCATCCTGGGCCTGTCCGTCGGCGTCAAGTATTGTGCAGCCGAATCCATCGACATCACGCTTGGTTCAGTTGACATCTCTCTCACGGGTCTTGCAGTCGGTGCTCTTGTAGGTATCATCTTCAACGCCGTCCTGCCTCTCGAAGAGAAGGAATACAGCGGAGTCAAAAAGGACATGAAGTCAGAAGGCTGATCTTACGAACCAAATAACAGATAAATGTCAGGGACCGTCTTTTTTCAAAAGGCGGTCCTTTTATGTCTTTACTATGGTAAAATAACTGACAGTGCAGAAGATTACGGGGAGGATATAAGATCATGCAGAATGCAACACCCAGGATACTTATCGTAGAAGATGATGCCGATATCAATAACCTCATGTACGAGGCTGTCAGAAAGCACGGCATAGAGGTTGTCCAGGCTTATTCGGGGACTGAGGGCATGCTCAACTTCAAGACGGACAAGTTTGATCTTGTCGTATTGGATCTAATGATGCCGGGTATGACCGGAGAGTCACTGACCAAGAGCATCAGGGAGATCTCCAAGGTTCCGATAATCGTCGTATCGGCCAAGTGCGGCGTCGATTCGAGAGTGGATCTTCTTTCCATGGGTGCCGACGATTTCCTGAGCAAGCCGTTTGAGGTGAAGGAACTTATAGCCAGGATCGACGTTCAGCTTAGAAGAGTAAACGAAGGCTACGAGGAGAAGGTCGAAGAGAACAACACCATAGAGTTCAAGGATCTTGTCCTTGATAAGAATAACTACGAAGCCACTTTGTGCGGCAAGGAACTTCAGCTCACAAGGCAGGAATATAAGATCCTCGAGCTCTTTATGCTCTATCCTTCAAAGGTCTTCTCCAAGCAGGAGATCTTCGAATATGCGTGGAATGAATGCTATATCGGCGAAGATAAGACGATAAACGTTCATATAAGCAATATCAGGGCCAAGATGAAGAAGATCACCGATGAGGAGTATATCGATACCATCTGGGGCATCGGATTCAGACTTGCCAAGGTCAAGTAAGTCTTTATATTTTCTTTATACTTTGTTGTCGTTATAAAAACATGTACCCGTCATAATGGCGATATAGCTGATATAAGGAGAGATCTACGTGGAAGAGATGTTTCTTGTAACCGATAAGCTTACCAAGGTGTATAAAAAAGTACCTGCAGTAAGTAATGTCGATATTCATATTAAGCGCGGTTCTATATACGGTCTCATAGGCAAGAACGGCGCCGGCAAGACAACCATAATGAAGATACTCGCGGGACTGGCAGAGCCCACTTCCGGTTCTTTCCGGTATGACGGATTCGAAGGGAAGGAAGAAATGGCTTTTTCCAGGATCGGTGCTCTTATCGAAGCCCCCGCCCTGCATCCCAATCTGTCTGCTTACGACAATATGAGGATAAAGTGCCTTGCTTACGGGATAGGGGATAAGAATTATATCTCCGAGAAGCTTTCTCTCGTGGGGCTCGGTAAGGTCGGCAAGAAAAAGGCCGGCAAGTTCTCTTTAGGTATGAGACAGAGACTGGGCATCGCGCTGGCGCTGGTCGGAGATCCCGACTTCCTTTTGCTGGATGAACCTATCAATGGTCTCGATCCGCAGGGTATCGCCGAGATGAGAGAGATCCTTTCCAGGCTCAACAAGGAAAACGGGATTACGATCCTCATATCCAGCCATATACTTGAAGAACTTGCCAAGATCGCCACTCAGTATGCGATCATCGATAAGGGACACATTATTGAGGAGTCCACGAGCGAGGAACTCAGGCTCCGCTGCAAGGATAAGATCGTCATCAAGACCGCCGATTCTTCCTCTGTCCTTCCGATACTTGATTCCAACGGATTTACCGATTATCAGACTATCGACTCGAAGACGATCTATGTCTTTGAGCGGCTGGATGATGTTTCCCTTCTTAATTCCGCGCTGGTAATGGCCGGGGTAGCCGTTGAATCCATAAGCGTCGAAGCGACCGAACTCGAGGAGTATTTCCTGAAGATAACGGGAAATGCCCGGACGGATTATACTTAAGGAGGGAGGGGTAAGATATGCTTTGGAATCTTATTAAAGCTGAGACATACAGAGCCACCAGGCTCAAGTCCGTATATATCCTTCCCGTATTTCTTCTCTGCATGACCTTTATCGTCGGTATGGTCGTCATGAGGATGGATGTCCTGAGTGCCCTGGGATATACCGAACAGGATATCGAGGAGCTTGGCGAGATGGGTAATTCCATCGAAGGCTTCCAGAGAAGCTTTGAGGTCGGATTCAATACCGGAATGGATATGGGCAGGGATGCCGCGGAAGAAGGCGAGAGTACTGTCTCGATGTCGTCATTCTGGGGTATCGGAATCTGCTATTATGATGATGTTGTCGAGATCTTCCATCAGAATATGGAATCGCTCGATCAGCTTATATATGTAGCCATCTTCGCGGGTATCTTTTTCGGTGATATCTTCGCCACGGGACTTGACAAGAACCTTATCATAACCGCCAAGCACAGATGGACGCTTTTCGGGGCCAGGATCATAGTATTCGGAACATATGTGATGATCCTTCATATACTCCGCTTTCTCTTTTCGGCACTGACGCTCCTTCTGATGGGAGACCGTCTGTGGTGGAATATCGACGGAGCAGCTGTCGCATATTTCTTCCTTACTTATTTCCTGACACTGGCGTTCGGCGTACTGCTCTGTTCCTTCTGTTATGTTTGCAGGAGCAAGGCTGCCACGATCACGGTCGGTGTTATCCTCGCGTCAGGAGCTCTTACCATCGCTCTGTCTCTTGGCAACTATATCATCAACAGGGCATTCCATACGAGTTTCCGTATCGAGAACTATATCCCGTCTCAGAATCTGTCGATCCTTTCTCCCGTTTGTGAGGGAGAGACGGTGTTACGTTCGATCATAGTCGGCGCAGTCTATTTTGCAGTATCGTATATTACGGCTCTGGCTGTCTCCAAAAAGAGGGATATCGGCTGACGGATGTTCGCGGATCTTGTACATATAGAATTGATAAGGATAACGAGGAGCAGATTCTTTCTGATCGGTCTCCTTTTCCTTGCGGTACTGTTCGTCTATGTGAACCTTGTTTATCCCATGACCATATATGGAGCATTGGAGAAGCGGGATTTTATCGTCGAGGCAGAGCCTCTGGGAGATAATCCTTATGGCATGCAGGTAATAATGTATACGCTGAATACATCCCTGGTAAGTCTTTTCTGTATGATCAATACCGTTTTTTCCACCTGTGATTACTATAAATACAGGGAGTTCATAAACATAAGAGGCAATGTAAGGAGCCGCTCGAAGATATGCATAGCCGATATGACGGGTCTTCTTATCCAGGCTCTCTGTCTCTCGATCCTGCCCTTGATAGCAACGGTGTTCGCATCAAATTATGATTCCGCTTCGATACTGCGCGATTACCCCTTTGCGGCCGCCCTTATGTATCTGACATTTGCGTGGTCTGTCTTTAATTCGTCGATCCTGATCTATGCCGTTGCCAAGCTCTTCAGGAGAAAGACGCTGACGATACTGACCATACCTGTTATCTGGTTCGGGGCGGTCTCTCTGATACGCTGGGTCGTTTATACCATGAGGGACATAATCAGGACTGACTATACTGAAGTGGTTGCTGCAATACTTTATCCTACGACATATATTTCGGACGCGATGTTAGGGGACGGCAGTTTCTTCGGGGCAGCGGCAGCATTTGTTCTGGCTGTGGTCCAGACGGTCCTGTTCGGAACATTGGCTGTCCTGTTTTCCAGGAGGTGCGAAAACATATGAACAATCTGGCAATGGAGATCATACTGATCGTCCTGGTCGTTATCTTAGTTGGACTCATCCTTATAATCTTCAATATGTATTCGCAGATAAGGAGTATCAGAAAACAGGTCAACTTCATCGCTCATAACGAGACCAACAAGAGAGTTACTTTCTACGGAAAATCAAGGGGGATAAAGAAGCTCGCCCTTGATATAAACGAGGTTATCGATTATTACAGAGCCCGTGAAAAAGAGATGAAGAAGCAGGACGAGGAGATGAAGGACACACTGACCAATATGTCTCATGATATCAGGACTCCTCTGACCTCGCTGAAGGGCTATTTTGATCTTATGGGCGAGAGCAGCGATCCTGCTGAACAGGAAAGATACAGAGGGATCATAACCGAGAGGATAGATGCTCTGGGGGAGATCCTTGAGATGATGTTCTTCTATACCAAGGTCTCCAATATCGACTATAAAGTGGAAGTCGAGAAGATAGATGTATCGGAGATCTATCTGAATACTCTTCTTTCATACTACGATGATTTTGAAAAAGCGGGACTTGCTCCTGAAGTCGATATCAAACCGAATCTCTGTGCTCTGGGTAATTCACAGTCCCTGCGGAGGATAGTGCAGAACCTTATCAAGAACTGCCTTGTCCATGGTGGAGGAAATGTTAAGGCTTTGCTGGAGCCGGTCGAAGAAGACGGAAAATCATATGTTGAATTGAGCATCTCGAATGACATCAGGGAAGATGACGTTCCGGATCCCGACAGGGTCTTTGACAGGTTCTATAAAGCCGACACATCAAGACATGTTCCTTCGAGCGGTATCGGCCTGTCCGTTGTTAAGAAACTGGTCGATTCCATGAAAGGAAGTGTCAGGGCGGAACTCAATGACAAGGTGTTCTCCATCACGATAAGGCTGAACCGCCTCTGATTTGCCATTTATCATGCTTAGGGTTATTATTTAAGATAATGGCTACAATGGAGGTTTGGCATGAGTGATCCCGCTATAGGCTCCGGCAACCGTTCGGATCTGGACAGACTTGTTCTTGAGACGATAAGGCAGCATTCTTCTGACACGGTCTACTTTAAGGATACCGAGTCGAGATTCCTGTGGAACAGCATGGACCATGCCAAACAGTGCGGAGCTCCTGATCCCGAAGAGATGGTAGGGAAGACGGACTTTGATTATTTCCCCGGAGAATTTGCACAGAAAGCCCGCGAGATAGAAGTCGAGATAATGAGGACGGGTACTCCGATACTTAATATTCCCGAAGAGCTTATCAGAGAAGGACTGCCTACGGAGTATTATCTGGCATCCAAATATCCGTGGTATGACGGGGACGGCAAGCTGCTCGGAACGTGGGGCATCAGTAAGAATATAACCGCACAGAAGCTCATGGAGCTCGAACTCGAGAAATCCTACCGTAAGGTCCAGAGACTTGCCCGAGTCGACGATCTTACCGGACTTTATAACAGAAGATATTTCTATGAGATGCTTGACAGGACTATCGGACTTTACGACCGCAGGTCCGAGGATTCCACATTTGCCATTATCGCGATAGATGTCGATGACATGAAGTATATCAACGACCAGCACGGTCAGCCGTGCGGTGATGAGGTATTACGGCACGTTGCATCCTCCATGCTCTTCTCTGTCAGGAAGACAGATATCTGTTTCAGGATCGGCGGTGACGAGTTTATGGTAATACTCCCCGACTGCGACAAGCTCCATGCCCTCAGTGTGGCAAAGAAGATCGGAGACCGCGTGGCAGGAACCCCTGTCGGGATCAGTGAGGACAGGACGGAGAGCGTCACCGTTTCTCTCGGTGTCGCTGCCTATGAGAAGGGAGTCGATATCTCGGAACTGATCTCCCTTGCGGATCGTAAACTCTATAAATCAAAAAGAAACGGCAAGAATCAGGTTTCTTTCTGATCTAGTATATTTATCAGACGTAAAAGGGGTTCTCAAAAATGAGATCGATCATTTTTGAGATACCCCTTTTTATATTGCTTCTCCCCGGAGTATCTGCTGAAGTATTGTGTGGTGGGTCTTGTGGATATGCTTCATTAAGGAAACCGTACGGGAGTTGAGCAACATACGATTGGAACAGGTCAGGCAACAGATCTGTTTCTGACAGAAACGGAGCGGATGGATGTTGCCACGGCTCTCTCCGCTGCTGCCGGACGCACGAAGGACGGCGCGGGGCGCGCAGGGGCCGGACGATGGACCGGGGCGGATATTACCTGGCGTCTGACGGCAACCGTATTGTCGGCTTCTGCCCAGAAAAGCATCGTATCGTGGATCGCCTTGATGCCAATTAGCAAAAAGAAAATAAGGACCGAAATATCGAAAAGTGTCATTTTAATATCCTCCTCTTTATAGCGTGCGTTCAAATGTTTGCTTATGAGAGGATTATATCACGGGACAAGTGACATTAAAAGTACACTTTTTGCGTTATCGGGATTAAAAGAACAAAGATTTTCAGTTCAAGCCCGAGGCTCCTATGCGGGATGCACCTGCATCGATCATTGCCCTGGCTGCTTCCCGGGTGCGGATACCGCCTGCGGCCTTGACCCTTACCGAGCTGCCGCAGGTCTTTCTCATGAACTCGACATCTTCGACCGTCGCGCCCGCAGAACCAAATCCGGTGCTGGTCTTTATGAAGTCTGCTCCCTGTACGGTAACGATATGGCACAGAGCCAGTTTCTCGGCCCGGGTAAGGCAGCATGTCTCGATTATTACCTTGAGTATCGCTCCTTTACTGTGGACAGCCTCGGCGATCAGTCCGATCTCGTCTGCGACCTTATCGAGCTGCACGGATTTGACCAGGTTGATGTTGATGACCATATCTATCTCCGATGCGCCGTTATCGCATGCTTCAGAGGCTTCGAACACTTTGGCCGCAGTCGTGGAATATCCGTTGGGGAATCCTATGACGGTACATACGGGAAGTCTAGATGCAGCTTCGGAAGCGGCTGCCCTGACAAAACACGGAGGAACGCAGACGGAGGCAGCTCCCTTGGATATGGCTGACCGGACCAGTTCCCTTATATCGTCCTCGGTAGCCGTGACTTTGAGATTGGTCATATCGACATAGCTCATTATGTTATCGGGATCCGGGATGTTGCTTCCGGCAGGAGGGAGGAAGTTTCTGCTTTCCTGAGGTGCAAGAGCATTGAGGACTATCCCGCTTATGTTTCCGAAGCCCATGAGCGTACCGAGGTTATGTCCTGTTCTGTAGCCGTCTCCGTATATAAGGACAGGAACATTCTCCCTCGAATGATCCGTAGACTCCGTTGAAGGATCGCATCCGTGATCGGCTGTTATAATCAGGAGGTCCTCCGGTCTCATGAGCGGAATGAACCTGCCCAGGGCGTCATCGAATTCGTGCATTGCCGAAGCATATCCGGGGATATCGTTCCTGTGACCGTATTTCATGTCAAAATCAACGAGATTGACAAAACACAGTCCTTTAAAATCCCTGTCCTGAGCCTTCAGGAGTTCCTCTATCCCTTCGGTGTTGCCTGATGTGGGATTCGATTCCGTGATGCCTCTTCCTGCGAAGAGATCATTGATCTTTCCGATCGATATCACATCGTATCCACTTGCTTTCAGTATGTCCGGAAGTGCCGTGCCGGGCGCGGTAATGGCGTAATCGTGGCGGTTGGGAGTTCTTGTGAAGTTGCCGGGAGTTCCGGTAAAAGGACGGGCTATGACTCTTCCCACGGCATGATCTCCGGTCATGAAGGCCCGCACCTTGGAACAGATATCATAGAGTTCCTTCAGAGGGACGATGTCTTCATGAGCCGCTATCTGAAGAACGCTGTCGGCGGAAGTGTATACGATAAGCGCTCCGCTCTTCATATGTTCCTCGCCGTAATCGGCGATTACCTGCGTGCCGCTGTATGGCTTGTTGCACAGGATCTCCCTGCCTGACACTTTACGGAGCTTCTCAAGTATCTCGTCCGGAAATCCGTCGGGATATGTGGGCTGCGGCTTAAGGGAATACACTCCCGCCATCTCCCAGTGCCCGATGGTCGAATCCTTGCCGGAAGAAAGCTCGATCATCCTTCCGTAGCTTCCTATCGGATCCGGCATATCCTTCTGAGCGTTCATCCAGTTTGTGATCCTCGGGTCTTTATGACCGTCGATATACCAAAGTCCCATCTTGGCCAGATTCGGAAAAGATCTGTCCGAATCGGAACACACGGCCGCCAGGGTATTGCTTCCGAGATCGCCGAAAGATGCGGCATCGGAGGCCTCTCCTATTCCGAAACTGTCCAAAACCACAAGAAATACTCGCTTAGCCATGATGTTCCTCCCGGATATAAATACTTATAGATAGATTATACCGAAAAATCTCCATTCATACTTTCTTTACAGAATTGTGAAACAATGGTGAAAAAGAAAATGAACGGAGATTGTATAATTTGGATGTAAGAGAAATTGATCTTTGTGATTGTGGAAATATGTAAAGGAGGCGGAATCATGAAAAAGTTAAATGGAAACAAAAAAGGATTTACCTTGATAGAGATAATCCTTGTTGTCGCGATCATTACGATCATTGCAGGGGTCGCGGTATTCAATATCGGATCATCGATTAATGCATATAAGCAGAGAGCGGAAGAATTAAGAGTCAGACAGGAACAATACGGTACGCTCTTTGAACCCGGCGCATCTTATGAAGCAGCACATGTCCTGCGTTTCCGTGATTACATTCAGATGGCCAGAAGGGATACGCTCAGAAGTTATCCGATCCCGGATAATGCGGAACAGCTTCCCACCAGTGAAGCATATGCCAATCCCGAGATGCGTTCCTGGTATTCCTCATATTCAGAAATCAGAGACGATGCGGACCGTTCCATCATTTCTTACACGGTCGGCGGAGATATCGTATACAGAGATGAATCCACGGGTGAGACGATCACTGAGACCTTTACTTTCGGCGAAGGTGAAAATGTATCGAACCGTGCATCTGACGGCAGAGAAGTAACTGTTGTTGTAGAAACTTCGGCGGCCGGTGGTACAACTACAGGCGGCGGTTCAACTACAGGCAGTGGAGAAACCACAGGCAGTGGAGAAACCACAGGCAGTGGAGAAACCACAGGTAGTGGAGAAACCACAGGTAGTGGAGAAACCACAGGTGGTGGAAGCACAAGTGGCGGAACCACACATACGTCGACCGGCGGTAATAATGCATCTGGTGTCACAATGTCGGCAAGCACATGGAATGGTGGAGGTAATGTCACATTCTCATTTGATGCAAATGTTAGAGAATTTACAGTAACTTATCCTTCCGGTACAACGGATAATACAATTTATGGAGACGTCGGAATGTATCAGCTGACTCAATCGGGAAGTGGTAATACTGTTACTTATCGGGTACCGGATGACGTAAATGTCAGGTCATTGACAATCGGAGTTAATGCACAAGGTAATGGTGCTGATAATATCAGGATAACTTCTTGGACCGAGAGATGATTATAAGTTTAGGTTATAGGACATAATGTATGGGACCGGAGCAATTTGCGCCGGTCCCTGTTTTTCTTCTAAAAACACGATCAATAGAGCAATAAGGATATTTATTTGTGAACATTATTTGAATTTCGGAAGAAATGTAAAGTTCTGTTAATATTTTTTATTTATATGGTGTATAATGATAGACGTCTGATTTTCTATTCGGACAAAGTAACAGGTTTTAGGAGCTGTAAACAATGAAGAAATGTCCTGTTTGCGGAGTAATGATGGGTGATAATGTTGCCCGTTGTTCAATGTGTAAGTACGATTTCCAGAAAGCATCCGGAGGCGAGACGGACGCGGCTATGGCTGAAGCCCAGAAGGTCCTGGAGCAGAGCAAGGAAGAGAATATAGCCCGTACGGAAGCCAAGAGATCCGAAGAAGAGAAGCATCTTGCCGAGATCAGGGAGAAGATCAAGCGCGAGATGGAGACTCTTACCGCTCAGTTCGAATCAGAGAAGCTGAGACTGGACAGTGAGTATGCAGCCCTTAAGAAAAAAGCGATAGACGAGAAGCTCAAGCTCGAAGCCGAGATCGAAGATTCCAGAGCAGTCCTTGAACAGGAACGCGCCAAGATCGCCGAGGCAAGATCTCAGGGTGAAGCGGCCAAGAAGGCTAAGATAGACGAAGGTCAGGCGAAGTATGATGAGATGGTCAAGCTCGCCGAGCAGGAACAGCAGAGGATCCTCGATGATGCCCAGAAGGAGATCAATGAGGCTGCCGCCAAGATAGAAGCGGAGTATTCCGAAGTGCTCAAGAAGAGAGATCAGCTCGTGTCGGAAGCCCAGGAGGCTCAGAGCTTCCTTGAGCAGAGCGAGGCGATAAAGCAGGAGCTCGAGCGCGAGAAGGCTGAACAGGACAGCGTTATCGAGGCCAAGAAAGCAGAGATCGCCGAAGCGGAAGGCCGTATCTCCGAGCTTCAAAGTGAGTTCGAGAAGGAAAAGGAAAGACTCGAGAAAGAGGGCAGGGCCATCGCGGAACAGCAGGCCGGTGAAGCTCTTAAGGCCAAAGAGGCTGCCGAGGCTGATCTTGCAGTCCTTACCAAGGAGAGAGATTCGCTTTCCACTGATATAGCGGCACAGCGTGAAGCAGGTGAGGCTGAGCTCAATGCCATCAGGGAGCAGGCACAGCAGATAATCGCAGAGGCTGAGGAAGCCGCATTAAAGAGAGATGAGCTCGTTGCTCAGATCACCAGCGAGAAGGAATCCTTTGATAAGGATCTCGAAGAGAAGAGAGCAGAATTCCAGAAGGAATTCGATGAAGCTCAGCTGGTCATCTCGCAGAAGGAAGAGCTCGAAGCTTCCATCAAGGAAGAGCGCGATGCGATGGAGAAGACCAAGTCCGACTTCGAGAAGCAGATCGCCGATTACGATAAACAGATAAAGGACTGGCAGGGTCAGCTCGATGCCAAGAAGGATGAGTACGACCAAGCCGTTGCCATTATCGAAGATTCCAAGAGTGCGGAAGTGCAGGCTAAGGCCGTGGCGGAAGAGATAATCCTCGATGCCGAGAAGAGAGCCGTATTCCTGAAGGAAGTATCACTGAGTCAGAGCGAGAAGGGTTCACTTCTCAAGCAGATAGAAGAGAAGGAGAAGCAGATAGCCGATATGGAGAAGCAGAAGGAAGAATTGAGCGAGAAGATCAGCAAGTTGGAAGCTTCGATTGAAGAGCTCGAGAAGAAGGTCAGATCCGGCGGAGGAGGATCTTCAGACGGTCCCAAGGAATATGCCGTGGATGTTATCCCTCATACTGCGAATTCCGAGGTCGATGCCGACGGTATCGAGAAGACGCTGAAGCAGAGAGCGGCAGACGGCTGGAAACTTACTTCTGTCATCAACGATGACGGCGGCAAGCTCCAGAGTTCGATCGGCGGGGCAGACACCACATCCGGTTCACTTTCCGTATCGTACAGCGGCAACAAGGAAGACAGGGTAGTACTCGTTTTCGAGAGACCCAAAAAGCGCTGATCCGCTGATCTGATATATCAGGAACGTTAAGCACACGAGGCTTGCAGCTTCGTGTGTTTTTTATTTCCTGTATTGTTTAAAAATGCACAAAAAAGTTTGGGGAAATTTTGAGGAATTTGTGGAATAAGCACATTTTATGCTTTATAATGGTTTCATGTCAAAAATCTAAAGGAGGACAGACTCATGGGAAATTATTCCGCAGACAAGATACGTAACATAACTCTTCTCGGCCATGCAGGCTCGGGCAAGACTTCTTTGGCAGAGGCAATCCTTTATTGCACAAAGTCCATTGACAGACTCGGCAGACCCGCTGACGGTAATACCACAATGGATTTCGAGCCGGAAGAAAAGAAGAGACAGATCTCTATCTCGGCGTCTGTAGCCTGCTGTGAGTATAAGAACAGTAAGATCAATATTATCGACACTCCCGGTGATTTTGATTTCCTCGGAGAAGAAATGTCCGGTATAAGGATCGCTGACAGCGGTATCGTTCTTATTTCCGCCAAGGGCGGCACATCGGTAGGTTCTGAGAAGGCAATAAGGCTTCTTAAGAGTAAGAATGTTCCTTTCCTTTTCTTTGTAAACCGTATGGATGAGCCCAATGCCGATTTTGAGGGCGTAACGTCCAGAATGATGGAAAGGTACGGAAACAGCGTAATTCCCCTGTCATTCCCGATCATGGAAGACGGACAGATGACCGGAATTGTCGATGTCATGAACAGAAAGGCATTTTCCGTAGACAAGAAGAGCGGCGCTCTAACCGAGTTCCCGCTTCCCGAAGAATATAACGATCGTATCGACGAGCTCCAGGAGAGAGTTAACGAAGTCGTAGCCGAGGCTGACGATGCTCTCATGGAGAAGTTCTTTGCAGGCGAGCCCTTCACCGAAGACGAATTCCGTCACGGCGTACATGCCGGTTTCCGTGAAGGTAAGCTCCATCCCATCTACTGCGGTTCCGCATATATGAACTGGGGAGTTGATTTCCTCCTGAACTGTATCTCCAAGGATACGCCGCCGGCCGGAAAGAAGCCGAAGCTCGTTGCCACACATCCCGACGGATCCACAGAGGAAGTCGGATGCAGTGTTGACGATCCTCTGGCCGCATTCGTATTCAAGACGATCGCCGACCCCTTCGTAGGTAAGATCAGTATCTTCAAGGTTAATGCCGGTTCGCTCAAGGGCAACTCCACAGTCTATAATGCCACTAAGGAAAAAGAGGAGAGGATCGGTAACGTATTCTTCCTTCAGGGCAATAAGCAGATCCCTGCCACAGAGATCACCGCAGGCGATATCGGAGCTACATCCAAGCTTGCCATTACGGAGACTAATGATACGCTCTGCGATAAGAAGAGAGTTCTTGAGATGCCCAAGATCGCATTCCCGACGCCCTGTCTGTCCAAGTCGATCAAGCCCAAGAACAAGGGTGACGAGGATAAGATCATGTCCGGCCTTGTCAAGCTCATGGATGAGGACCGTTGCTTCAGTGTCGTAAACAACCCCGAGACTAAGCAGATGGTCATCTCAGGACTCGGTGAAGTCCAGCTCAAGGTTCTTGTCAATAAGCTCAAGGAGAAGTTCAAGGTCGATGCCGAGCTCGGTGATCCCAAGGTTCCTTACCGTGAGGCTATCCGCAAGAAGGTCAAGGTACAGGGCAAGCACAAGAAGCAGTCAGGCGGACATGGTCAGTACGGTGACGTATGGATCGAGTTTGAGCCCAATGCCGAGACTGAAGATCTCGTATTCGAAGAGAAGGTGTTCGGCGGTGCCGTTCCCAAGAACTTCTTCCCCGCTGTCGAGAAGGGACTTCAGGAAGCAGTCAAGAAGGGCATCCTTGCAGGTTATCCCGTAGTTAATCTCAAGGCTACGCTGGTCGACGGTTCATACCACGATGTAGACTCGTCGGAAATGGCTTTCAAGATCGCTGCCAACCTCGCATTCAAGGCAGGGATGGAGCAGGCTAATCCGGTCCTCCTCGAACCCATCAGTGCCGTTACGGTACATATCCCCGAGGAGAAGCAGGGCGATATCATGGGCGACATGAACAAGAGAAGAGGCCGTATCATGGGTATCGACTCTGATGAGGACGGCTCGATCGTAGCCTGTGAAGTTCCTACCGCCGAGATGAGCGATTATGCTACGGATCTTAAGTCAATGACGCAGGGCAGAGGATGGTTCACGATGGAGCATGTAAGATATGAGCAGGCTCCTTCCGAAGTAGCCGATAAAGTTATCGCCGCTGCCGCTAACGAAGAAGAAGAGTAATACTTCCTAATTGTCAGGATCAGGAAAGGGGTCGTCATCATGACGGCCCCTTTCAAATGCTCTTTGTCGGATTACGATCAGCTGTATACCTGATATATTATGGTCCCGCGCTCCTCCGGAAAATATGCTACGGGTGTGAGGTTCTGCTCAAAGAATTCAGGATCGTAAGTGAAGCCCGGGTAGAGTTCTACGTTGGCGAGTTCGGGATCCGCTACGACATATTTGATACCGCGTTCGCGGCAGTAGTTCGTAAAGGCCTGACTGTCTCCGCCGCACCCGTTAAGGAGCCAGCTGTAGATGATATATCTCCTGTCGGTGTCATGTCCTGCGGACCATGCATAATACGGCCATCCGAAGTACATGGGCCTTCCGGTAAGGATAAAACGGTTAAAAGACCAGTTAGGGGTAAGGAATACATCTGAAGGTTCGGTATTGTTTTCGACCCACTCTACGAGAGCCGAATGTGTATCGGCAGACAGACTGATCTTATTCAGATTGATGTAGGTTGACCATTCGAATACGCCGGTTGCAGTAAGCGGTACCGCAAGTACGGCTGCCAGGATGATCGACAGGATCTGTAAAGACAGCCTTTTCTTTTTGGCGGAAACATAATTGCCCTGCTGGTCTTTTTTGAACGGGAGGCGGAACAGCTCCGCCATCAACCCGGCCACGTATGCGTCGGCGATGATCAGTGAGATCTGGATGAATTTATGGTTTGCGAGCATCTCAAGCGAGGTCTGCCAGAGAAATGCGTATACAAAAGGAGCCAGTGAGCACAGGAACAGAATCGGTCTGTAGACAGGGGTCTTGTTGGTGATATCCCGGAACAGGAACACCACGGAATAGATCACGGCCAATACCAGCGTGAGTCCCGTCACCGTAATTATATATATCGAGATGTTCTTGAAAGAGGGCTGTTCACAGACAAATCCTGGAGCAAACTTCGGGCTGAAGACGCTTGAGACATTTCCCGCAAAGAGACGGGTCTGAATGAACGCCGATACCACCGAACAGGCGGCCATGACAAGATATATGAGCCTTGATTCGGAAAATACCGCCATCATGGCGGCGATAAGGAGTCCCGCGATAAGGGCGGAACCGTGGAAGAACGGCATCTCTATAACGATTATTCCCAGAAGGATCATTATCCCCAGAGGATTCAGCGGATCCTTTTTACGCCATGCCCAGGAATAGGGAGAGATAAAGAAATATCTGATACGTTCCGCCGTGTTAGGGCTCTTGATCAGGGAGATACACATTCTCCTGATGAACGGCAGGAGGCAGATCATCATGATGATGATAAACGAGACTCCGAGCATAAGGTGACGCTGGTTCGAATAGACGTTGATAGCCCAGATCCCCCATGTGTCAAAAGGTGTCTTGCCGTACCATTCCCTGTTAGTGAAGATAACGTCCATCGCAGTACCGAAGGAACCGTATTCTCTTGTGCAGTCGATGATCTGGTAGATGAAATTGAACGAAGACCTGAAAAGAACGAGGACCGGCGCGATCAGGAAAGCGATCCTTCTTTTTGAGAGAAGGACGGAAAGGAGTCCGAGGAGTATAAAAGCGCATACCATCACAATTATGCTCGGTATATTGATCGCGAAGTCTATGGGAAGTCCCATTGACTGCAAAAGTCCGCAAAGATAGTAGAAAAAGAAGTGGTACTGGATACCGTCACCTGAAAAGTGCATATACTGCGTGGGAAAATTGAATCCGACACCGAATGAGGTCGTTATGGCCGTATGCGGCGACAGATCGGAAAAGACAGAGTATCCGGCATGAAGACTGCCGTTACTGATCTTGTACGAATAGAAGAACAGGAAAGCCGATATTAGAGTAAAGAATATGACTGATGCGCCGAAAAAGATCATGTTGAAAGGAGTGTTCTCAAATTCGGGTATCAGAGGATCGGAAACGTTCTTCTTTTTCTTGAGATATACCGAGAAATTGACTGCGGTAAGGACCACGAAGACCGCGACCGTCGCAATGAGCGATGATGTCTTTATAAGTTTTATGTCTGTCAGGAAGCGGCTCTCGATAGACGTCAGATAATAGCTGAAAGCGGTGACCGACATCATGCCGAGGACTGTTCCCGCCGGGATGGTGAACATCAGATCGGGGATATAG
Organism: Clostridiales bacterium; assembly: GCA_017617295.1. GTDB lineage: Bacteria > Bacillota > Clostridia > Saccharofermentanales > Saccharofermentanaceae > Saccharofermentans. The sequence continues at coordinate 18,492 of JAFZWN010000146.1, read as the reverse complement.
GCTGCTACATTCTTTGAGGGAGCGGCCGCTACGATAAGTCTTCTTATATCAGGTACGAGCATCCGGATCAGAGAGATCCCGAAGATGCCGGCGAGTACCAGGAAAAGTATGGATAACATCTGTTTTCCTCCGTTATTTCCGCTGAAAAGATATAAATAAAGTATAACAAATAAGTTTACAGTTCTATAACGATTATCCGGGTAACACAAATGTAACGGTAATAAAGGGTGCCCTGTAACCTTACAATGCTAAAATCCAAACACAAGATAGGAGGATCGGATATGAAGATCACTGTACTTGCGGGCGGCTTAAGCCCTGAAAGAGATGTTTCAAAGAAATCGTCAAGTCTTATAGCGAATGCCCTTCTCTCAAAGGGTCATGAGGTCGCCGTAGTCGATCTTTATGACGGCATTGAGGAGGATACCGATATCGATTCGCTTTTCAGGAAAGGTACAGATAACCTTTTTGAATATGATATTCCCGAATGTGAGCCCGATCTGGCTTCCGTTATCGCGGAGCACGGAGGAAGGGCCGAGTGGCTCGGTCCGCGTGTAGTCGATATCTGTAAGAGCTCGGATGTCACGTTCCTGGGGCTTCACGGTTCTCACGGCGAGAACGGTCAGGTCCAGGCTGTCCTTGATGCATACGGGATAAAGTATACGGGTTGTAATTATATAGGATGCGTCGTTGCCATGGATAAGGATCTTTCGAAGTCCCTGGCCCAGGGAGCCGGCTTCAAGACCGCGAAATGGTTCACGGCGGATGCCAAGGATATAACAAGGGAGAGGATCCTTAAAGAGATCGGGATCCCCTGCGTCGTTAAGCCTCTCGACTGCGGAAGCAGCTGCGGCGTATCAGTCGTAAAGACTGAGGATGAACTTGAGCAAGCCATAAAGTTTGCGTCTTCGTATGATACCCTCGTTCTTGTCGAGCAGTTCATCAAGGGACGCGAGATAACGGTCGGCGTCCTCGGAGGAAAGGCGCTTCCAATAATAGAGATCAGACCGCATGTCGGATTCTATGATTATAAGAATAAGTATCAGGCGGGGCTCACGGATCATATCTGTCCTGCTCCTATCAGCCCCGAGGATACAGCTAAAGCGCAAAAGGTCGCGGAGGATATCTTCTCCTGCCTCAGGATGAGTTCTTACGGCAGGATCGACATGATCTATATAGAGGAGAAGAGCGAATTCTGGTTTATTGAAGCCAATAATCTGCCCGGAATGACAAATACCAGTCTTGTTCCCGAAGCGGCGGCAGCCGCCGGAATAGGTTATGAAGATCTTTGCGAGAGGATCGCATTGTCTTCGGGAAAGACCACCGTATGACAAAAGTCGGTATCGTAGGGGGAGGGGCGGCAGGCCTTTTTGCCGCATGCTTTCTTTCCGGAAAGAAGGTTTCTTTCGAGATACTGGAGAAGGGCGGCCGTGTCGGCAGGAAATTCCTTCTGACAGGTCACGGCAGATGTAATATCACAAACAGAAAAACCCCGGCGGATCTCAAGAACGGTTATCACGAAGCGGGTAACTTTATCTACAGGGCGATAAGTTCCTTTACGCCCGAAGATGCCGTCGCTTTCCTGGAGAACGAACTTCATGTTCCCCTTAAGGAAGAAGACAATAACAGGATGTTTCCGGTATCAGACAAGTCAAAGACCATACTCGATGCGATGATCTCGTATATCGGCAAAGAGAATATCACTACGGGTTTTGACTGTATAAAGATAGACCGGATCGGAGAACGGTTCGAAGTTACTTCCAAAAAGGGAGAAAAAAAGATCTTTGACAGCCTGATCCTTGCCACGGGCGGTAATTCATTCCCGAAGACCGGTTCCGACGGATCGGGATACAGACTGGCAACAGATCTCGGTCACGATATGACGGAGCTTATCCCGGCCCTTACCGGGATAGAGGTCGGCGAAAAGGACCGTGCCTTTACTTCATCACTTGCAGGCGTGTCGGTCCCGGCCGGAGCATCGCTCTATTATGATTCCAAAAAGAGAGCGAGCGGGGAAGGAGAGGTGCTCTTCACCCATAAGGGATTGTCAGGACCTGCAATAAGAGAACTGAGCCGTGAGATACCGAGGGATATCGGATCCCGGGACGGCTGGATAGAACTGGATTTTACTCCGGGAAGGAACGAGACCGAACTTGATTCGGAACTCGCTGAGGAGATACTTAACAAGGGAAATGCCAAGCTCACTACGCTAATGGGAAAGTATGTGCCTTCATCCGTAGCGGCCGGACTCGGGCATAGAGCCGGAGTCTCGGGAATATATGCGTCAGAAAGCAGGAGAGCACACAGGAAGGCCTGCGTTAGGGAACTGAAGCACCTCGGGCTGTCCATCGGGGCTCCGTCATTTGAGGATGCCTATGTGACAAGAGGCGGGATCACCTGCAAAGAACTCATGAGAGAAACGATGGAATCCAAAAAGCACAAGGGTCTATATCTGATAGGCGAGATGATCGATGTTGACGGGATAAGCGGAGGATATAATCTTCAGGCTGCGATGAGCGAAGCTTTTATTGCCGTAAACGGCATCTGTGGGGTATAATCATTCCGATCACTATCAGGAGGTTCCCGCACATGGCAGGCAAGAGAGAAGATTACATCACCTGGGATGAGTATTTTATGGGTGTTGCCAAGCTGGCTGCCATGAGGAGCAAAGACCCCAATACACAGGTCGGTGCCTGCATAGTCAATGAAGATAACCGTATAATGACGATCGGATATAACGGACTTCCCAAAGGCTGTTCCGATGACGATTTTCCATGGGAGAGAGAAGGCGGCACATACGACACGAAGTATGCCTATGTCTGTCATGCCGAGCTTAATGCCATCTTAAACTGCGGAACGGCCGATCTGAGGAACAACAGGGTATATGTCACCCTGTTTCCCTGCGAAGGATGTACAAAGGCTCTTATACAGAAGGGCATCAAGGAAGTTATCTACGACAGCGACAAATATCACGATACCGAGAGCGCGGCTGCGGCGAGGCGTATGCTTGAAGCTGCGGGAGTAAAATACACACAGTACAGATCGACCGGAAGGCAGATCGATCTGCAAGTATAAACCAAGGAGAGACCATTATGGCTGATATCGAGACATTCATCTGGGATGAAAAGCATGAATGCATGAGCGAGGACGAGAGAAGAGAGCTCGTCGGAAAAAGACTTGTAGATGCGGTAAGGCGCACATATGACAGAGTCCCTTACTACAAGGCAAAACTGGATAATGCGGGCGTAACTCCCGACGATATCAGGGGCATCGATGATATCGAGAAACTTCCCTTTACCGATAAGCTCGACTTCAGGGATAACTATCCGTTCGGGACTCTTGCAGTTCCCAGGGAGGAACTCGTACGATTCCATGCCTCATCCGGAACTACCGGCAAGATGAAGGTCGTAGGCTACACGGCCAATGATGTTGATCTGTGGTCGGAAGCTCTCTGCAGATCTTTCGCCATGGGCGGCATGAAGAAGGGCGATCTCGTACATATCGCCTACGGTTACGGCCTTTTCACCGGAGGCCTCGGCCCCCACTTTGCATGCCAGAAGTTCGGGTCCGTTGCCATTCCCGTATCGGGCGGCAATACGGCACGTCAGATCCAGATCCTTACGGAGTGGAAGCCTGAGGCTATCTGCTGTACTCCCACATATATGCTCCACATCATCGATACCATGGATAAGAATGGCGTCGACAAGAGCGAGCTTAATCTCCGCTGCGGATTCTTCGGAGCAGAAGCCTGGACAAAGGAGATGAAGGATCAGATCGAGAGCAGGAGCGGACTTACCGCATTCGATATCTACGGACTTACCGAGATCGTAGGACCCGGTGTAGGCTGCTCGTGCGTACACTGCGACGACATGATCCATATCCAGTCTGACCTGTTCTGGCCTGAGATCGTAGATCCCGAGACGGGAAAGGTCCTTCCCGAAGGCGAGATGGGCGAGCTCGTATTCTCTTCCCTTCTCAAGGAAGGCGTTCCCATGATCAGGTACAATACGCATGATCTTACACGTATACACTACGGCAAGTGCGCATGCGGAAGAACGACACCCAGGATCGAGAAGATCACGGGCAGAGCCGATGACATGCTCATCATAAGAGGCGTTAATGTATTCCCGACTCAGATCGAGGCATGCGTAATGAAGTATAACGAAGTACTTCCCCACTACATGATCTATGTTGACAGGATCAATAACCTCGATGTGCTTACGGTCAAGATCGAGCTTAACCCCGGACTCTTCCCGGATACCATGAAGGGACTCGAGAAACTTACAAAGTCTATCGAAGGCGATATCGCATCGATGACCGGTATCCATGCGAAGGTACAGCTCGTTGAGCCCAGAAGCCTTCCGAGATCCGAAGGAAAGATGGTCAGAGTCATAGATTCAAGATTCAAAAAGTAATGAAGTTTAAAAAGATCACATCGTTGATACTTACTGCTGCCATGGCATTTACCATGGCAGTTTTGTGCGCTCCGGAAGCGATCGTTTCCGCCGAAGCGACCGGTGAAGTGAACGATGTGAACCCCTGGGGGACCGGCGGGCAGATAACCATCGATCTGTCAGGCTGCAGCGGTTATGAGACTATTACGGTAGTTGTCGAATTCCAGGGCACCGTCACATCTGCTTCAGGCTGGGGCTTTGATACCTACACCATAGACGGGAACAGGGTAACGGCAGTTGTGTCGGCATCAGGTCCTAACTTCTGGGGCTTTGACAGTAATGTCGGTATCCAGGTCGAAGGTTCCGGGATAACCGGAGCTTCACTTATCTCGGTCGAAGGCTCGGGGACGCATGAGGCATCCTCTTCAGGCGGTAACGGAGGAGGCGGAGATAACGGAGGATCATCTCCGGAAACCACCTCAGCTCCCCAAAGACCTGTCATTGAGAGCAATGCCGTACAGGGAGACGACTGGCTCACGACCGACGGAGACAGGATACTCGACATGAACGGAAACGAAGTGTGGCTGACGGGTCTTTCCTGGTTCGGGTATAACACGGGATCCAATCTGTTTGACGGAGTATGGAACTGTAACCTGAGGGAAGCTCTCGAAGGCATAGCCGACCACGGATTTAATCTTATGAGAGTTCCGATAAGCGCCGAACTTCTCTTGCAGTGGAAGAACGGACAGTATCCGGAAGCAAACTACAATCATGCATATAATTCCGAGCTCGAATCCATGAACAGCCTGGAGATATGGGACTATGTACTGTCGATATGCGAGGCCAACGGCATCAAGGTAATGCTCGATATCCACAGCGTAAGAACGGACGCCATGGGGCATATGGCTCCTTTATGGTATTCATCCGATTTTACGGAAGAACAGTACTTTGAGGCTCTTGATTGGGTATCGCAAAGATATGCCAATAACGATACGATAATAGCCTATGATCTCAAGAACGAGCCTCACGGCAAGGCATCCGAGTCCGAGCGTGCGATTTGGAACGGCTCGACGGATGACAACAACTGGAGATATGCGGCCGAGCGTGCGGGCAACATCATCCTGGATAACAATCCGCATGCCCTTATCGTCATAGAAGGGATAGAGATCTATCCGATCGATCCCGTTACCAACGACTTTACCTCGACAGATGATGAGGATTACTATTATTCCTGGTGGGGCGGCAACCTCAGGGCGGTAGCGGACTATCCCATCGACTTCGGTTCTGATGAGCGTAACGCCCAGATCGTATATTCCCCTCATGATTACGGCCCTGCCGTATATGCCCAGCCCTGGTTCGAGGGAGGATTTACATACAGATCCCTTATCGATGATTACTGGGAAGACTCCTGGCTCTATATAGACGAGCAGCAGATCGCGCCTCTTCTGATAGGCGAGTGGGGCGGCTTCATGACCGAAGACAATCTGACCTGGATGCAGTATATGCGCCAGCTTATAGCCGAGCACGGACTGAACCACACATTCTGGTGCTATAATGCCAATTCCGGAGATACCGGCGGACTCGTGACGGATGACTTCGTTACCTGGGATACGGAGAAGTATGAGTTTGTCAGAGAAGTCCTGTGGCAGGATGAGGACGGCAACTTTATAGGTCTGGATCATGAGGTGCCTCTCGGAACTAACGGGATATCTCTCGGAGAATGGTCCGGAGATGTTATCACCCCTGTCTTAAATGAGACTGCCGAATCTTCAGAAGTCTCTTCTTCCGAAGAGCAGACCACGGATACCGGCGAAGAAACAGATCAGCCCGGGACATCCGCGTCCTCCTCACCTTCCGATCAGTCTACGACCATATTTGTTCCCGAGCAGCCTTCTGAAGAACTGACTGTTAATAAGGATCCTCTTAAGACTGCTTTCAGGGCCGTGATCGCCGTTTTGATCATAGCGGCAGTCGCTTTTGGCGGCATAATAGTATTTATGCTCGGTCAGAGGAGCGGAAACAGAAAAGACAGTCAGGTCTGATGCCTCTTTGTAAATGATTTTCATTTCAAAATGTGCTGATATAGAAATATTCTATTTTTGCGTGGATTATTTCCAGTTTTGCAAATCGCTGAATTGATCTATTATGAGAATCTTCAGGGTCCTCAAACAGGGGTAATATCTGTCAACCGATGGTGATATTTTCCATGCGGATCCTTATGTAGCAGCAGGTTAACGGATGTTAATTTGATACTCAAAGTATCGCATTTTACCTGCAGACTTGTTATAATCTTTCTAATAGGTCGAATATCATTATTCGTTTCGGGGGGCCGAGGTTGTGGTTAAAAAGAGAAGTTTGAAGCTTTTAGCAGTTCTGTTAAGCTTTGTCTTTTTCTGCGGATTATTTTTTTCTTTAGTTCCGGCTGAGACTGTCAGTGCCGATGAGCGCTATGTATGCGGTGTTGTTATCGATGCCGATGCCGGCGCATATTACGCTTCAAGCGGCATAATTTTTTTCGGCCCCGAGGATTTCCGGATAAGCGCCGCATGGGTAGAGAATCAGTCAGACTGGTCTTATACCGTAGCTGTATCCTGGAGCGGCGGCCAGTATGTAGGCTATTCCGTTACCGCTCCCGAAGGCAGGGAGATCGGTCACTTTACTTTCGATCTGTGCTTGTCGGTAAGCACGGCGCCTTCAGGTATGAGCAGGGAGCGTATGTCTTTTTCGATCCGTGAGGTAACTCCTTCTCCGACGCCTGATCCTACTGCCACATCGACACCTTCTCCCACAGCTACGCCGAGGCCGACAGCAACGCCTGCCCCTACGGCGACGTCCACGCCTGCACCTACGGCAACATCTGCCCCACAGGCGACGGCTACGCCTGCTCCGACTGCAACGTCCGCCCCTGCGGCAACGGCAACGCCTGTCCCTCAGACGACCGATGCGCCGCCTTCTGACCAGACGGCACCTTCGGACACCCAGCCGTCAGATACTGCTCCCGCACAGCCATCCGGTACCACTCAGACTACAGCAGCATCAGAAGGATCAAACGAGACTTCGGAAGAAACGTCGGAATCTTCAGAGGAGACTTCTGAAGAGACTTCTGAAGAGACAGATACTGTGCTTCCCGTTGTTGCTCCGGTGAGCGATGAGACAGAAGCATCTTCCGAAGAGACGGCTGATGATGTAACACCTTCTCCCACACCTACGCTGCCGGTAGTTGCAGGGAACGTAAGAGCCGATAAAGGAGGGTTCCCCTGGTGGATATTGCTTCTTCTCCTTTTGGGTGGAAGTATAGTAAGATATATACAGCTCAAAAAGAAAGACATGGAGGGCAGAGAGATAGCACTTAACTTTATTCCCGGGTTCGGTAACATCTTTGGCAAAAAGACACAGACTGCCCCGGTACCCGCACCTGATGCGCCGAAGGTCGTAAACGGATATCTTCAGAAATCCAATACAGAATCTATAAGACCGGTATTCTCGAATGCTCCGTCTGCCGGGAGGACAGCGGGATCCAAGGCTTCCGCTCCTTCCTCATCAAATACCGGTAGCGGACTCAAGGCTCCGATCAAGAGACCTGCGAGCGCTTCCGTTAATCATGCTCAGGCTGTAGCATCCAAGGCTTCTTCCGAACCCTCGAAAGCATCTGATGCCAAGAAGGAGAGTTCCGCCGCGCAGGCAAAGACGTCTTCGGCATCTGCCTCGATGTCTGCCGCAGCTTCATTTATCGCTGCCAAGAAGGCGATGGCTGCCGATCGGGAACAGATGAAGTCTTCCGGTTCCGTGGAAGGACCTAAAGCTCCGGTGAAGAGACCCGCGAGTGCGTCTGTTAACCATGCACAGGCTGCCGCCAAGACCGAAGAGACCAAGACGACCGGTACGGAAACCGGCAGGGACCGGATAAAGCTCAATCCCAAGCCCATCAAGGACACTATGCCGGCAGTCCCGGAGAGTAAGAGCATCCCTCTGTCGGGAGAACATGTTACTCCCGCATCGGCTGCATTCGTAGCCGGGATAAAGAATCAGGAATTTGCTCCTGCCATAGCTACGCAGATAATCCCTGATGTCGTTGAGACAGAGAAACCCAAGGCGTCGCCTTTTAAGAAAGTATCTGCTCCGGTAAAGAGAGATCTGAGCGGAGAGAGTGCCAAGGCAAGAAAGGAGAAGCCTGTTACCGAGATCAAGAAGGATACCGTTCCTCCGGTCGCCAGATTCTCCATGCTTCCTGAAGTACAGGAAGAAGCATCTCCGTTCAAACCCGCAGCTCCTTCCGCGCCCGACGGACTCAAGCCCCCCGTTAAGAGACCGAAGAGTGCCTCTGTAAATCGGGCGCAGGCCATGAAACAGCAGGAAGAGGATGCGAAGGCTTCCGATGCTTCCGAAGCGGAAAAGAAAGAGACGCCCAGGGTCGCCAGGTTCACTCCTTACTATGAAGCTCCCAAGGATACGGGCTCTCCGTTTAAGCCGGCATCAGCAGTTAATGATACAAAAGCCCCCAAGGCCCCGATAAAGAGACCCGCGAGTGCTTCCGTAAACAGAGCAGCTACGATCTCCGCGCTGAAGGATGACAAGAAGAAAGCCCCGTCGGCAACAACATCATCAACAACAGCATCTTCGAGCAGAGGATTTAATGCAGCCGCAGCCATGAAGGAACTCCGGCGCATGGAGGAAGAGGAGGCGGTTTCAGCTCCCGAGCCTCAGGCTAATACCGGTACTGACGGACGTAAGGACGGGTTCGACCGCTTCTTCGGCAGGTTCGGAAGGTCCTGATGAAAGGTATCGCCATAGTGACGGGAGCCTCTTCCGGGATAGGTGAGGCGTTTATAAAAGAGCTTTCGGGATCTGATCATGAACAGATCTGGATAATCGCCAGAAGGAAAGACCGGTTATCCACATTAAAGTCGCTTCTCGGTGATGACCGTATCATCCCTGTAGTTGCCGATCTCACGGCAGATGAAGGGATATGTCTCATAAAAGATAAGCTTGAAAGGGAGAAGCCTGATGTGGCTTTGCTCATTAACTGTGCAGGAATGGGCATCAGAAGAGACGTTGCCGATACGTCTGCCGATCTTTTGGCAGGGACTGTCAATCTTAACTGTACCAGCCTTTCCATACTTACGGGACTATGTCTTCCTTATATGCATGAGGGATCCGGGATCATCAATATTGCCTCATCCGCAGGGTTTCTTCCTCAGCCCGGATTTGCAGCATATGCCGCATCCAAGGCATATGTGATATCATTTTCGAGGGCTCTGGGAGTCGAGCTCTCTTCCAGGAAGATCAGCGTCACCTGTGTGACTCCCGGACCGGTCGCGACTGAGTTTCAGTCGAAGGCGACAGGAGGAGAGAAGACTGACTTTACGGGCTTTAGAAAGTTAGTAGTGGCTTCTCCCGATAAGCTGGCTGCTGCTTCGCTTCGCGCAGCGCAAAGAAGAAGGCGGCTTTATGTGTACGGCTTTTCTCAGAAGTTACTGCATGTCGCGGCAAAGATCGTGCCCCATTACTGGATCATGAAGATCGAAAGGTTTGGAAAGTAAATGATAGATATATCCGGCGTAGAATTGCGATTCGGTGCGAGGATCCTTTTTGAAAACGTAAACATACAATTTGCCAAAGGCTGCTGTTACGGGATAATCGGTGCCAACGGCGCAGGAAAATCAACATTTCTCAAGGTAATATCGGGTGAGATCGAGCCTCAGAAGGGCTTTGTCAATATCCCCAGGAATGAGCGTCTTGCTGTACTTGAACAGGACCACTTCAAGTATGATGAATATCAGGTCAGACAGACTGTCATCATGGGGCACAGAAGGCTTTACGAGATCATGTGCGAGAAGGAGCGTCTGTACTCCAAGACCGACTTCAATGATGAGGACGGTATCCTTCTCGGAGAGCTCGAGGGCGAGTTCGCGGAGCTTGACGGCTGGTCGGCCGAGAGTAATGCCGAGATGCTCCTGCAGGGACTCGGGCTCGGCGAGGAATTCTACGAGCGCCCCATGAAAGATCTTACCGGCGGACAGAAGGTGAAGGTGCTCCTTGCACAGGCCCTGTTCGGAGATCCTGATTATCTTCTTCTGGACGAGCCTACAAACCACCTGGATCTGGCTTCGTGCCGCTGGCTCGAGAACTATCTCATGGATTACGATAACTGCGTTCTCGTGGTCTCACACGACAGGCATTTTCTTAACAAGGTCTGCACGCATACCGTTGATATCGACTTCAGCAGGGTGACTCTCTTTCAGGGCAACTACGATTTCTGGTACGAATATACGCAGCTCTCGCTTCGGCAGCTCAAGGATCAGACCAAGAAGATCGAAGCCAGGAGAAAAGAACTGCAGGATTTCATCGCGAGGTTTTCGGCCAATGCGAGTAAATCAAAACAGGCTACCAGCAGGAAGAAACTGCTCGATAACCTGGAGCTCCCCGTGGTTACCAGGTCTTCCAGAAGATACCCGTTCATATCCTTCACACAGGAGAGGGAGATCGGAAACGATGTTCTGTTCGTAAACGGACTTTCTGCCGAGAAGGGCAAGAGACAGACCCTGAACGACATAACCTTTACCATGGAAAAAGGCGACCGTATAGGTATAGTGGGCAAGGATGAAGTAGCGATCACCCAGCTTCTCGATATCCTCGCAGGAGTATGTCCCGAAGAGGAATATAAGGGAGAAGTAAAGTGGGGCGTTACCACGAGCAGATCCTATCTTCCCAAGGATAATTCGGAATTCTTCGACGGATGCGATCTTCCCCTGACGGATTGGCTTAGGCAGTTCTCAAAGGATCAGACAGAGAGCTATGTGAGAGGGTTTCTCGGCAGGATGCTCTTCTCGGGAGATGAAGCCCTGAAGAAGGCCGACGTCCTCTCGGGAGGAGAGAAAGTACGCTGCATGCTGTCGCGGCAGATGCTTCAGAATGCCAATGTGATCATCTTCGACGATCCCACCAACCATCTCGATCTCGAAGCTATAACAGCCTTAAACGAGGGGATCAAGAAATTCCCGGGATCTGTCATCTTCTATTCCCATGACCGCGAGCTCGTAAATACTGTTGCCAACAGGATAATCGAGATAGTGCCCGAAGGGATCATCGATAAGAGGATGACTTACGACGAATACCTCGAGAACCGTGCGGAAGGAGTCTTCTGATCCCGTCTCTTTGTGCAGACTATAAAATAATCTTAAACACCTAAAGAGGATTTTTTGTGTATAATGATAGGAAGTACAAAATCCCGGGCGGTGTCTTCTTATGAGTTTGATCCTTAATGGCATATTTAAAGACGATATGGTCTTTCAAAGAGACCGTGAGATCAGGGTTTTCGGGCTTGCTTCCAATGAGTCCGGCAATAAGGTCGTTGCGACGATCAAGGATAAGAGGAAGAATGTAGCCAAAGCCGAGACAACGGAGATATATGAGGATGGTTTTTTCCTTGTTACGCTGCCGCCTCTTCCCAAGGGGGGACCCTATACTCTCAAGGTTGAGTCCAAAAAGGATCCCGAGAAGATAAAGATATCGCGTGTCTTCATAGGCGAGGTGTGGCTCGCGGGCGGACAGAGCAATATGGAATACCCTCTTGTCAGAAGCGAGTTCGCGAAGGCGGAGATAGAACGGATGCCCGAGAACAACATCCATTTCTATACTGTCCCCGTGGCCGGAACATATGACGAGAAACAGAAGGAAGCCGAAGAGACTTCCAAATGGATCTGTGTCGACCGGGAGACATGTAAGAACATGAGTGCCGTGGCATATTATTTTGCCATGAGGGTCAACGAACATCTGGCCGGCAAAGAAGACGATGATATCCATATCGGTATCATAGGCTGTTATCTTGGAGGCACTTCGCTCGCTTCGTGGCAGAGCCTCGAGTCCCTGGAAAAGACAAACGAGGGGATCAAGTATATAAACGAATATCTGGATGAGATCGAGAATAAGTCAGAAGAGGAATACGAGAAAGAGCTCTCGGCGTATGAAGCGGAGCTGGACAGATACTATTCCCGGGCTCAGGTACTCTTTGACGAGAATCCTTATGCCACATATAAAGATATAGAGAACAGGTTCGGCGGAGCTCCGTGGCCGCCTCCGGTCGGAAAGACATCGCTTCGAAGACCCGGTGCGCTCTTTGATACCATGGTACTCCGCGTGGCTCCTTATAATTTGAGAGGCGTCATCTTCTATCAGGGTGAGGCCGATGTAGAAGAGCATTACGACGATTACGGTGCCGTATTTAAGACTCTTATCGAGGAATGGAGAGAGTCTTTCCTGAACAGGGATCTGCCTTTCCTTTTCTGCCAGCTTCCCATGTATACGTCAAAAGACCGTAAATATATGGGGTACGACGACCTTAAATGGCCGAAGCTTCGAAGGCAACAGGCTAAAGTCGCCAATGACGTCAAGGATGCCTATATGACTGTGCTTGCCGATTGCGGCGAATTTGACAATGTGCATCCTTCGGATAAGAAGACTCCCGGCCACAGACTGGCGGATCTGGCTTTGAGATTCGTTTATGATTTCAAGGATATCCCCGCGGTATCGCCTTATGTTGTCGATATCAGAAGAGGCGAAGGCGTGGAGATAACATTCGGCGGAGATTACAATAATCTTAATCTGCCGACCTCCCTTTCATCCGACGATTCCGGATTCGAAGTGGCGGGCGAGGACGGAAGGTATTATCCGGCCGAGGCATCCGTTGACTTTGACGGCAGGACCGTGCTTCTTAAGTGTTCAAAGGTCGAGTTCCCCGTAAAGGTAAGATATGCATTCTTCAGTTACGGCATGGCGAATCTGGTATCCGATACGGGATTGGCGGCTTCTCCGTTTGAAGTTAATATCGATAACACCATAGGAGATTTCTACTGATGACTCAATTCAGGCCTGTCGGTTCTTCCGCACCGGGTAACGGTGACGGCGGCGAGAAAAAGAGTCCGATCCTTCCGGGCAGGCTCACCGAGCGGAAAGACTGGCGCTATCTCTTTTCCGAGGGAATCCTTAACGACTGCGTCAGCGACCGAAACAGGCTGCAGGTGATCTACAGTAATTTCAGGAATGATTCCTGCAAAGTGACACTGAAGGACAATGCCAAGATCTCCGATGTCGAGATCCTTGGAGCTCCTTCTGATATAGACGATAACTGGGATAAGGTGGCGATGAGATGCTCCGCCTGTGATGCGGCATTCGGTTCCGGCAAGAACTATTGTGTCCACAAGGCTCTTGCCCTGACTTTATGGGAAGAAGCCAAAGGACCCAGGATGGTCACGGAATCTTTTGCGCATCAGACCCAGAGGATGGAACAGGAGAGGAATGCCCGGATAATGGAGGGGCGTGAGCTTCTCCGCCGCGAGAAGGGAATGACTCCGGTCCCTCTGTCGGGCGTATTCGAGCCGGTAAAAAGGCCCGGCGTTCCCGTGTTCTGGGATATAGACAAAGCCTGCGAAGGCTTTATCACTACCCCGTATTATATTGCCAGGATGGAAGATGCCAAAGGGACCCTTCGCGGTTCGAAGCAGCAGGGTAACAGGCTGGTCTTTACCGAAGGCAAGTATCCCGATAAATGGCTTGATTTTGATCTGCTGTTCTATGACATCGAAGATTCTTATACCGTAAAAGGACGTCTGTCGCCTCAGGGGTTTGACGGATTCAGTACTATAACCGTAAGGCGTGACAGGAGCCGTGATATCATCTCCAGGAAAAGGAGCTCGGGAACAGCCGATCCCGATCCGCTTAATGAATTCGAGCTGGCTGCGGTAAGCCTGATAAGGGAGAAGATCGCGGATTACGGATCCGCAGAAGGCGAGGACAGAAATGCAGTACTCTTCTTCGATGCTGTAAATGCCGCGTCGGATATATCGGCAGAAGATCAGGAGGGGAAGTCAAAAGGGATCCCCGGAAGCATTAAGCTCGAGCCCCGGGTAATAGCCGATGAGACTTCGCCGAAGGTCGGTTTCCGCATATTCGAAGAAGGCGGAAAGGGTTATGTGGTAAAGGATCCTTCGGAACTTCTCCGGTGCAGGAGGAATAAGGAAACCTATCCGCTGAGCAAGACCTCCGCCATAGATTTCTCTTCCTGCGATATCGAAGAAGACTCGATGCCGGTCCTGAGGTTTATTGAGTCGCGTCTGGGCGAAGCTGCGGCTTTCGGCGGCGAGCGGGCCAAAAAGGCGGGAGCGGGCGGTCTGATACCTCTCGAGCTCTCGGCATTGGATTCTTTCTATGACCTGATGGATGGCAGTGACTGCGAGTTCGTCGATAAGGGCGAAGATGCCGACAAGAGCGGGAGGCTCTATGTCGGTCACAGCGATATGAAGTTCGATCTGAAGTCTGACCGCATGTCGGATGCCAGAGGGGATTTTGCGGGCATCACCCTGTCGGGCAAGGTCCCGGTCCTCATGAAAGGCAGTTCGTATAAATATATACTTTCCGACGGTTCGCTGAGCAGGCTTACCGAAGAAGAGGAGAAGACTGTCGAACCGTTCTCAAAGGCGTCGGATGGGACGGACAGCTTTAAGTTCAATGTGGGGCTGCCGCAGCTGGGCGAATTCTATTACCGTGTCCTGCCCAAGGTAACGGCGCTTCCGGGAGTGGTTTTCTCCGATAACTGCAGGGAAGAGGCCGAGGCTCATCTTCCGCCGGAACCTTCTTTCGAGTTCTTTCTCGATTACGTGAATTCGATCATCTCGTGCAAGGCCAAAGCAGGATACGGCGAAGAGGATGATATAAAGACCTATGTCTTAGGCGCGTCGACAGAAGCGGATCCGACTATATCGGCTCCTTTCGGAGAAGACGGGAGGCCTGTCCGTGACACTGTTCAGGAGACCCGGGTAAGGAATACGCTGGGGGATCTGTTCCAGACCTTTAATGATAAGACCGGCGAGTACCTGAAGGATGTAAGGGAGCCCGAGCTGTTCGATTTTATGCGGGACGGTATCAGGGCATTGTCCGCTTACGGCATCGTCAAAGGAACTGATGCATTTAACCGTAACAGGGTCAAAAAAGCTCCTCAGGTAAAGCTCAATATCTCTTCGGGAAGCGACCTTCTGGATCTCTCTCTGACCTCGAAGGATATGTCCAAAAAGGAACTCAACGATCTGTTTGAGAGCTATACCCTTAAGAAGAAATATCACCGTCTGTCCGACGGACAGTTTATAGACTTGAGTGACGATAAGAACCTGCAGGAAGTTACCGAAGTTCTGGAGGAAGTGGATACCACGCCCGAACAGGTCCTTAAGGAGGAAGTCGCCATACCCGCATCCAGGGCGCTCTATCTCGATAAGGTCATGGAAGGCAGGAAGTATACGGGAAGCGAACGTGATAAGACCTACCGTAATCTACTTAAGAACTTCAGAACGATCGATGACAGTGAATTCGACATCCCCGATAATCTCGAGAATACTCTGAGAGACTATCAGAAATACGGGTTCAAGTGGCTCAAGACCGTAAAGAGTTCCGGTTTCGGAGGGATACTTGCAGATGAGATGGGTCTTGGAAAGACCGTTCAGATGATAACCCTCCTTCAGGACAATAAGGACGGAGGTTCGGAGAAACCGTCCCTGGTCGTATGTCCGGCATCTCTGGTATATAACTGGAAGGAAGAGATAGCCAAATTCGCCCCCGATATAAGAACAACGACCCTGACAGGCAGCCGCGAAGAGAGGCTCGCTTCGATAAACGATCCTTCCGGGACCGATGTGTATGTGGTCTCTTACGATCTTTTAAAGAGAGATATCGACGGCTACGGCGAGCGGGAATTCGATACCGTTATCCTGGATGAGGCCCAGTATATCAAGAATTCGGATACCGCAGGCGCAAAGGCCGTGAAATCGCTTAAGGCAGGCACGAGGTTCGCGATGACGGGAACCCCGATCGAGAACAGGCTTACAGAGCTATGGAGCATATTTGATTTCCTGATGCCGGGATTCCTCTATAGCGAGAGCGATTTCCAGAGAAAATTCCAGATCCCGATATCCAGGAACAAGAAGAGCCGGGCGACGCAAAAGCTCAAGGACATGGTATCGCCTTTTATCCTGAGGCGATTAAAGACTGATGTCCTTAAAGATCTTCCCGAGAAGATCGAAGAGGTAAGATACGTCGAACTGAAAGGCAAGCAGCAGATGCTCTATGATGCCCAGGTGACGAGGCTTAAGAGCGTTCTCGATTCGCTTATGCCCAAGAGTCCTCAGGACAGGTTCAAGGTCCTGGCCGAACTCACGAGGTTCAGACAGATCTGCTGCGATCCTTCTCTTCTCTTCGACGATTACGACGGTGAGAGCTGCAAGCTCGACGGACTCATGGAATTCATAGATACGGCCATGGACGAGGGACACAGGATGCTCCTGTTCTCCCAGTTCACATCGATGCTCGATATCATTATGAAGAGGCTCGATCAGGCAGGGATCTCATATTATGTGATCACGGGAGCGACTTCCAAGGAAGACAGGCTCGATATGGTCAACAAGTTCAACGCTGATGACACGCCGATCTTCCTGATATCGTTGAAGGCGGGAGGCACGGGCCTTAACCTGACGGGAGCCGATGTCGTTATCCATTACGATCCCTGGTGGAACGTCGCGGCCCAGAACCAGGCTACCGACAGGGCTCACAGGATCGGTCAGACCAGACAGGTCACGGTCATCAAGATGATCGCAAAAGATACGATAGAGGAAAAGATCATGAAGATGCAGCAGGACAAAAAGGACCTGGCTGATGCCGTGCTGGAGGGTGGCGAGGGATCCCTTCTCGAGATGACGGGCGAAGAATTGATGAAACTGATCTGATTTTGTTGTATATTATCTTTGATAAATCGAGGTAAAGGGGCAAGATGTGAAAGAGGTCAGTACTCTGTCTAATAAAGGCTCTGACGGAAAAGTCAGGATAAAGAGCCATATACTGCTGTCTTCCGGGCTGATCTGGCTCGTACTTCCGGTAATGATATTCATGTTCGGATGGCTTCGCTTATATATAGCGATCCCGGCGGCATTGATCCTGGGAGCCGTATCGTTTCTCGCTGTCAAAGACTGGAAGAAGACCACCTATGAAGTTGAATTCGATATCGTCTTTGTTATAGCTGCGGCAGTGCTGGCGGTCCTTCTGTGTACGTTCTGCGATATAGGCGAATATGTCTGGGGAACGACGGATCATGCATACAGGAGAGCGATATTAAGGGACCTTGTCAACTATGACTGGCCTGTTATATACGATCTGTCGGATCAGACAGACCCTGTGAGCATTGCTTACCTCGGGACCGGCAAAGTGGCCTTTTCCTACTATATCTCCTACTGGATGGTGCCGGCTTCGATCGGAAAGATCGCGGGCTTTAAGGCAGCGAACGCCGTATTGCTCCTCTGGTCGTCAATAGGGATCTTTCTTATTTCGGTCTGTTCGTGTTTCTTTCTTAAGAAGCAGACATATGCGGTGCTCTATACCCTTATATTCTTCTCCGGACTGGATTTTATCCCTTATCTCATATACGGAGCCATAGGGACACAGGATTGGATGTGGCTTGAAGGTTATACTCAGCATATTGCCGTTATCAGTAACATCAATAACCTGATGAATGTATATAACCAGTGCATTCCCTGCTGGCTTATCACCGTAATGATCCTGATGCAGAAAAACAACAGGAATATCGGCCTTCTGGGGAGCCTGATGTTTGCATTTTCGCCCTGGGCAACGATCGGGGTCATCCCGCTGGCTGTCTGGGCATTGTTCCGGGATCGGCAGAAGATCGTATCGATTTTTACGATCACTAATATCGCTCCCGCCATTTTACTGTTCTGCATATACGCGCCGTCATATATGGCTAACTCCAATGCGGTATCGGTATCGGGTCCCACGTTCTCCTTTTATGAGGATATCGGAGCATTCCTTGTCGGATATCTTATGGTATTAGCCGTGGAGGTACTGCCCTTTGCGGTCCTTCTCTGGAAAAGGTTCCATAAGATGTCTCTTTATTGGGTGACCCTGGTAACGCTGGCGGTATTGCCGTTATATAAGGTGTCATCACAAAATGACTTTACCATGAGATCGACTATGCCGGCGCTGTTCGTACTGGCTGTTATGCTGGCAGGCGCTATTAACGGGTATATAAAGGATAACAGGAGCAGGACCGGCA
>JAFZWN010000145.1 GCA_017617295.1 Clostridiales bacterium | reverse complement strand
TCTTGGCAGAGTTGGCATCACGCTCGATGTTACCGATAAGCTCGGAATAGGTCTTAGTAGCAGTATCGAATCCGAAAGATGCCTCGATGTCCTCGTTCTTGAGGTCGCCGTCGATAGTCTTGGGACATCCGATGACCTGGATGCCTGTGTTCTTGGCAGCCATGTACTCAGCGAGTGTGGCAGCGTTTGTGTTGGAGTCGTCACCGCCGATGATAACGATAGCGGTAAGTCCGTTGCTCTTGGCATTCTCGGCTACGATATTGAACTGCTCCTCAGTCTCGAGCTTTGTTCTGCCGGAACCGATGATATCGAATCCGCCTGTATTTCTGTATGCATCGATGAAAGCGTCATCGAAAGTAACATAGTCGTTCTTAAGAAGTCCGTCGGGACCGCCCTTGAAGCCGAGGAGAACATTCTCGCTGTTTGTAGCTTTAAGAGCATCGTAAAGACCGGAGATAACGTTGTGTCCGCCGGGAGCCTGACCGCCAGAAAGGATTACGCCTACGACCTGCTTCTTGGAAGCAGAAGTGTTGGAACCCTTCTCGAAAGTGATCTCGGGCTTACCATATGTGTTGGGGAAGAGAGCGCTGATCTTGTCCTGATCCGCAACGCTTGCAGTAGCAGCGCCTTCCTTGACGCAGATCTCCGCGATACCGTTCCTGAGCATACCCGGAAGCTTGGGCTGGTACTCATATCTTGCTTTCTGAAGTGGTGAAAGATTCATAAGAGAAACTCCTTTTACTATTAAATAATAACTTAACAAATACTAAAACATTTTGGTCTTATAGTAAATACCGAAAGAGGGTGAAGTTTGAAGGAACTTCACATGTTGATACGTAAACCGCAGAAAATACGGTTTGTAAAAATCGTTTCTGCCGCCGGTATGACTTTGACAAGTAAAAATACTTGACAAGACCTCTTTCAATATGTATGATGTACGAGGTCTAAAGGAGGATTATGCCGTGAAGAACCTTGATGAATGTCTTCTTCTGGATTTTTACGGAAATCTTTTGACGGACAAGATGAGGGACGCTACAGACCTTTATCTGAATGATGATCTGACCTTTGCCGAGATCGCGGATACGATCGGTATCAGCAGGCAGGGGGTACACGATACTGTGAAGAGGGCTGTGAAGCAGTTGCACGAATACGAAGATAAGCTGGGACTGGTCGAAAGGTTCACGTCCCAGTCGGCGATAATAGATGAGGCGATCGGTCTGATCGACAGCAATGATGCCGAGGGGGCCAAGGCTCTTCTTACGGCACTTAAGACGGAGATAGAAGAATAATGTTTGAAAGTTTGTCTGCTAAGCTTCAGAAGATAACTTCCAAGATGAAGGGGAAGGCCAGGGTCACGGATCAGGACATCAAGGACATGATGCGCGAGATCCGCATGGCTCTTCTCGAAGCCGACGTTAACTACAGCGTAGTCAAGTCTTTCGTTGCCGATATGACAGAGAAGTGTAAGAATGCCGATATCGAAGGCAGCTTCACTCCCGGACAGCAGATAGTAAAGATAGTACACGGGTCTCTTGTCGAACTCCTCGGAAGCGAAGACGAGAAGATCGCCGTCAATTCATCCGGATTCACCGTGATAATGCTCTACGGTCTTCAGGGTGCAGGTAAGACGACAACAGCAGTTAAGCTCGCTAATATCCTTAAAAAGGACGGCAAGAAGCCCATGGTAGCATCCGTTGACGTTCACAGACCCGCGGCTGCCAAGCAGCTTCAGGTATTAGCCGAATCCGTAAACGTTCCCTGCTATATCGATCCCGATGAGAAGGATGCCAAGAAGATCGCGGCTGATGCCATAGAAAAGGCCAAGTATATGCTCTGCAACTATCTTATCGTCGATACCGCCGGCCGTACGGTCGTGGATGACGAGATGATGGATGAGCTCAAGGATATCAATTCCAAGGTGGATCCTGACGAGAAGTTACTCGTTGTCGATGCCATGATCGGTCAGGAAGCCGTTAACGTGGCTATGTCCTTTGAGGATGCGATCGGAATGGACGGCTTCATCATGACTAAGATGGACGGTGACGCACGAGGCGGTGCCGCTCTTTCGATCAGGAAGATGACCGGCAAGCCTATCAAGTACATCTGCGTAGGTGAGAAGGTAGACGCCATCGAGAAGTTCTATCCCAACCGTATGGCAGACAGGATCCTCGGCATGGGCGATGTCATGAGCCTGCTCGAGAAGGCTTCCGCCACGATCGATGAGGATGAAGCGAAGAAGGCTATGGAGAAGATGATGAGTAACCAGTTTACTCTCGAAGATCTCTTAAGCCAGTTCGAGCAGATGAAGAAGATGGGTTCCGTAAAGGATATCCTCGGCATGCTTCCCGGTGTTGCGGGTAAGGTGGATGACGATAAGCTCGAAGGTTCTGATGCGGTCATCGACCGTAATATGGCGATCATCAAGTCCATGACGATCAAGGAGAGAAGGAATCCGAATCTCCTTAATGCCAGCAGGAGAAAGAGGATAGCCGCAGGTTCCGGAACGACCGTTCAGGATGTAAATACTCTCATGAAGCAGTATGAGCAGACCGCGAAGATGATGAAGCAGTTCGGCAAGGGTGGCTTTAAGATGCCCAAGGGCATGGGCGGATTCCCGGGAGGAAAGCTCGGCGGCCTCGGCGGTTTCGGCGGATTCGGAAGAAAAGGCGGAAGATTCTTCTGATAACAAAAGTCTATTCAGCCGGTAACGGCGAATAAAATATAACAAAAAACAAAATAATATTTTTTGGAGGAAAAGAAAAATGGCAGTTAAGATTCGTCTTAGAAGAATGGGTAAGAAGAAGGCACCTTTCTATCGTGTTGTTGTTGCTGATTCCCGTTATCCCAGAGATGGCAGATTCATCGAGGAGATCGGTACATACAATCCCCTTACTGATCCTGCTACCGTAAACATCGATGCAGAGGCTGCAAAGAAGTGGATCGGAAACGGTGCTCAGCCTACAGATACAGTTCGTTCTATCCTTAAGAATCAGGGTATCATCTGATAAGAGGTATATAAAATGAGTGAACTTCTTACATGCATGGCGAAAGCCCTCGTGAACAACCCCGATGAGGTCAGCGTAAAGAAGACCGAGCGCGGTAATACGGTTGCTTTCGAGCTTTCCGTAGCACCTGATGATATGGGTAAGATCATCGGCAAGAACGGAAAGAGAGCACAGGCTATCCGTTCTATCATGAAGGCAAAATACGTAAAGACCGGTAAGCGCGTTGTTGTTGACATCGTTGAATGAAAAACGACAAGATACTGATCGGTAAGATTACATCGGCACACGGTATCAAAGGAGAGGTCAAGGTCTTTCCGATAACCGACGATCCGAAAAGATTTAAAGGCTTGGGGTCCTGCTTTATAAGCAAGGATCCGAAGTCTTTTTCAACTTGCGAAAAGATACATTCGGTAAGATTCGACAGAGGGAATATCCTTATATCTTTCGAAGGAGTCGAGGACAGAGATAAGGCGCTCGCGCTCAAGGGCAACTATATCGCCGTAGGAAGGGAAGAGGCTGTAAAGCTTCCCGAGGACCGTTTCTTTATCGTAGATCTGATAGGTCTAAATGTTATAGATGATGATCTGGGGGATCTCGGAACTTGTAACGATGTCTATGAGACCGGGGCCAACTTCGTTTTGAGCGTAAAGCGTAAAGGGAAGAAAGACCTTCAGATCCCTTTCCTTAAGGCTGTCTGCTACGATGTCGATACTGATGCAGGTATCATAAGGACGAGACTGCCTGACGGCCTATATGATATCTACGAGTGAGAGCGATCATGAGATTTACGGTACTTACGTTATTTCCGGATCAGGTCAGTAGCTTTCTTTCGGAGAGTATAATCGGCCGCGCTGTCAATTCCGGTATCCTTGAGATCGAATGTGTCGATATCAGGGATTTTACGGACAATAAATACGGTAAAGTCGATGATACATTATATGGCGGCGGAACAGGGATGTTAATGGCATGTCAGCCTGTGTTCGATGCGCATAAGTCGATCCCGGGTGACCCTTATACGGTCTTCGTAAGCCCAAAGGGTCATGTCTTTGACCAGAAGAAAGCCATAGAGTTGTCTAAACGTGACAATATCTGCATCCTTTGCGGGCATTATGAGGGCATTGATGCCAGAGTGCTTGATCGTATCGTCGATGAAGAGATATCGATAGGAGACTTTGTGCTGACGGGAGGGGAGATCGCCGCAGTTACTATCATTGATGCTGTCTCGCGCATGATACCCGGTGTGCTCCCGAATGAAGAAGCGTACACATCGGAATCCCATATGAGCGGTGTCCTTGAAGCTCCGCAGTATACAAAGCCCGCGGAGTGGGAAGGTATGAAGGTCCCGCAAGTGCTGTTATCAGGTGATCAGGCGAAGATAGATGAGCATAACAGGATAGCTTCTCTTGTTGAGACATGGAGTAAGCGCCCCGATATGCTCGATAAGCTTGAAATATCTGAGGATGACTGGCAAAAAATGCTTGCCTATAAAAAGACCTTATGATATTATTTTACAGTTATTGAATGGGATGGTCCTCTGTCCGCCTGAGACAAGAACATCTAACAGAGAAGGAGGAACTTTTGATGGATCTGGTTAAAGTTGTTGAAAGTGAGAACTTGAGAAACAGCTACCCTGAAGTTGAGATCGGTGATTATGTAAAGGCTCACCCTAAGATCAAAGAGGGAAACCGTGAGCGTATCCAGGTATTCGAAGGATATGTTATCGCTCGTAAGGGCGGCGGGATCTCCGAGACTATCACCATCCGTCGTATGTCTTACGGCGTAGGTGTAGAGCGTATACTTCCCGTTCATTCTCCTAAGATCGAGAAGATCGACATCGTTCGTAAGGGACGTGTCAGAAGAGCAAAGCTCTATTATCTTCGCGGACGTCAGGGAAAGGCTGCCCGTATTCAGGAGAAGCTCTGATATTACAGGAGTTATTAAAGCAAAAAGAAGAACTGTTCCAGACGGAACAGTTCTTTTTTTATTCTTTTCGAAATATCAGATTATCAGAAGATATGATAGATAACTATCGAGCCTTTTCCTTCTTTCTGGTAATAACTCCTGATGGCGGAGATACTTGTAAGCTGCATTCCTCTGTTGGTGGTGGGTAGATCGGGCTGATCGTAATCGGCGCTCGTGGCGTGGCAGACCATTCCATTACCCATATATATGCCGATGTGATTGTTTCCGGATCCCGTCGAGAAATTATGCTCGGCATCTGTCCAGAGTACGATATCACCGGGCCTGAAATCCTGCATGAATTCCCATTCGCCCCAGGATACGATCTCTCCGTCGATACCGTAGACTATGGGTCTCATCCTTCTGTTCTCGGTAAAGCTTACTGTGGTACTGCTGACATTAAAGTGTCTCAGATATCTGTCCCATGCACAGCAGTCCATGAGATCGGTCGATGTTATCCCGTATCTGTCGACATATACATAACCGCATCCGGGACATGTATAACGGCCTTCCGTATAAGTGTTGGTCGTCCAGCTTCCGCGGTCGGTCAGATCCTGAAGCCCTCCGCCGAAGTAGTGATAGTAAGGTCCGGCATTATCGGATTCACAGACACCGCCGCCCGCGTAATGATCTATAACATCCATTGTTCCGAGAGTCCTTCTGAACAGGTTGGTCACAAAAGCCGAACAGTCGATGGTCCCGTTCTCGGGAACAGTCCTTCCGAATCCGTAAGCAGTCTCGGCTGCTAGCATAGAATTTGCCCTCTCGATCAGATCTCTCTGGAAAGCAGTGGAATCGGTCAGCAGACCGTTATCCGTCATGACCTGCACCCATGATCTCGTGCCGCTCGTGTGGGTAATGATCTCTCTGGAGTCGAATACGACATTGTTGATCAGGCTCGTGAACTCCGAAGAGTAAGCGAAGTTACGGAGCATATCTGTTCTTGCAACTCCTGCTTCAAGCTGGGCGACCCACGCGTCAAGCCCCTGCTGATCAGCTTCACGGTCCAGGAAGACCCTGTAGAGTACACGTATATATTCCTCATTGGACAGACCTTTTCGGATAAACTCCTGTGAATTGACGAAAGCCTGGGCACAATCCTCAAAATAGATCTCGTCATCATTGAGCCTTCTGCACCAGAAGTTAAGACCGTCGGCTTCGCCCGGTCTTCCAAGCGCCACGTTATAAAGTCTCTGAACGAAAGAAGTTACGGCGATATTCTCGTCACGGGCCTGAGATGAATAGTAGTTTCCGTGGCTGATACCGTAGTTGGCGCAGATCTGTGAATACTCCGGTGACATAACGAAACCGCTGAAGATATGCTCGCGGCTCATACCGGATTCAAGGTTTTTGACCCAGGCTTCTATACCTGCATTGTCAGGTTCACGGTCAAGGAAGACCCTGTAGAGCATACCGACATATTCTTCGTTTGAAGTGTTCCTTCCGAGATACTCATTACTGAAGACAAAACCGTATCCGCAGTCGGCTCCGTTAGATGTTCCGTTGACAAGTGCAGCATGCCATTCGGAAAGTCCCTGACTGTCAAAATCCCTCCCGAGACAATAACTGTAGAGCCTGATAATAAAACGCTCGGTATCGTCATAATCGCCAGGAGCTCTCGTAGGAGCGGCATAAGGCGTAACGACGGCATTGGGGTCGGGAGTATAGGGTAAATACGTGGGGGCAGGAGTAGGTGTACTTTCAGTATTGACAGTATCTTCTGATCGATTCTCTGAATCCTCCTGACTGTTTTCCTCTGTCTGACCATTGTTTTCGCCCGTTTCAGTCGTTTCGGTCTCATCTTCCGTATAATTGTGAGGACCGTTATTATCGGATTGATCAGTCTCATCTGCCATGAGGCAAAACGAATTCATATTGAAGACCAGAGTACCTATAAGTAAAGCTGCAAATAATCTCTTTTGTCTCATATCTCAAACCTTCTTTGTAAATGTAAAAAATATTATACTATACTTGAAAACGAAAGACTACTTTTATATAATAATCAAGCTTTCGCGGGCATGGCGGAATGGCAGACGCAGCAGACTCAAAATCTGCCGACCATAAATCGTGTGGGTTCAAGTCCCACTGCCCGCACCAATGTTCAAAGACAATGTCAAACTCAGTCCCCGGCACTTTGTGCCTGCGTAAGAAGTTTGACATTGTTTTTTTCGCTTGATTAACCACTTCGCGTGATCGGAAAATCATTCCATAATGGTTGTTATGATCGATTCGATTGTAGTAAGTCCGTCGGGATCGACGTGTCCTCTCATCGTCATGCCTCCGAAACTTTCGAAAAGGGAGGCTTCGGTCGTATAACCTTCCGCGTTTTCTTCTGTTGTGAAATTAATACCTGATCCCTGAAGTTCTTCGATGCCTAAGATTTCCTCGAGATATGCGACTCCGTGCTCGTAAGAGTCGAACTGAAGTACGCTTATCGATCTTGTCGAGCCGTCCGCTGATGAGGGGATCGTGATCGTCTCGCCGGTGTATTCGGTAATCTCGGATATTATCTGAGATACATCGTCAGGGTTATCGGTTATGTAGTAGTTGCCGTCTTCATCGACCTCAAATCCGATATTGTCAGGCATATCTCCCGTACCGGAATAAAGTTCGGCGCCAATACCGTATACTGCGGGATCAGCCGGGATAGAGATCTCGTAACCGGAAACGATAGCCGAGAAACCTTCGATAAATCCCGGAAGGACTTCATCTGCGGATTCAGTTTCGTAAGGCATGAGATACATTCCTTCTGCAGAATATGATTGAGCCGCGGTTATTATATTTTCGGTTATGTATGACATGTCCGCTCCGAAAGAGACAGGATCAGATACGGTCTCGATCGTGTCGGGGATCTCTACGTCGGCATCAGCCGCAGAAGTGTGACCGGCTTCAGTCTCTTCGGCAGTTGTTGCCTCGGTGGTTTCCTCTGTTGTCTCTTCAGTCGTTCCTTCGGTCGTCTCGACAGTGGTCGATTCCGTAGTCGTGCTCTCTTCGGGCTCTTCTGAGTCCTTGTTACATGCCGCTGCCGATGATGCCATTGCCAGGCATAGACCTATGGCGATAAGCCTTATCTTGGATCTTTTCATGTTTAATTCTCCCTTATCTTTGTAAATATGGTTTGATTATAACCGAGAATCGTGCATAAACAATGATCAATTGTAAGAAAATGATATGTATTTAAAAGATAATAATGCTACAATAGCGAAAGATAAAAGAAAGCAGTTTGTTTGGTATGACTTTAAAGGATTTAAAGGCCGGCGAGAGCGGCAGGATACTCGAAGTCGGCGGTGAAGGGGCGCTCCGGCAGCATTTTCTCGATATGGGTGTGATCCCCGGAGCCTGTGTCACCGTTACTAAGTTTGCTCCTATGGGGGATCCCGTGGAGCTCATGATCCACGGTTATGAGCTTACGCTTCGTCTTGACGATGCTTCCAAGATCGGAATAGAACGTATCCCGAACGAAGAAGCCGTTCCCGCTCCGCGCCCAGTTGTCAAGAAGAAGTCCGAACACCCGGGCTTCGGTGAAGGCGGTAAGTTTCATCCCAAGGGCAGCGGTGATCCTTTGCCAGAAGGAACGCTTCTTACTTTCGCACTGGTCGGCAACCAGAACAGCGGAAAGACGACATTATTTAACCAGCTTACCGGATCCAATCAGCATGTCGGTAATTTCCCCGGTGTAACGGTCGACCGTAAGGACGGCAGTATCAAAGGCCATCCCGATACCATGGTCACCGATCTTCCCGGAATCTATTCCATGTCTCCTTACAGTAAAGAGGAGATCGTATCCAGAAATCACGTTCTTGACGAGAAGCCGAAGGCCATCATAAATATCGTGGATGCGACTAATATTGAGAGAAATCTCTATCTGACGATGCAGCTTCTGGAGATGAACATTCCCATGGTCGTTGCTCTGAACATGATGGATGAACTCCGCGCCAACGGCGGTACCATCGATATAAATGAGATGGAGAGAAGTCTCGGAGTTCCCGTTGTTCCGATCTCCGCCGCGAAGAATCAGGGCATACAGGAGCTTATAGATCACGTTGTCCACGTTGCTCATTACAGGGAGAAGCCCCAGAGACAGGATTTCTGCGAGAATTCGGACCGGGGCGGCTCCATACACAGATGCATACATTCCATTGCACATCTTATCGAGGATCATGCCACCGATAACGGCGTGCCGATCCGCTTCGCCGCCGATAAGGTCATCGAAGGCGATGAGATGATCATAAAGCGTCTCGGACTCGACACCAACGAGATAGATGCCATCGAGCACATAGTCAGTCAGATGGAAAAGGATACCGGCCTTGACAGAAGTGCTGCCATCGCCGATATGAGATTCGCTTTTATAGGTAGAGTATGCGGCAGGGCAGTACGTAAGCCCGTAATTACCAGGGAAAAGGCCAGAAGCGAGAAGATAGACCGTATCCTGACCGGAAAATATACTGCTATACCTGCATTTATCATTATCATGGCTGCCGTTTTCTTATTGACTTTCAATGTTATCGGCGCCTTCTTTCAGCAATGTATTGAATACCTTACCGATAAGCTTACCGTTGCCGTTGATTCTGCTCTGACTGCCATGAACGTAAATGAGGTCGTTCACGGTCTGATCATAGACGGTATCTTTGCGGGTATCGGCGGAGTCATCAGTTTCCTTCCCATAATCGTTACGATGTTCTTTTTCCTGTCGCTTCTCGAGGATTCGGGATATATCGCGAGGGTTGCTTTCGTTATGGACAGGCTCCTTCGTAAGATAGGTCTGTCGGGTAGAAGTATATTTCCGATGCTGATCGGCTTCGGATGTACCGTTCCCGCGGTCATGTCCACGAGGACGCTGCCTTCCGAGCGTGACCGTAAGATGACTATCCTTCTTACTCCGTTTATGAGCTGTTCGGCCAAACTTCCCATATATGCGTTCTTTGTTAACGCATTCTTCCCGGATATCGGCGGAGTCGTCATGACGGGGCTTTATCTCGGCGGTATACTGATCGCGATCCTTTATGCCCACATCCTTCAGAAGACAATATTCAAGGGCGAGGCTATCCCGTTCGTTATGGAACTTCCAAATTACAGGCTCCCCGGTGCGGTCAACGTATTAAGGCTCATGTGGGAGAAGGCGAAAGATTTCCTCCAGAGGGCATTTACCGTCATATTCATTGCTACCATCATCATCTGGTTCCTTCAGAGCTTTAACCTTAACCTGGCTTATGTGACCGATTCTTCCGAAAGTATCCTTTCGGTCATCGCGGGTGCTTTCGTTCCTCTGATGAAGCCGGTCGGACTCGGGGATTTCAGGATCATAACAGCTCTGATATCGGGTTTTATGGCTAAGGAGAGCGTCGTGTCGACATTGCAGGTCCTTATGGGAGATGATATGACATCGATCATGGGACAGGCGTCCGCATTCTCCATGCTCGCTTTCTCGCTTCTTTATACACCGTGTGTCGCGGCGGTCGCATCCGTAAGGAGAGAGATGGGTCGCAAGTGGGCGGCGGCTGTAGTTTTGTGGCAGTGTTTACTCGCCTGGATAGTCTCGTTTATCGTATTTAATATATGTAATCTCTTCTGAGATAAAAGATTTCTCTGTATTTTTATGCTGATTAGTGTTTAAATATAAACACATTCAGTATGAGAGGAAATTGCATGAGATTCGGAATCCATTCCAATGATACCCGTGATATAGGGTATAAAGTAGCGGCAGATCTATGCAGGCTCCTGCTGGACAGAGGTTCTGTTCCGGTATTTGAGCCTGAGTACAAAGATACAACGCTTTCTGATATCGAAGGCGTAGAATTCGGCCTTTTTGACGACTGTGACATGATCTTATCCATTGGCGGTGACGGCACGTTCCTGTCGCTTATCGACACTTACAGAGACTTGGGACTTCCTTTCGTTGCTGTCAATAAGGGAAGTATCGGTTTCCTGACGGAGATGACGGAATTCACCATGGAGGATGGTATAGACCGTATCCTTGACGGCAGATATACGATAGTATCTAGGATGCAGCTCGAGTGTGAACTGTATGATAAGGACGGAAACCTTAAAAGTAAAGATATCTGCCTTAATGACTGTTCGGTACTTCGCGGGAGCAAGCCCCATATCGTTAAGCTCTCGCTGTTTATAGACGGGGAGAGGGTGGAGAACTTCTACGGTGACGGACTCGTGGTTGCCACTCCTACCGGTTCCACGGCCTATACGCTTGCCGCCGGCGGACCTCTTCTCATGCCCACGATGAATGTTATGCTCGTAACTCCGATATGTTCGCATACTCTGCAGAATACGAGTTATGTGATCGGTCCCGACAGCGAAGTCGAGATCAAGCTCGGGGACTTTGAGAGTGTACCGATCATCTGTCCCGACGGACGTGAGTTCAATGACCTCGCCCAGTATGACTCTCTTAAGATCAAAAGATCTGAACAGGTAATAAAGACGGTAAATCTCGGCGTAGCCGGATTCTTCCAGAATGTAAGACGTAAGATCGTAGCAAGGGGTAGTTTCTATGAGAACAGCAAAGAATGACAGACAGGAAATGTTGATCAAGCTTATCAAGGAGAATGAGATCTCCACACAGGATGATCTTACGGCTCTTATGAAAGCTAACGGCTTTAATATCACTCAGGCTACATGCTCGAGGGATATCAAGGATCTTGGCATCATCAAGGTCACGATGCCCAACAACGGGACCAAGTACGCAGTCCCCGAGAAGACCGGAAACGTTGCACCCGGAAGGCTTCTGGCAGTTTTTACCAATTCGCTTATATCTTGTAAGAATGCCGTTAACCTTGTTGTTATTAAAACGCTTCCCGGTATGGCACAGGCTGCAGCCTCGGCTCTTGATTCACTCCACCTTCAGCAGATAATAGGGTCGATCGCAGGCGATGACACGGTCTTTGCGGCCTGCGGCAGTGAAGAAGAAGCTTCCGCACTTGTTGAGATCATAAACGATATGATGAACCGCGAAGGGATAGTTTCCTGACAGATGCTCACAAGACTTGAGATAAGGGATTTTGCAGTCATCTCGCAGGCTGTCTTTGAGCCCGGACCCGGAATGAACGTCATTTCCGGTGAGACCGGGGCGGGTAAATCCCTTCTTATCGATGCGATTAGTATAATCCTCGGAAGAAAAGCATCTAAGGGTCTTATAAGGGATCAGAGCGATGAAGCTTTTGTCGAGGCTGTCTTTGATATTTCCGACATAACCGATCCCGAGTTCTATAAACTACTTTCCGAAAGCGGCATAGACTATGAAGATAAGCTCCTTATCATTATGCGTAAAGTAAGCCGTGACGGAAAGTCATCCATAAGGATCAACGGACGTACCGTTATCCTTGCTTTCCTCAGGACTGTAGCATCTTATCTCGTGGATATACACGGTCAGCATGATACTCAGCAGATCTTCGATACCATGTGTCATGCGGATCTTCTTGACGGCTTTGCCGGAGAACCGGTTTCCTCTCTGAAACAAAAATATCAGGAGGAACTTCGTGATTATAAGGATCTCGTTCTCGAGATCAGAAGTCTGAATGTCCGTCCCGAGATCAGCGGATCCAGAAGGAAATATCTTGAGGATGCCGTGACTGAGATTACTAATGCCGGCCTGACTTCCGGGGAGGCCGAAACGCTTGCCGAGAAGAGAAAGAAGAACGATCTGGCTTTTGCTTCGGTCAACAGGCTCAATTCTGCAGATGAACTCCTTACTTCAGAGGATGAGCACGGTCAGAGCGTGATATCGAGGATCGATGCCGCATATTCGGAGATCTCCAAGATAAAGGGATATGAGGCTCTTGCAGGGGAGATCGACAGGCTTAGGAGCTTTATTTCCGAAGTGTCCAGAAAGATATCTGATGAGATTGACAATGCAGGTTATGATCCCGTGGAAGCATCAGAAGTATCTTCGAGGATAGATCTTATCAACAGTCTTGAAAGTAAATACGGCGGAGATCCGTTAGCTTACTTGGATGAGGCCCGTGAGGAACTTGACCTTATCGATAACAGGGAGAAAAGGCTCAAAGAGCTCCGTAAGGAGCGTTCTGTCAAGGAAGCGGCTCTGCTAAAGGCTGCTGATGACCTTTCCCAAGCCAGACGCGAAGCAGCTTTGAAGTTAAGCGAAGGGATAACCCGGCAGCTGAAGGATCTGGATATACCGGATTCCGTTTTCTCAGTGGATTTCCGACCCCGTCCCAAGGAGAGATTCTTCTCAGGTAACGGCACCGAGGATATCATCTTCATGTTTTCGGCCAATAAAGGCCAGAGTCCCAAGAATCTGTCCCAAACGGCTTCCGGCGGTGAGGCTTCCAGGATAATGCTTGCCATTAAAGCCATCCTTTCAAAGGCTGATACCGTTCCGACACTTGTTTTCGACGAGATAGATACCGGTGTATCAGGACGTGCGGCTCTTAAGATCGCCGGTAAGCTCCGTTCGATCGGAAATGATCATCAGGTCCTCTGCGTCACTCATACATCCCAGCTGGCTGCTGCTGCTGACCTGAATTTCCTTATAAGCAAGAAAGATACAGGTGATTCCGTTTCTTCCAATATCGAACGGTTAAGTGATGAGGGCAGGATATGTGAAGTTGCCAGGCTCTTATCCGGTGATGTCACCGAAGAGTCCGTCAAGCTTGCCGGGAAGCTCATCAACGATCTCTCCGGGAACATCTGAAAAGACTTTACGAAAATCACCGGGCAAATGTGATACGAAGCTCATATGCTCGTTACTGACAGGATGGATGAACGTGAGGGATGCCGCGTGAAGCAGCTGCCTTCCGGCTATTGGATCGTATGTTCCCGCTTCTTTGATCGAAGGGTTGGGATTGTCGTTCGACAGCGGTCCGTAAAGACCATCTCCGATAAGCGGGTGCTTCATATATGTGGAATGAACACGTATCTGATGACACCTGCCGGTTATCAGCCTGAAGCCCACGAGAGACCTGTCTGTGCAGCTGTAAAGTGTCTTATATATGGTCATGCATTCTCGGCCGTCTTCGGAAACATCCCTGATCATGACGGAGTTCGGTCTTCTCTTGATAGGCAGGTCGATGATGCCTTCGGGGGGATCGAAAGTGCCGTAAACTCCTGCGATATAGATCTTTTTGATCTCGGATGATGAGATCGCATTATGGATATAACCGTTCTTGGCCAGCACAATAAGCCCGCTGGTCTCGCGGTCCAGTCTCATAACAGGGTGTAATGTCTGATCAGATAATCTCGTTATAAGCGAATCATCGAGATGCCCGTGCGTGGGATGTGTCACTATCCCGGCAGGTTTATTGACGACGGCAAGATACCGGTCCTCGTAAATGATCTCTATTCCCGAGTCCTTTCTGAGCATACCGGCATCGTCTCCATATGAAGCGAAGACCTTATCACCGGTCCTGACCTTATCGATAATACGCATATGGACACCGTTTACTTCGAGCCTGCCGTAGAGCTTGACTCTCTTGATCATGATACGGCTCATCTGAAACTCGTTTCTCATGATCTCTCTTAAAGTACGGTCGTTATAACGCTCTGTTACCGTATAATTAAATTCCATACAAGGTTCCTTGACATATTGTTATTTTATTTTTATTATATTGATTGGCTTATGATAGCCTATTAGATCGAACTTTGACAACTAAATATTTGGAGGTGAGTACCAACGTGATTAATATAATCATTGGATTAATCATTGGTTTGGTTCTCGGTGTTTCTATAACGTTCTTTGTTACGAAGCATATCATGACATCGAACTTTGAAAAAGGTATTTCCGAAGAGCAGATAAAGCTCGCGGAAGATACGAAGAAAGCTAAGGAAGACGAAGAAAAGCGTCTTGCTGAGCTTGCTAAAGAAGCCGAGAATCGCAAAAGAGAACTCCTGCTGCAGGCGAAAGAAGAGATCACAAAGGCCCGTGTCGAACTCGAACACGATGTCCGTGAGAAGAAACAGGAACTTGCAAGAGACAGGAGTAAGCTTGAGCAGAAGGAAGATAATATCGACAGGATGATGGCCAACGCAGAATCAAAACAGGCCGCCCTCGATAAGAAACTTCAGGATGTGGCTCTACTTGAACAGAAGACCAAAGAGATCGAGGCCAGAAAAGAATCTGAACTCGAGAAGATCTCCGGTCTTTCTATAGCGGAAGCAAGGACACTTGTCCTCGAAGCCGCCGAGAGGGAATACAGCCACGATATGGCAACAATGCTCAAGCAGATGGAAGAAAAGACAAAGCAGGAAGCAGATAAGATCGCTCAGGATATTATCGTTACATCCATTCAGAGATATGCTTCCGATTATGTATCAGAAGCCACGGTATCAGTGGTAAACCTTCCCAATGATGAGATGAAGGGCCGTATCATCGGTCGCGAAGGCCGTAACATCCGTGCGATCGAGACGATCACCGGTGTTGATCTCATCATCGACGATACACCCGAAGCAGTTATCCTTTCTTCTTTCGATCCGATAAGAAGAGAGATAGCGAGACTTACAATCGAGAAACTTGTGGTCGACGGCAGGATCCATCCCGCCAGGATCGAGGAGATGGCCAACAAAGCCAGAAAAGAACTCAATCAGACCATCAAGCAGGAAGGCGAAAGAGCTGCATATGAGACAGGTGTCATGAATCTTCACCCCGAGATCATCAAGCTTTTGGGTAAACTCAAGTACAGAACGAGTTTCGGACAGAATGTACTTCAGCATTCGATCGAAGTATGTCACATCGCAGGCATGATGGCCGGAGAATTAGGCTTGGACGTTACTTTCGCCAAGCGCGCAGGACTCCTTCACGATATCGGCAAGGCTGTCGATTTCGAGCAGGAGGGTACGCATATCGAGCTCGGTGCCGATATAGCCAAGAAATATCACGAGAACCCCGATATCATCAATGCCATTGAGGCACATCACGGGGATGTGGAAGCCAAGACAGCGGTAGCAGTACTCGTTGCTGCAGCCGATGCTATCTCAGCCGCCAGACCGGGAGCAAGAAGAGAGAATCTTGAGACATATATCAAGAGGATCCAGAAGCTCGAAGAGATAGCAATGAGCTTTGAAGGCGTAGAGAAGAGTTACGCTATTCAGGCCGGTCGTGAGATCAGAGTCATCGTTTCACCCGAGAAGGTAAATGACGACGATATGATCTTAAAAGCAAGACAGATCTGTAAGAAGATCGAGGATGAACTCGATTATCCCGGACAGATCAAGGTCAATATCATTCGTGAGACCAGAGCAACCGACGTTGCAAAATAATATATAGATTACCTTAAGTTATTTGTTTATTATTTGATAATGTTGGACTTAACTTCAAAAAGACGGACATTCTGCGGTCCGTCTTTTTTTATTGTTTTATTTTCCTATTTACGATATTATATTATGAATGTTTTTATGACGGAGGCTTATTTGGTGAAGAACAACACTTCTGTTAGAAGACCCGCCCTGGCCGGTAACGGCAAGAGAGATGATGATATATCAGTCGGGGATGTGCTTCGCAAGGCCAAGAAAGAACTGTTGATAAAGAGGATCGTTTACGGCGTATTGCTCTTTTTATTTGCGGCAGCTGTTTTTGTTATCTTCCGTCTTGGCCTGGTCGACAGATTTGTTGATGTTCTTTACTCGATGCTCGGATGATGGATCGAAGGGAAGATATGATCGATAAGATTGATCCTTCACATCTTGAAGGATTTGACAGCTCTGATACTGAAGCTCTGGAGAGCCTTTATAGTGCCGTGCTCTCACTTGAGAATGTCGATGAGCTTCACAGGTTCTTCAAGGATCTCTGCTCGTATAACGAGCTCTGTTCCATGATCCACAGATGGGAGATACTTCGACTTATCCATAAAGGCATGAATTATGAGGAGATAATAAGGGAGTTCGAACCTGAGGACGGCACCAGATCGAAGACAAGAGTCAGTTCTACTACGATCTCGCGCGTCAAGAAATGTTATAACAATCCCGACGGCGGTTACCGTATCGCCCTTCAAAGAATAGAAAACAAAAATAAAAAGGATGAGGTATAAAGATGAGTATTATCAAGTCAATATTCGGCACTCACAGTGAGAAGGAACTACGAAGGATCGATCCTATCGCCGATAAGGTAATGGCGCTGGAAGAGAGCTTCAAGGATATCGATCTTCAGGCCAAGACCGATGAGTTCAAGAAGAGGTATGCCGATGGTGAGACCCTTGATTCACTTCTTCCCGAAGCTTTTGCCGCAGTAAGAGAGGCAGCCAGAAGAGAACTCGGCATGATGCACTACAGAGAGCAGGTCATAGGCGGTATCGTTCTTCATCAGGGCCGTATAGCCGAGATGAAGACCGGTGAAGGTAAGACTCTTACCGCTACGCTTCCCGTATATCTCAATGCTCTAACCGGAAAGGGCGTTCACGTAGTAACGGTCAACGACTATCTGGCCAAGCGTGACTCCGAGTGGATGGGTAAGGTATATAAGAAACTCGGACTTACTGTCGGACTTATCATTCACGATATCCCCAATAAGCAGAGAAAAGACATGTATTCCAGAGATGTCGTGTACGGAACCAACAACGAGTTCGGTTTTGACTATCTCCGTGACAACATGGTAGTCAAGAAGGAGAATATCGCTCAAAGAGAACTTAATTACGCTATCGTCGACGAGGTCGACTCTATCCTCATCGATGAAGCTAGAACGCCTCTTATCATTTCAGGACGCGGAACCGAGTCTTCCGAGCTTTACGGTAAGGCTGATCAGTTCGTACGTACCCTTAAGCCCTTTACTGTCGTTGAGACTGACGACAAGATCGATATGGATGACCTTGTAGGTGATGCCGATTATGTTATCGATGAGAAGGCGAACACTTCCGTTCTTACATCCAACGGTACAAAGAAGGCTGAGAAGTTCTTCGGTATAGAGAACCTTTCCGATCCCGAGAATTTTTCGCTGCAGCATTATATCAATAACGCACTTAAGGCTCACGGTAACTTCCACCTTGATCAGCAGTATGTCGTTCAGGATGGTGAGGTCATCATCGTTGACGACTTTACCGGACGTCTGATGCCCGGCCGTAGGTATTCCGACGGGCTTCACCAGTCTATCGAGGCTAAGGAAGGCGTTAAGGTCGCTAACGAGAACAGGACTCTTGCGACTATCACTTTCCAGAACTACTTCCGTATGTATAACAAGCTTTCCGGTATGACCGGTACTGCTGCCACAGAGGAAGATGAGTTCAGATCGATCTATAATCTTGATGTAATCCAGATCCCCACACACAGGACTGTTATCAGAGTCGATGAGAATGATGCTGTGTTCAAGACCCAGAAGGGTAAATATGCCGCTGTTCTCAAGACCGTTATCGAAGCCCATCAGAAGGGTCAGCCCGTTCTGGTCGGTACCGTCAATGTCGATAAGTCCGAGTATCTGAGCAAGATCTTCACAAAGGCAGGCATCAAGCATAATGTCCTGAACGCCAAGAACCATACACGAGAGGCTGAGATCGTAGCCCAGGCCGGCCGTCTTAATATGGTAACCATCGCCACCAACATGGCAGGTAGAGGTACCGATATCCTTCTCGGCGGTAATGCTGAATTCTACGCCAAGCAGGAGATGAGAAAACAGGGGTACAGCGAAGATGATATCGAAGCTGCCACCACTCATATCGATAATGCCGGCGATTTTGATATATCTGACGATAAGATCAAGGACAATATCGATCCTGTTTTGAGCGGTAAGCTCAGTAACCTGAGCGACAGGTTCTTTAACGGCACGGTATCCGAGATAGAGAAGGCTATAGCCGAAGTAAGGAATGTTCTTAACGAAGGCGAGACAGAGGAAAGATATAACGAGATTACGCTCAAGAAGGCAGGCGATCTTCTGAACCGTGCAAAGTATGCAGCCCTCGTTAAGAAGTTTGACGATCAGCTCGCTCCCGAAGCCGAGAAGGTCAGGGAAGCAGGCGGACTATTTATCGTCGGTACAGAGAGACATGAATCCAGACGTATCGATAATCAGCTCAAAGGCCGTTCCGGCCGTCAGGGAGATCCCGGGCGCTCGAAGTTCTTCCTTGCTCTCGATGACGATCTGCTCCGTATCTTCGGCGGTGACCGTGTTACGAACATGTATAACACTCTCGGCGTTGATGAGACTATGGAGATACAGTCGAGGATGCTCACCAAGATCATCGACAGTTCCCAGAAAAAACTCGAAGCAATGCACTTCGGCATGAGAAAGAACGTACTTGAGTACGATGATGTTATGAATATCCAGCGTACTGTTATCTACGATCAGCGCCGTAAGGTCATCGACGGTGTCGACATGCATGATACATTCCTTAAGATGATCGAGAGAGTAGCCGAGCGTCAGGTAGGAAGCTTTGCTACTGAAGGCGTTATCACCAATGCAGAGAGATATTCTCTCGGTATGAAGTTAAGCGAGATCTTCGGAGATCTTCCTATCGTTACCAAGCTCCTTGATGAGAAGGCTGAGGTCCCCGATACAGATGAGATCATCGAAGCAGTCAAGAATGATGCTGTTACTGCGATAGAAGAAAAGCAGAAGGTATTTGCCGAACTCGGCGCCAATCTTGGAGCCTTTGAGACATTGCCCGATTTCCACGATATCGAGAGACAGATCCTTCTTTCCACAGTTGATTCCAAGTGGATGGATCATATCGATGCCATGGATCAGCTCCAGACTTCTATCAGGATGAGAAGCGTAGGTCAGCATGACCCTGTTGTCGAGTATAAGATGGAAGGTTCGCAGATGTTCGATGAGATGAACGAAGCGATCCAGGATGATGCCGTCAAGTTCCTGATGAGGGGTAACTTCACTCCTGAAAAGAGAGTAGAGGCCAAGGCTGCTGCCACATCTATCCAGGAGGGTCCTGCCCGTAAGGCTCCCGTTCCCGTGCCTCAGGCCCAGTCCATGGCACCCGATCGCGGTCCGACGATCGAGCCCGTTAAGAGAGATTCCAATAAGGTAGGCAGGAACGATCTTTGTCCCTGCGGATCCGGAAAGAAGTATAAGAACTGCTGCGGTAAGAACGAGAAATAAGCTCTGATATCGAAGGGAGACCTTATCATGATCAACGATGCAAACGCTTATATGGAAAAAGTAAAAGAAGCCGCTTCCTATCTTTCTTCAAAGGTGGGAGCGATCCCCAAGATCGCCATTGTGCTCGGTTCCGGACTTGCACCTCTTGCTCATATGTGTGATAAAGACATCGAGATCCCTTATAAGGATATCCCTGGATTCCCCGAATCTACCGCTCCCGGCCATGACGGGAAGATGATCTTCGGAAAGCTTTCCGGCAAGGATGTTGTCATGATGTCGGGCAGATTTCACTATTATGAGGGGTATGACCTCTCGCTTTGCACTTTCTATGTAAGGGTACTTGCTTATCTCAAGGTCGAGACTCTTTATCTGACGAATGCAGCTGGAGGCTTAGGTGACGAGATGGAGCCTTCGGATCTTATGGTCATTACCGATCATATTTCTCTCTTCTGTGAATCTGCGCTACGCGGTGCGAATCTTCCGGA
Source organism: Clostridiales bacterium (assembly GCA_017617295.1). Lineage (GTDB taxonomy): Bacteria > Bacillota > Clostridia > Saccharofermentanales > Saccharofermentanaceae > Saccharofermentans. The sequence goes on along the minus strand of JAFZWN010000145.1, from coordinate 7,007 downwards.
ATTCGGAGTCAGGTTCCCGGATCAGTCTTCTGTATATGATAAGGAATATATCGAACTCCTGTCTCAATGTGCCGATGATCTTGAGATCAGGCTTCACAAGGGTGTTTATGCATATACAAGGGGACCCCAGTATGAGACTCCCGCAGATATAAGGGCTCTTAAGATATTGGGTGCCGATGCGGTAGGTATGTCAACTGTTCCCGAGGCTGTTGCCGCATCTCACAGCGGACTCCGTATAGTTGCAGTATCCTGTATATCGAATATGGCTGCAGGTATCTCCAAAAATCCCCTCACTCATGAGGAAGTGCTTGAGAACGCCGGAAAGGCATCGTTCTCCAGCTGTGCTCTCGTAAAGGAATTTATTGCCCGTTGTTGATACGTGTCATCTGATCCTTTGTATTCGTCAGGGGAAGGATTATCTCAAAACATGCGCCGTTATCGTTGTAGGCCTTGATAGAGCCGTTATGCTCTTCGGCTATTGCTTTGGCGAGCGCGAGCCCGATACCGTGCTTACCTTCGGATCCTTTCGCGAATCTCTCGAAAAGGTGTTCCAGTACCTCGCTGCTGATACCGGGACCGTCATCTTTTATCAGGAACACGATATTCTTTTTGCCTTCGTTATATACTTTGAACTCGACCTTGGTCCGGGCATATCTCAGGCAGTTACTGAATATGTTCTCGAGCATCCTGAAGATATCGTTCTCATTTCCGTAGATATAGCAGTTTTCCGCTTCAAGGGAAGTGATGAGCTCTTTGCCGTTATGGAGGAATCCGCCTCTGACCTTATCGATGACTATATCCGTGAGTTCCATGACATCAAGGACCTGTTTCTTGACAGTATAGCCTCCGTTCTTACTCATATCCATCTTGGATACCGAGAGAAGGTTCTCTACGAGGTTTGAAAGCCTCGTTGTCTCGCTTATGATAACATCTACTGCTTCGCCTTTATGTTTATCGTCAAATACTTCGTACTTGATGCCTTCGGCGTAACCCTGTATCGACATTAAGGGAGTCCTTAGCTCATGTGAAGCGTTCTGGAAGAATGTCTTCTGTTCGATATCGGTCTTTTCAAGCCTGAATGCCATCTTGTTCATAACATCTCCGAGATCGGCGAGCTCACGGCTTACAAGGCGCCCCTTGAGAGGACTAAAGTCACCCTTACCGATACGCTGTGCAAACTTGGAAAGCTTTCTGGTCGAGAAGAACAGGGGAAGACCTACGATTATACTTATGATCGAAGCCATGATCACGGAAACTATGATCGCACGAAGGACAGCAACGTTCATCGCGTTACTGATATTATAGTATGCAGCGGAATTGATATATATCATAAGATAGTAATTGTCCTGGTCTTCAGAACCGCCCTTGTTGTCTGTGTATTCAACATTTACAAACCTGTAGTAGATCTGATTGCCTTCGAAGTCGGCCGTTTTTGTCTCGGATGATACCTCGAGTCCGTCCTCATCAAGAACTGCATCCAGCACGTTGTACGAACGTCTGAGCGCAGACATCGAGTAGGAAGCCGTCGGCCAGAGTACAGTGTACTCACTGTCTTCGTACGGGTCATCGCACAGAAGCATTATAGATGCGTCGTTTGAAAGATCGGTAGATGATACGATGGCGTTAAGAAGGTAGTTACGGATCTCGTCAGGCGAACTTCCCATGTCTTCGGTAATGCCCGCACGGAAAGCAACAGCGAAATTCTGGCATGAATTTACGCAGGATTTGATCCTGCGGTCACACTCGATCGGTATGTAATAATTCTGTATTATCAGTTGAGCCGAAAAACCCGTTATCAGGAGTGCGATAACGGTTACAACAATGATCGCGCAGTAGAAGTGAAGCGCTATAGGGATACGGAATTTTTTCTTACCCGTTTTCATCCTGGGTTACCAACCTGAAGCCGTATCCCCAAACCGTCGTGATCTTAACATTAGAATCGGCTATCTTTTTACGGAGTCTCTTAACGGTATCGTCGGCAACCCTGGTCTCTATCTCGGTCTCATATCCCCAGATCTTGTCGAGCAGCTCAGTCCTCGGGACTGCTCTGTCCTGATTGGTCATCAGATATGTGAGAAGGGCAAATTCATTGGGAGTCAAAGGCAGGTCTTCACCTTTGATCGTAGCTGTCTTGGTCTTCTTGTTTATAGTAATGTCTGAGAACGAGAGCTCGGTATCTCCGGAAGCGGCCGTACCCGAATTATCCTCCAGTCTTCTGAATATGGATTTTACTTTGGTAACCAGCTTGATGGGAGAGAAAGGCTTGGTGAAATAATCATCGGAACCGAGGTTAAGACCTTCGATATAATCGGCATCACTGTCTCTGGCGGTAAGCATGATGATCGGCACCTTGCTGGTCTTCCTGATCTCGGTAAGGATAAAGAAGCCGTCGCGTCCGGGCATCATTACATCAAGTATTATAAGGTCACAGGGCTCGGTTATGAATTTCTTTAAGAGATCGTCTCCTGTGGGAAAGGCGTATACTATATATCCCTCCCGTTCAAGAAACGACTTGATAAGGTTTCTTATATTGTCATCATCATCTGCAATATATATGAATTTTTCCATTAATTTCCTCCGCCAAAAGCGTTCTTGATATTTTTACTAATTTTATATCATGCTCTTTATTTATTATTACATAAAATGGTGAAATATTGAGGAAAATAAAGTGGTTTCAATTTTTTTATTATTTGTTAGAATCATATAGGATGACAATATAAATTGTTGTGTGACATGGGATAAAAGAAGAAAAACGGAGTAATGTATGGAAGAGAATGAAGATAAGATAAAGGATCTTGCAGCCAATAAACTTGTTCCCGCTGACGATGAAGCTTCTGATAAATTAGCTGAGAAAAAAGAAGAGATAACTAAGATACTTTCCGCTGACGAGGTTAAGGAGGAGATCCTTTTCCCGGCCGAGGTCCCTTCTGAAAAGGTAAGCTCGGATACCATCGCCGTTACCGACATCAAGAAAGACATAATAAATAAGCCTTCCCATTCCTCTCCCAAGAAAAAGGAGGCATCACGTAAGGAATCCGTCGAGGAGGCTAGAAAAGCCAGAAAGAAAAAGATCATCAGAAGAGTCGTGCTCGGTATCGTTGCGGGTATCCTCGGTCTGTGTATCGGTGCTTTCAGCGTCATAATGTGGTATAAGAACCATCTTCTCAATCAGATCACATATATTACTACCGATGCGACTTATGTTCCTACGATCATCGACGAGAGCGGTAATACAGTTGCTCTTGAATCCGTTCTTACCGAAGCCACACAGTTCGAGGCTATCGAAGAAGAGCATATCCATAATTTCCTTCTAATAGGTATAGATAGCCGTTCCACAAGATATAATGAGTCCGGAACCGGAGCTCTTGCCGACGTTATCATGGTCATGTCAGTCGATAACGAAGCCGGAACGATAAAGATGATCTCCGTTGCAAGAGACGATTATGCTTATGTACCCGGTTACTCCAGACCTATGAAGATAAATGCCGCGATGAGCTACGGCGGCCCTGAACTCCTTCAGGCTACTGTCGAAAGGAGCCTCAGGATCAATATCGACGGTTATGCTTTCGTTAATTTCTATAATATGGCCGGCGTTATCGATGCTGTCGGCGGAGTTTACTGTGATGTCACGGGCGCCGAGCTTTACGGTGACGGCGGACTTAATATGTGTCTCGATGAACTCGGATACGGCGATCAGCATGTGGATCAGACAGGATATATCTGGCTTAACGGAAGACAGGCTGTCGCATACGCGAGGATCAGAAAGATCGACACAGACTATAAGAGATCCGAAAGACAGGTCGAGGTATTAAGATCACTTCTGTCACAGTTCCTGAATCTGAGCCTGACCGGTAAGATGGCTGCCATGGATGATATCCTCGGTATGATCAGTACCAATATCTCTCCCGACGAGATCACGGATTATGCGATCGAATTCCTTCCTTCACTGCGTAATGTCGAGATCCAGTATCTTCAGCTTCCGATCCAGGGATGTTTCAATTCCGGTATGTACGGCGGAGAATGGAGCATCAGGCCCAATTGGAATGCAGAGATCCCGTACGTCCAGGAGTTCTTCTACGGTGAAGTAACAGAGTTCGATCCTGTCGAGGATATACCTTCGTCACCGGCTCTTGAGAACTGCCCCACAGATCTGGTCATAGAAGACCTTTTGCGGTAATTCTGTGTTATTTGACTTTTTTTTGATATTCGTTATTGACAATAAAAGACGTCAAGACTATATTAGTACTGTTGGCACTCGAGGCAGATGAGTGCTAACAGTATTTTTATTTATCATAAGGAGGTTCATTCATATGACCATCAAACCTTTAGGAGATAAAGTAGTTATCAAGAAGCTCCAGGCAGAGGAGACGACCAAGAGCGGTCTTGTATTGGCTTCCGCATCACAGGAGAAGCCCCAGGTGGCTGAGATCATCGCAGTCGGCCCCGGTGGAGTTATCGACGGAAATGAGATAAAGATGGAAGTATCTGTCGGTCAGAAGGTCATCATAAGGGATTATGCCGGAACGACAGTTAAGGTTGACGGCGAGGAAGTCATCATAGTTCGTCAGGAAGATATCCTTGCTATTGTTGAGTAATAATTTATTGGAGGAATATAAAAATGGCTAAAGACATCAAATACGCTGAGGACGCCAGAAAGTCACTCGAGATCGGCGTTAATAAAGTAGCAAATACAGTTAAGGTTACACTCGGCCCGAAGGGCAGAAATGTCGTGCTCGATAAGAAGTACGGTGCACCTCTTATCACTAACGACGGTGTAACTATCGCCAAGGAGATCGAGCTCGAGGACAGATTCGAGAATGCCGGTGCCCAGCTCGTTAAGGAAGTTGCATCGAAGACAAATGATGTCGCAGGTGACGGTACTACAACAGCTACTCTTCTTGCTCAGGCAATTATCCGTGAAGGCATGAAGAATGTAGCAGCAGGTGCTAACCCCATTATCCTTCGTAAGGGTATCTCCAAGGCTGTTGATGCAGCCGTTGATGCTATCCTTGCTTCTGCCAAGAAGGTTGACGGTTCCAAGGATATCGCCAGGGTAGCTGCTATCTCAGCCGGTGACGATCAGGTCGGCGAATATATCTCCGAGGCTATGGAGAAGGTTACAGCTGATGGCGTTATCACAGTTGAGGAGAGCAAGTCCATGCAGACTGAGCTCGAAGTAGTTGAAGGTATGCAGTTCGACAGAGGTTACATCTCATCGTACATGGCTACAGATATGGATAAGATGGAGGCGGTCCTTGACGATCCTTATATCCTTATCACAGATAAGAAGATCACGAATATCCAGGATATCCTTCCCGTTCTCGAGCCCATCGCTCAGCAGGGCGGAAAGCTCCTTATCATCGCAGAGGACATCGAGGGTGATGCTCTTGCAACTCTCATCCTTAATAAGCTCCGTGGTACATTCACATGTATCGGCGTTAAGGCTCCCGGATATGGTGACAGAAGAAAGGCAATGCTCGAGGATATCGCTATCCTTACCGGCGGTCAGGTCATCACAGCAGATCTCGGCAGAGAGCTCAAGGATACTACGATCGATATGCTCGGCCGTACACATCAGGCCAAGATCACCAAGGACAATACCGTTCTTGTTGACGGTGCCGGTGATTCCGATGCTATCAAGGCCCGTGCCAACCAGATCAGAAAGCAGGCTGAGGAGACAACATCCGAGTTCGATAAGGAGAAGCTCCTTGAGCGTCTTGCTAAGCTCAGCGGCGGTGTTGCAGTTATCCGCGTAGGTGCTGCCACAGAGACAGAGATGAAAGAGAAGAAGCTCCGTATCGAGGATGCTCTCGCTGCAACAAAGGCTGCAGTCGAGGAAGGTATCGTGGCAGGCGGCGGTACGGCATATATCAATGCTATTCCTGCTGTAAAGGCACTTCTTGATACTACTGACGGAGACATCAGGACCGGTGTTAAGATCGTTCTCCGTGCTCTCGAAGAGCCTATCCGTCAGATCGCTGCGAATGCCGGTCTCGACGGTTCCGTTATTGCCGAGAACATCAAGAACTCCGAAGCCGGTAACGGTTACGATGCTCTGAACGATCAGTATGTTAACATGTTCGAAGCCGGTATCGTCGATCCCGCCAAGGTTACAAGATCCGCTTTGCAGAATGCCGCTTCCGTATCGTCTACGCTTCTTACCACAGAAGCTCTCGTTACAGACATTCCTGAACCCGAGCCCGCGCCGGCTCCCGCTCCCGGAATGTATTAATGATCGATCGATAGCTGATCAAATGATGACCCGTTTCCTCTTTGGAGGAAGCGGGTCTTTTTGCTTAGCAGATAATTTAAGGCAATTTTACGGCATCGCTTTTTATACGGCTGTTTTGTGATAATATCAATTAGACGTTTCTTTAGGAGTTTTTTATGAATGACGATTCGTATGTGATTTCGCTTAAGAGGGACAACGGAAAGATCGGTTTTCTATTCCCGATCCTGTCAGTTACCGCTCAGATCATACTTATCGTTCTAATAAACATTATCCCGCTCCTTTTCTTTGGCAATTATATTTTCTTTACGGGTATGGCTTCTTTGGGCCTTATCTTTCTGGAGGTCAAGCTCATCAGATCGTTAAGGGTCGAGTATGAGCTCGAGATCAACGGCGAACTCGTTTCAGTCGGAAAGATAATAGACGGCAAGAAAAGGGTAGACCTTGCAGGATTCTCGCTAAGACAGTGTGAATTCATAGGTCCCGTTACCGCTGATGATTTCAAGTATGATTCCGAGAAAGCTGACTTTGTTCTGAACTGCACGTCGCTTCGTAAATTCGAGTTAAATGATACTACATGGTTTTTCTATGTTCCCGAGAATAACTACACTTATATTGTTGTCTTTGAATTTGATGCTCAGATGTATCCCATCTTCAGGCGGAACGCCTGACGGCCTGCGTCGGCGTGGATGCCTTTGCGGGGGATGAGGACCAGTTCCGGAAAACCTATGCCGTGCGGACGCAAGGGGTATCCGCCCGTTTTATCACCGTGCTGGAG
>JAFZWN010000017.1 GCA_017617295.1 Clostridiales bacterium | reverse complement strand
CTTAAATACTTTCGAAAAATAATTGGTGTCGCTGTAACCGCACATCAAACTGACTTCACTAACGCTAAGGTCAGAAAACTGCAGTTCCTTCTTAGCGGTATTCACCCGCATAGTCTCAAGATAAGCCATACAGGACATGGAGACCTCAGTGTTGAAGGCATCGTTCAATGTATTCTTATTTACCGAGAATCGCTTAAGGACAGAAGACAAAGTTATCTCCTCCCCGATATTGTCCCAGAAGTACTGCGTAACCTCAGCCACCAGCGGATCTTTGTAGATCTCGTCCTGACGCCAGTTACGATAGAAATCCGCGACGGCCATAAAGAGTATCGAAATGATGAAATACCGTACACGCAGTACCCACAAGTTGTCGGGTTGCTCTTCAAGATCGTACCTTACACTTGCAAACATACGCCTTAGCGCATCTAATTCCTGCTTTGTCAGGGTGTAACATACGATGTCGCGGTCGTTACGGCGATACTCAAGGAGCAGAAGCGCATCCTGACAGATCGACTCCTTCATAAAGGATGCGTCGAACTTATTCTCCCCAAAGATGGCCTGTCGGACTTTCTCATCTTCAGTCATGGGATGATCCTCTGCGACCGATCCCATGAACTTATCATATCTTCCCGAGTTGACGGCCTCTATTGTAAATTCTTCCCGGATAAATGTGGGACTGAACCAGATCGTCCTGCAGTGAACATCGTTTTGGGAAAGAATATTAAGCTCGGCGCGTTCATTCAGTCCGATTGCAACAGGTGCCGTGATGACCCGGTACTCCCCGTCTTTCTCCACGACAAACGACCCGCGTTCGATCAGGACTATCTTATATGTGGAACCGTCATTAAGGTTCTGCGGAAGCCCGTCGGTCTTCTCGTAATAAACATCTATAAAGCCGTCCATTCCGGGCCGCTTGCTTTCTGTAGTAAGTTTCATTTCAAAAACACTTTACCGATGATTCTTTCATACTTTCTTATAACATCAGTATTTTACCGAAAAACTCAGATCAAATAAAGCTGTCCATATTATACGACCACATTTTCAAAAAAAAATTCTACATTCGTAGAATTTGCTGTTGACACAACGATTCTACAAGTGTAGACTTGAACCATCCGAAACAGACAGGAGAAAATAATCATGAAAGACAATTCAATAGGCGACAGCGAATTAATACTGATGGATATGATCTGGGATCACTCTCCTGTCGGTTCGGGTGAACTCGCGGCAATGTGCGAGAAGGAACAGGGATGGAAAAAGACTACAGTCTATACCATGGTAAAGAGGCTTTCGAACAAAGGCTTCATAAAGAACGAGAATGCAGTGATCAGTTACATCGTAGGCCGGGACGAAGTCCGGAAGGAGCAGAGCGAGGAGCTCGTCCGGAAGAGTTTCGGCGGCTCGCTCCCGATGTTCGTCAATGCATTTCTCGGGAATCGAAGCCTGTCGAAAGAAGACGCGGCGAAGTTGATCGATATGATCGAGAACCACACCGAAGAATGAGGGAAATGATATGAGTTACATATTTTCAAAGATCCTCGAGATGAGCCTTTACGGCAGTATCGCGATCGGAGCTGTCATGCTCTTCAGAACCATCTTCAGAAAATGCCCCAGGCGCGTGCTTATCCTGTTCTGGCTGGCTGTGGCATTCAGACTGATATGCCCTTTCAATTTTGCTTCGCCGACGAGCGTGCTGAATATCGGCCATCTCTTCCCTGCAAAGGTTGAAACTCCCGCAGCAGACGTCCTGCCGGAGTATACCGGAAATGACGGACAGGCAGTCATCACAGGATCACAGGGAGAAGTCCCTTCAGCCGGCCACGAAGTCACAGCGGCTGACGGAAGCAACGAAGCCGCCGTAAATACCAATACCCATAGAACAACAGTAAGTAATACGGCCGCTTCAACTTCTTCTGCAAAGGAGATCAGCGCCCGTGACGTACTCCCTTATGTCTGGGCATGTGTTACCGTTTGCATGCTCGTATTCTTTACCGTCAGGTATACCCTTTTCTTCCGCTCGGTCAAAAAGGGCATTAAGGGAGATGACGGGATCTTATATCTCGACGGGATCGATTCACCTTTTGTGATCGGAATTTTTAAGCCTGTGCTCTGTGTGCCTAACGGGATCAACGATCTCGAAAAAGACTACATAATGCACCACGAGAACTTACACATCAAGAATCACGATGGCCTCATAAAGCTCGTCTGCTATCTTATCCTCTGCATACACTGGTTCAACCCCCTTGTATGGGCGGCATTCCTGATGGTATGCGCGGATCTCGAGATGAGGGTCGACGAAGAGGTCATAGATGGTCTGGGAATAGAACTTAAGAAAGCATACTGCAGATCGATCGTTAATCACGCCGTAAATGATCCGGCCGGATCGTTCATGCAGAATACCGCATTCAGCGGGATAGGATTTGGCGGAATGGAGGCCAAGATGAGAGTAACAAACCTTTTGAAAAATAAAAAAGCATCAAAGAAGATCCAAGCGGTCGCGATACTTATAAGCCTGACCGTAGCGGTCATGGCATCAGCCTGCTCTTTCGATTTCGGAAGTAAAGCAGCTCAGAACGAAGAAACAGAAGTAACAGTCAACGGTATCGTAAGTGATACAGAGCAGACTGCCGCACAGTCAGAGACGGAAAGCTCAGAGTCCCCCGTTGAAGAGACAACCGGGGCAACATCAGAAGCATCATCGGAGTCCTTCCCTTATTACATAAGCGACGATACTCCGACATATGAGTCATACTACGTAGAGTCAGACAAGTATACTTTCTCGGACGACGGTCTTTCCGGAACTTTCAACCTTCACACTTTTGATTCATACACACGTGAATATGTCGAATCTCTTGCTGTCGGCGATACCCTTCCTGACGGCACGGTCATCGAGAGCATTGTTGAGTATACGGAATTAGGGGGCATATGTATCAATGATTATGAACGCTATTTCATGCCCCAGGAAAACGGAGAATATATCCTGTGTGACTGGATCGGGCAAGGCTTCACGACGGAGCTCGATGAGCGTACATATCCTATCTCCCCTGACGTGGTTATCATAGACAATACAGATCCTTTCCGGGCTGAAGGTATCCTAATAGACGAATACACTAAATTCTATGATATGCAGTACTTTATGACCCTTCTCGAAAGCGACAGCATATGGGTCCGCCCTGATCTTTATATCCGTGTCGAAAACGGCGAAGTCACCATGATAGTCGTAAATCCCTGGCAGCATCAGCCCTGGCGCGACGTATAATCCCGGCAGGAACATATCTGATCATCAAAAAACCGCCGGCACTTCCATAAGCGGAAATGCCGGCGGTAACTTTTATTATCACAAAAGATTACTTGATAACAGCCTTCTTGAAGACCTTCTTACCCTTCTTGACCTTAACGCCCCCGGTAAGAGCGGCAGCTGTAACTTCATAGTAAGTATCCGTGATCTTCTCGCCGTCAACAGCGATACCGCCCTGCTCTATAAGCCTTCTGGCTTCACCGTTACTCTTGGCGATACCCATCTTAACAAGAAGAACGGGAAGCTGGATCTTCTCTCCTACTTCGCCGGCAGAAAGCTCGGAGACCGGCATGTTGGAATCGTCGCCGTCACCGCCGAAAAGCGAGTGCGATGCATCGCGGGCCTTAGAAGCCTCTTCCTCTCCGTGAACGAGCTTGGTAAGCTCATAAGCCAGGATCTCCTTCTTCTCGTTGATCCTGCTGTCTTCCCACTTATCCATCTCACGGATCTCTTCGATCGGGATGAACGTAAGCATCTTGATGCACTTCATAACATCATCGTCGTTGACGTTTCTCCAGTACTGGAAGAACTCGTAAGGAGTGGTCTTCTCAGGATCGAGCCATACGGCTCCCTTGGCGGTCTTGCCCATCTTCTTTCCTTCGGAGTTAAGAAGGAGCGTGATCGTCATGGCATATGCGTCCTTACCGGTCTTACGTCTGATGAGTTCGGTACCTGCAAGCATATTGCTCCACTGATCGTCTCCGCCGAACTCCATGTTGCATCCGTACGTCTCATTAAGATGCCAGAAGTCATAAGCCTGCATGATCATGTAGTTGAACTCCAGGAAAGACAGTCCCTTCTCCATCCTCTGCTTATAGCACTCGGCGCGGAGCATGTTGTTGACGGAGAAATGAGGACCTACTTCACGGAGCAGGTCGATATAGTTGAGCTTAAGGAGCCAGTCGGCATTATTGACCGCGATGGCCTTATCCTCGCCGAACTCGATGAACCTCTCCATCTGCTTCTTGAAACACTCACAGTTATGTTCGATAGTCTCGGGAGTGAGCATCGCTCTCATATCCGTCCTTCCGGAAGGATCGCCGATATAGCCGGTTCCGCCGCCAAGAAGTACTACAGGCTTATTGCCCGCCATCTGAAGTCTCTTCATAAGGCAGAGCGTCATAAAGTGTCCGACATGGAGCGAATCCGCCGTGGGATCGTAGCCTATATAGAACCTGGCACCGCCGTTATTGATGAGATCCCTGATCTCGGCTTCATCGGTTACCTGGGCTATAAGGCCTCTCTCCACAAGTTCTTCGTAAATTCCCATATATATCTCCTGAAATTATATTTTTCGATATTTTATTATAAACAAAAAGTCTTATTTATCAACTGTCGGCCCAAAGCCGGCAATAGCACTGGGTCCTCGCGGCAAAATTGGTACCCTTCAGGAGTTCCCTGACCTCATCCTTTGTACACCAGCCGGCCTCGATCTCTTCCTCTGTCGATGTCGAAGGCGAGAACTCGCCTCGGGCAAGGCCTACGATGACTTCGCTCCTCTCGTTTGTGAGTCCGACGGCCGAATACGATGAAGGCCATATGGACTCTATCTTATAGAGCTCGAGTCCGGTCTCCTCCCACAGCTCACGCTTGGCTGCGACTTCGGGAGTCTCACCGGGATCTATAAGGCCGGCGGGAAAATTGATCGCAACGTTACCGACAGCCATCCTGTATTCTTTATTGAGGAGTATCTTCGACTTATCCTCATTATGTATTATGAGTACGACAGCCTCATTAAGCTCGGACCTGACATCGTCGAAAGACTTCATATCGTGATTACGGGACACCATCTCGTAATTCTTGGTAAGCCCGTCAGACGTCTCATACTTCAGGTCATATCTGGAGATAAATCTCCCGTCATGCACTTTTTCCAAACCGGTAAACTTCATATCAATACTTCTTTCCGTTCTTTTCGCCCTGCTCGCGGATGTGCTTATACTTGTCACGTTCCTTTCTAGAATAGCCCATCCTCTTCTCGAAAGCCTCATCCGATGCAACCGAGTATCCGAAGAAACCGACCTTCTCACCGAGCAGGAAATACTCCCCGTGATTATAGGCACAAAGCTTGATCTTATCAAGACAGATCTTTCCCTGATCGTCAAGGATATAGGAATCGGCTGTCACGGCGACGATACGGGCGGTGAACATATCATGGGAGCCGAGTTCCGTCACGCTTTCCACCTTGCACGAGATAGAAACAGGAGATTCCTTGATCGCATAAGCATGCTCAAGACCCTGTGCCTTAATGGGTGTAAGTCCGCATTCCTTGAACTTATCGAGATCGGCTCCCGATCTGACGCCGCAGAAATCGCAGGACTTGACCAGAGGCTTATTGACGAGATTGATAACGAATTCCCCCGTCTCGCTTATGATCTTATGAGAATGACGGGACTTTCTGACCGAGATGGAGACCATCGGGGGTTCGGAATTGATCGTCCCAGCCCATGCTATCGTAATAATGTTTGGACCCGTGCTCTCGCTTCCGCATGAGACCATCACAACCGGAACCGGATTCAAAATAGTTGATAATCCTATATCGATCTTATCGTGCTTTGCCATAATATCCTCCAAAGTTTTCTTTATATCAGCCGAGTGATAATACACCCGGGAACATCTCATTTTGCAACAGATAGTCCTTAAATTCTATACCGCCCGAGAAACCCACGAGCATTCCGTTCTTTCCGATTACCCTGTGACAGGGTATCACGATAGGGAGCGGATTCTCGGAACAGGCGTTACCGACGGCTCTCGAGAGCTTACGGGCCTCCTTTATATCGTTTCCAGTAAGCATCAGCGCGATATCCTCATAGCTCATGGTGGACCCGTAAGGTATCGTCTTCAGCGAATCCCAGACCTTGCGCTGAAAATCGGTAGCATCGGTAATCCTGAGATTAAGGTCGAACTCCACCCTGGTCTTCAGAAAGTACTCCTTGAACTCGGTATAGGCTCTCCCAAGTTCATAAGGCATCTCGTCGATCTCTTCGCCGGTGAACTCATAGCCGGAATCCCCCCGCGGCAGGAACTTCCCATCACCGTCAAGAAGACAATAGTATCTGGCCTTTTCCGCAGCGAGAAAACCCGAAGGCTCGGAACCGTAATTTATAAACTCCACCTTATCGATAAAGTCCTGTCCCCCGTATACTGCAAGTATGCCTTTGACAAAAGGTACAAAGCACAAGCTGTACCCGCGGTACGAAGCGGCGGTCATATAGAACAGTCCTGCGTCTTCATAAGAAGATACGGTCCTGATCTCATCGTGAAGCACGGCCTCCTGCGAGAAACCGAACTCCGTAATGAGCCTTTCCTTCTCCTTGTCGGAAACGGATACGACGATACTGATCTTATGCATCTGAAGCTTACGAAAGGCTATCCTCATAAGATCCTTCAGGCATGAAGCAAATACCGGAAGATCATCATCCTTCTGACATATATCGAGCATCGCGGACTCCCCGTAGGGATTTGTTGTGATACGGGCAAGGGCGATGACGGATTCATCTTCACGCATTACGTAGCTTCGGGACATCCCGTCGGAGAGCATTGCCCTCACCTTATCTTCGACCTCGGAGCGGTTTCCTGTGACGATACCGTTATGTCTCAGGGAAGATGCATCCTTCATCTGGAGTCCCTTAAGCCTCATCTCGGGATCAAACTTCCTACTCATAAGAATCCTCCGTAAAGACGGAATTGACGCCGCCTGCCGATCTGATGCTGTCCCATACGTTACTGTCTGTGACGAGAGGATAATATCCGGACGGGCTCTCCAGTCTCTCGATGAGAAGGAGCGCATTGGTATCGTACGAAATAAACGTAGCGATATCGGCACAGAGCTCCGGCTGTTCGCAGGAAGCCGAGATACCGAGAGGATAAACTGTCGTCATGTTATTGCTGCCGTCATAAAATGAAGGAACCCTGAAATAATACAGGCTCCCGGGATAGTATTCTTCCCATACGCCGGCGTTTCCGGAGGACGAAGGCCAGATAGCCGCATTACGGGCATATCGGGGATCGGCGTTCTCGTTATCCGAATCGCTTGCCAGATCATCCTCATATAGCTGATCGGTAAAGGCGCGAAGATCCCCGGTAAATGAACTGCCGGCACCGGTAAACGCGATAACGCCTTCATCGGAATACTGGGAATCTATCTCTTCGACATAAGACCTCAACTCATCGGCAGTCGGAGAATAAGGGATCCTCCCGTCCGAAGGGATAAAATCACTGTTACCGATAAGGACGGTAAATGTCGCATAATGCGGTATCCCGTATATCTGTCCGTTAAAAGTTACCGAATCGAAAGCCTCGATATAGATATCCCCGTTACCGTAATCGGGATCCATGGCGAGGATATCGTTTAATACCAGTAATGAACCGGTATCTGAGGCTATATCTCCGAGAAGGATGATATCGGGCATATCGTCTTCCGAAAATGAATCCGCATCGGCACCGTCTCCTGAAATCGGGATATTCTCGACTATCCAGGGTATATCTATGGAATCCAGGAAATCCAGATCCAGCATAAGAGCATTCGTGCCGGGACTGATAAGACCGTTATTTACACCGTAATAGTACTTTACGAGCCTGTTGACGGTAGTATCCGAATACGGCAGTGCCAGCTTAAGTTCGATAAGATCCGAAGGATTAAGGGAAGCTGTCTCATCAGAGAAGGAAGTCTCTGAAGTGTCTGTCTCGGGATACGATAAAGACGGGAAAACATCTTCTGCCGGTGTACAGGAACAAAGAAGCCCCGATATTCCCAAAGACAATATAAGACCAAAAACGATTATCTTCCGCATAATTCCTCCATATATCAATTATAGCACTTTATGCGGTTTTCCATACTTGACAATAAAAGCCATAATTAGTATATTCAATAGGCAAAATAACCCGCCAATGTGGCTCAGGGGTAGAGCAATTCACTCGTAATGAATAGGTCGTGGGTTCGATTCCCACCATTGGCTCCAAAAGATGTTTTCCGGTTTATTCGGGAAACATCTTTTTTATTCCGGTACGATATTAACGGATCGATTGATTATTTACCTGATTATTGATACTATTTTCCAAAACATTATCTAAGGAAACTGTCTATGAAACTTACCAAAATATTATCTTCTATATTAACAGCAGCCCTTATAGCTTCGGCTGTTCCGGTTGTCAGGCCGGTCGTATGTCTTGCTCAGACCGGTGAAATATCGATCAACAGTACCACTTTCCCTGACAATAACATCAGGATGGTCGTAACGGGTTATGATACGGATAACAGCGGGGGCCTTTCCGCCGATGAAATAAACGCCGTTACCTATCTCAGATTAAGCAATATGATCATAACAAGTACAACGGGAATTCAATACTTCACTAATCTTACCGAACTTCGTTTATACGAAAACTGCTTATCAAGTATTGATCTGAGCGCGCTGACTAAGCTTCGTACATTCTATTGTATGTGTAACGATCTTACCGAGATCTCATTTTCCGGACTTACCGAATTAACAAGTATAGACCTTTACGATAATCAACTGACAACTCTGGATGTAAGCAACCTGACTAATCTCAGCTATCTGAATTGTTCAAGCAATCAATTAACGTCATTAAATGCTGCTAATTGTCCCAAGCTTATTGATCTGCGATGTTCAAATAATAATCTGAGACAAGGAAGGGACTATTTTTATGTAGGTAATTCCATAGATCTGAATAATGTCGATATCAGTCATAATAATTTCACTTCCATGGATTGGGGTACACGCCGAACAAAAATGAAGACCCTTAATTGTTCATACAACGATCTGGCTTCATTGTCAGTTAACGGATTGACAGCGTTGGAAAAGCTTGACTGTTATAATAATGAACTAACGGCTTTAGACGTATCCAATCTGTCTAACCTCAAGGAATTAGACTGTTCTAATAACCATATCGATACAATAGATGTTTCTTCCAATACCGCTCTTCTGATTTTTTATTGCAGCCATAATAACCTGACTGAACTGGATGTCCACGACATGAGTCTTACAGAACTGGGATGTGATTATAATAATCTTACTTTACTTAACGCTCAGGACTGCACCGATCTTCAATATTTAAATTGCGGCAGCAATAACTTATCGTCATTCAATCTGATAAGAGATTATAATCTTAAATATGTCTTCTGCGGCAATAACCGTTTTTCCGGAAATCTTATATTCCGCAGGCGCGATAATCTTCTTGAGCTTGATTGTTCGAGTAATCCCGGTCTTACTTCCGTTGATGTATCCGTTAATCCGAATCTGAAATATCTCAAATGTTCCGGATGTGACCTGGAAACCCTTGATGTCAGCCATAATCCTAATCTGATTATGTTAAATTGCTATAATAATCATCTTACATCCCTCGATCTCACAAATAACAATATACTGGAAGGACTTAATTGTCATGGAAATGATCTGACAGAACTGGATCTGACAAACAATCAGAAATTAACTGATCTGTTTTCTTCCTCCCCTATTTCACACGGATACAATATCAACACATACGGCAGTACTCCTAATTACTTCTCTATGGGAAAGTTGAGTAACGCTTCGGACTTCATACGCAGCTACAACATGAGAGGGGGAATTAGTTTCACTAATGAATTATCATGCGATATTATCGATATCATTACACCTTCTCCCATACAGGAATATAATGATTTCAGACAAAACCTGGACCAGATCCTTCACGGCAATACCGGAACGCCCGCACCTACACCTTCAAACAGCGGTTCCGGTTCAGGATCAAATCCGGGGAACAACGGATCCTCATCAGGCAGTAATTCCGGCACATCAAACAATTCAAACATATCAAACACCCCCTTCACTCCATCCGACAATGAACCGGGAGTTGCCGGATTTGTAGAAAGACTCTATACGATCGCGCTCGGCAGAGCTTCCGATCCGGACGGTAAATTTGACTGGATCGCAGCTATCACGTTAAGAGGCAGTACAGGTGCAGATGCTGCAAGAGGTTTCCTTTACAGTGACGAATTCATGAATAAAGGTTATACAAATGAAGACTTTGTAACTATTCTATACAGGACTTTCTTTAACAGAAATCCCGAACAGGCAGGCTTTGAAGCATGGGTAAACGCGCTTAATAACGGAGCTTCCAAAGAAGAGGTCATCGAAGGATTCATCAATTCCACCGAATGGGCCAATCTGTGTCTTACATACGGTATCAGATCCGGTGGAACGGGAACGCCCAATATCGAAGTAGAGCCCACACAGGGCACGATCGATTTCTGCACCAGGCTTTACACGACCTGTCTTAACAGAGAAGCCGACTCAAACGGTCTGATGGCGTGGGCAAGACAACTTGCCAACGAGAGAGACACGGGGTCCGGAGCAGCTTACGGTTTCTTCTTCAGTAGCGAGTTCATCGGACAAAATGTCGATAACAGTGAATATGTCAGAAGACTTTATCGTACATTCATGGGAAGAGAACCTGATAGTGCCGGATTCAACGCCTGGGTAGCCCAGCTTGACAGCGGTGTCAGCAGAGAAACAGTATTCAGGGGATTTGCAGAATCACCCGAATTTACAGAAATCTGCGCTATATACGGGATAATCAGGTAATCCCCCTACCCTCTCTCGTTGATGACGGTCCTTGCACGGTCGTTCATTATCTCTATTACCTCATCGAGCGTCTTGTCACCGACGAAGTATGCCTGCATCTCTTCGTAGATTATGACATCGATATCGCTGTCATTACTTCCCGAGGCGCAGTGGTCTATTGCCTCTATCACATCCCGAAGGTTATCGAGATCGGATACGGTAACATTTTCATCTATGCTCGGCGCCCAGGAAAACTGGTTCTGAGTGGCAGCATAAGCGTTATAACAGTAAACGGCATCCTCGGCGACCAGGTTATAAGCATCCCGGTTGATCGGAAAACCGTGATCGGACGGAGTCATTGCTGACCAGTCAGTCAGGGGTGAACAAAGATATCTTTGAAGGTCAACATTTAAGAGCATACATACGAACCGCCATGCCCCCTCAGGATCTGAACATTCCTTGGTGATCGAGACTGTATCAAGATAGCATTGTGCTGCCTGCGAACCTCTCATATCAGGTGAAGGATAACCGATTACGGTAGCATCTTCATAAGTTGTCGTGAGCCTGCCGAAATGATCAAGCCAGCCGAACATTCCGTTCAGCGACTCGCTATACGTTCCTCCGTCAGTGAATAAGCGGTTAAAATACTCCTGATCTTCAACATCAGATACATTATTGTATGTATATTCTGCTATCTGCCTGAAAGCCTCATTATCAAAATCAATCGATCCGTCACGGGTGAAAAGATCGTAACTGTAATTAACGCACAGATTCATAAACCGGCTCTGTGTCTGCGAAAGTATATTCAGGCCGTTGCAGTTGTCATGCGTAAATGTATAAAACTCATCAAACGACATCCCGGCTCCGTCTCCGGTATGCTCGCTTTTGCCCATCAATATACCTTGTATGCCAAACCGAAGCGGGATACTGTACAGTCCGCCGTCAACCCGCGACGCTTCGATAATATTTCCGAAAAGGTGATCTCTGATATCGCTTGCTTCATAAAACTCGGACATGTCATACATACAGGTTCCGCTGTTAAGCATATTGTATGAAGAAACATAGAAGACCACATCAGGACAGTCGCCGCTCATCAGATCGATCCTCATCTGGTTTTGGATCTCCGACCCCTGATAGATCCAGGGCAACTCCTCGTCACTTGACGTATTACCGGAACCAGTATATTTGTAAGGCACGATCTTTACAAAATAATCATCATCTGTCCTGTTAAATAGATAAACGGCATCATAGACATATTCCGTATGTCCGTCAGTCGTGATTATAGTCTTCCCTGCGTTCGGATTCTGTTCCGCTCTCGTGGCCTTATACAGCTCAAAGCCCAGACCTTTGTCATCGGTAACGGCAAATTCCAGATAACCGTCACGTGCTTCGATGATATAGCACAGCGCCTGCGATGAAAAAACTGCTCTGTTGATATCGATCTGTTCATATACAGCTATTGTTTCTAAACTTTGAGAAACTATATCAGCTCTGCTGATCGAATCGTCACTGAAAAAATACACTGTCCCGTCAGATGCCGTATAAGAGTAATTCTGTTCAGTAACACATTTTTGTACATAATCATAGATCCAGGCAAATTCATCTCTCTCGGCCGTTCGTAAAGTATTCGCCTCGATGTCGTAGCACCACATAAGCCCGTCTCTGACACCAACATTGGCCGTCAGAAGATCGTGATCGCTTACGGGGATCGGAGGCAGGACAAAACTGGGATAATCGCGGTTAACGGAGTTATCGGCAGTAAACACAGTTACGTCCCCCGAAGGAGAGATCGAGATCAACTGCAGTGGCGTACCGTACACGGTAAACAGCATATAGCCGCCGCATTTCGTAAAATAGCAATGATTAAGATCCCATCCGCCCGGAACCTGATATGTGGTCTCGAGCGTAATATCTCCCGCTGCAACATTGATCACAAAAACATCAAGTTCATTATTATTTTGGTATAAGTATTTGACCTGGCCGTCTTCAACATAGTAACTGTAATAATCAGAATAATCCATCCAATTCAGTCCCGGATAAGCCTCGGCGAATGCGTCGATCAGATCCATAGCAGCGAGTTTCTCCCCGGTATCCGAATAAAGAGCCAGCTCGCAGAAACTGTCCGTACCCATATCCCCTTGCATGAATGCCGCCTTATATACATATCCTTCAGCGACCTTGCCGATAAAGCGGCTTCTGAATTCGGAGCCTTTATAGATATCATAATCGTTATATTCCTCTGCGCACTGCACGGATTCGCAGTCAAACCACGGATCATCAGCGGACACAGTCTCGCCGTCTCGTGGTACGGGCTTTTTCGTGCGGAAGCAACCTGACAGGCCGAATATAACTGATACAATGACTACGGAGGCGATGCATTTTAATACAGCTTTTTTCATCTTCATTCCCGGCGCCCTCACCCTCGCTCGTTTATGACCGTCCGAGCCCGGTCGTTCATTATCTCGATGACTTCATCGAGCGTCTTGTCACCGACGAAGTATGCCTGCATCTCTTCGTAAACGATTATATTGATATCATAATCACTGGTTGTAACATGATCTATTGATGTAATTATATCTCGTATGATCCGGATATCATCAAGACCAACATCCGTAGTCGAATGAATATCCAATACATATCCGAACTGTCTGCTCATATAAGTGTTATATGCCTGAACAGCATCCTCGGCGACAAGATCATAGGCATCGGTATTAACAGGGAAACCATGTGCAAGCGGCATCTGAGCATCCCAACTTGTAAGAGCAGAACATTGATACCGCTGGATATCGGTATTACAGAGCATACAGATAAATCTCCATGCGCCTTCGGGTGATCTGCATGAATTGGTTATCGATACACTTGCAAAAACCTGCGCTTCCGGACCTCTTCTATCAGGCGAAGGCCATCCGACGAGATCGGCATTTCCGTAAGATATCCCCTGAGTAGACAGATAGTTGATCCAGTCAAAATGACAGGAAACAAGCGTCATATAATTGAAAATATTCATATCCTCAAAATAATCAAGATCAAAAACATTTGTATTTGTATATTCAGCCAGTTTCCGGAAATACGGATCATCAAGATCGATATAACCGTCCCTTTCAAACAGGTCATAATTATAGAACAGTTCATTCTCGAGGAATTCGGTCCTGGTATTAGAAAGGATATTAGATCCGTTACAATAATCATGAGTGAAATCATAGAATTCATCAAGATCCATCCCGTTACCATCAAAGGAATAGCGGCTACGGTCAACAACAATTCCCTGAAGATTAAAACATAAAGGCATAGAATATAATTTCCCGTCAACTCTGAAAGCATCGACTATATTCGTAAAGACATGATCCTTGAGATCGCTGTTATCGTATAGTTCAGACAGGTCAGCCATGCAGTTGCCGTTATTTAGCAGGCTGAAATATGATGTATAGAAAACGACATCCGGACAATCTCCGCTCATCAGATCGATCCTCATATGGTTTTCCTTGACCATTGACGAATACTGACCACTGTATACATTTAATTCATTTCCCTCATAATAGGATGATCCGTCAAGTAAGTATTTGTCTTCAACTATCTTTACAAAATAATCTTCATCCGTATGATTAAATAGATAGACGGCATCATAAACATAATCACTGTGTCCGTCTGTCGTGATGATAGTCTTTCCGGAATTGGGATTATGATCACAAAGAGTTGCCTTATATACGGTAAAACCGCTCTTATCCATAGTAAATGAACCGAATTCAATATATCCGGAGTCGGCAGCAAAGAAAAACGGAACAATATCACCGGACAGCAGATTTCTGTTGATATCCATATTTTCAAGAAAAGCCAGCGTATCGACTTTCCTGTTTACTGTATCGACTCTGCAGATCTCTGTTTCTGTCACAAAGATATTATACCCGTCAGTACCGTAACACGGGAAAGAATACCCCGTATTATTTCCGGTAATATAAGGATAGATCCATGAATATTCATCATTTTCTGCTTTACTGATAGTCTGTGCCTCAAGATCAAACAGCCATAGATCTCCGAGATAGGATTGATTATCGGTCATGACAACTTCATGGTCGCTGACAGCAACGGGATTCGATACAAATGAAGGAAAATCCAAAATATCAGAACCGTCGACCGTATATATCAAAGCTTCACCGTCTGCCGTTAAGGTGAGGAATTTCTGTGAACCCGTACGTGAGGTGAACAGCTGATAATCTCCGCATACAGTCATCGTTCCCGTGGTCCTCCAATCCCAGGAAAAATAAGTATATGTCTTTTCGATCGATATAATGCCTGTCTCTATATCAATATCATAGATCCTGATCTCATGATCAATGTCTCTTCCCTTTACCATCTTTACAGTATCATTCTCTATATAAAAATCCGACCAACTGTATATGATCATAGACATTTCATCTTCTTCAGGATACTGCTCGCGGAAAGCGGATATCAGATCGATACTCCCTCTCTTTTCTCCCGATTCCGAATACAGAGCGATCTCATATAATCTGTTCTCCATCTGATCACCATACCCTCCGGATATAGTGAATACATAACCGGCACTTATCTTACCGATGATCCTCTGCATCAGTGTTCCGTTTGCAAAATCGTATTGTTCATCATATTCGCCGCCGTATTCCGCGCTCTGAACCGTATACCACGGCGTGTCATCGGTTATCTTCTCGCCATCACCGGTATTCGCGGGTTTAAACAGCGTACACCCTGCAGATGCCGAAAGGAGCATTACGATGATAAGAGTGATAGCGATACTCTTTCTGGTCCCGTGCATTATCCCTTTAACGCGTTTTTTGAGAAATGACCCGTTCTTACCGCTCATGGTGGTCGCAACACTTAATACAGGTTCATCTTCAGTCGTTTTCGAGAAAAAATACAGAAGAATCTCACTGTAGGATCGCCTCCTGGAACTTCCGAGCATCGATATCACCCGTTCATCCACAGCCATCTCACGATCCTGTTTAACAAGAAAATGAGCTGTCCATACCAGCGGATCGAACCAGAATAAGCACAGGATGATATACTCGACAATAAGCCATATACCGTCCCCCTGTCTGTAATGACAGTATTCGTGGCATAATGCCATATCATAGGCATCAGATCCTTCGTTTATATTTCTGCCGATATAGATACTGTTACAGAACAGGAAAGGAGAATAAGTCTCATTTGTCCTGTAAACCTTCAGATTTCCATATGATGATCTTCCATAGAAACTGCGGCTCATACGAAGCTTCTGAAGAAAGATGATATTACTTACGAGTATAAACAGAGAAACAAGGAACAGACCTGACAGATAAAAGGCTTTCAAGCCAAGATAAAAGTCTGTAGTCTCTTTCGCGGCATTAACCGGTTCAACGGATGCTTCATGAATTACTGTATTATGGATATGCTCAGATGAGACCGATCCGGTATAACGTGTGTTCTCTGTTACTGCGGGCTCAGCCACGAGCGTATCCTTTTCAGATATCAGATGACCGTAGAAATACGATTCAGCCTCCATATCAAGGGACTGCCCCGTACAAGAATGACGAAAGACCTTCAGGATTCTACCGGGTACAGAAATGGTTATAACCTGAAAAGCAAACACAGAGATAATAAGAAAGACAGGCAGGACAAGCCACATGCCGTATTGAAGCCTTCTCGATATCCTCCCCTGAGCCAGAGCTCGGAGAGTGATGACCAGTAATATCAGGATATTGAAGATGATAAAGAACTTCATCTCACTCACCTTCCCTTATTATCTTTTTGATCTCCTCCAGCTCCTCTTTGGATATTTCCTCGTTTTTGATAAGATTACTGATCATGAGCCCGACATTGCCGTTATAGATCTTATCCAGGAAAGACCTTGTCTCGGAAATATCGACGCTTTCCTTACTGACCTTTGCATGATAGAGCTTCGAATTCCCGGATACCTCATATCTGATCGTCCCCTTGATGAGCATCCTGTTAAGAAGAGTAATAACTGTAGACTTCGACCAGCCTTCCTTCTCATTGAGCTTACGATATAGATCCATTGTCGTGAGAGGCCCGTCGTTCCAGAGTTCTTCAAGTATCTTTTTCTCGGTATCTGTAAGTTTGATCATGATATTGTCCCCGCTAATTCGAGCAACCGGCAAAAGGTCGACAGCAGTCGACTTCATATAGCTCAATATAACATAGCGGTCGACTCTCGTCAACCGCTATTAAACCAATAATGTGCCTGCAAGAACTGTATGAACAAAGATAAGGCGTCCAAAGAATCGTCACTACATTTTAATTGCCAAATATGATCACAACCACGTAATCATAAAAAGTAGATCGTATACCACCACGCAAACGAGCAAAATAAATTGATTACAACCACGGAATCAAAATAAATAATCTGTATACCACCACGGAAACCGGATTTTTAAACTGATCCACCCGCAGACGTCCGGAAAACGTGAAGTCACGGAAACAGCGGTTGAAGTTAACCTTACACATCATCAGAAAACAGCAAGGGGAAACCCGCTTCAATAAGATCAGTCAAAAGAACCGAGATATGAAGGAAGTTCAGCCGCGTGCTCTACGGCTGCTTCGAGCGTCATGCCGTAGAAGTAAGATGCGGCAAGGCATCTGCCGGATCTTCTGTCATCGATAAATGCCCCGACGACAACGCCGGGAAGCGAACTCTCGGGAGAATTCGGAGCAGAGGGGCCGCCGAGATCAGTCCTGCACCATCCGGGATCGGTAAGATTGATACAGATATCGGACCCGTCATAGACAGATGCCAGATCCATGGTGACTTTATCAAGAGCCGCCTTACTTGCCGAATATCCTGCCTGCTGGGGCTCGCGCCTTATACCGCTCGTGGTATTGACTATACGGCCGAAGCCTGCTTCTTCCATCCTGGGCAGGAAATGATAGACGATCATCATGGGAGCTATCGTATTGATCTTAAAGCTCTCCTCATAATCAGAAACGGGAGTCTTAATATATTCGTTACGGTAAGCGATCTGAACTCCGGCATTGTTAAGGACTATATCCACGCGAACACCGAGGCTGTCAATATACTCCAGCATCCTCTCTACATCAGCGAGATCTGACAGCTCGCAGGGTGCGGAATAAGCTTCGACGCCGAGCGATCTTACTTCAGTTATGACCTTTTCGAGATGTTCCTCTGTTCTTCCCTGAAGGATCAGATTACAGCCTTTCTTCGCCAGGAATACGGCGGCACCGTATCCGATACCTCTGCTGGCACCCGTAACAAGAGCACAGCGCCCATTAATTTCGATCATAGTAATACCCTCTCTATCGGTAAAATATCCGCATCAGAAAACGGACTTATGGTAATTCTATCAATATACCGGAGAGAAAAAAACAGAGTTCAAAAAGACAGTACAATAGTTCAAAGCCTGAAGAAAGGATTCGTCCTGATCTCTTTTCTTAAAGACGTGGCGGGGCCGTGTCCGGGAAGAACGACGGCGTCGTCCTTCATATCCTTCAGGATCTTCATGGAATCGATCATGACATCCATATCGCCGCCGTAAAGATCGGAACGGCCTACGGATCCCGCAAAGAGCATATCGCCGGTGAACATGACCTTCTCACCGTTCTCGAGAGATTCAAACATATAGCAGACAGATCCCGGAGAATGGCCGGGAGTATTGATGACTCTGCATTTGACCGTACCGTCCAGGAAAGTCTTGCCGCCTGCTATGAACGAAGGCTCGGGAATGAACGAAAATGTCTGAGGCATACCGAAATCAGATGAGCAGTTAGCCTTAGGATCCTTGATAGCGGCATAATCCTTCTCGTTGAGATAAAAAGGGACCCTGCCTCCAAGGGCTTCATACCATTCATCAACGAAGCACATGTGATCGTAATGACCGTGAGTGATAAACACGGCTTCCACACAAGAAAGATCGAGCCTGTCATCAAAGGATTCGCTCTGAACTTTTTCTACGGAAACGGACGGATCGACAACGATAAGCTTATCCGACGAAGGAAAGCCGGACAGAGTATAGAGATTGGAGTCCAAAGGACCATAAGGAAAGCAACAGAAGCGCATCAGCTGTTGGCGGCCTCTTCCCTGATCCACATACGCCAGTCGAGATCTCCTCTGTCTATGGCAAGAACTATAGTCTCGGCTGTGGCAAGATTCGTGGCATAAGGAATATTATTACGGTCGCATACATCAAGAAGGTCATATGAATGCCTGGAACTCTCTCCGTCACTGTCACGAAGATAGATGACACAGTCTACCTCATTGAACTGGGCGCGCGCCGCGAGCTGTTCAAGACCGCTCAGATAATCGACCGCGAAGCCGGACACTTCGATATCGGCAGCAGCCTTAAGGAGTTTTGCTGTATTGTAAACAGAGATAAGTTGATGTTTCATAAGCAGTGTTCGGTAGGCTATACAGAAATTGGCAAGCAATTCAGTCTTACGATTGTCAGCCATAAGAACGATCTTCATGTTATCAACCTCCACAACAAAACTACAAATATTTTAATAAATTTTAGACAATAAGGCAATTTATTTTTATTGATATCTTTAATCGTCGTAACGCGGCTCGTCCCTGGTCTCATCCTCGGGATTGACAGGCGGAAGCGTCAGATCGATTACGTCTCCGGTAAGAGGATAAGTGTTAAGGATACTCTCGGAAGTACTGAGCGGAACGTCAAAATATGCTGCCAGGAGCTTCTTGGCGATAACGGCCGTCGACTTACCCCACTCACCTCTCTCTACAACAAGCGCGATGGCAACCTCCGGATTCTGGGCGGGGGCGTAGCATACAAACAGTCCGTTTGAATACTCCATCCTGATATCCTCAAGACCCGTCTCGGCCGTACCGGTCTTACAGACCACATCGATGGGGAAATCGGCGAAAGTCTCCTGACCTGTACCTTCCCACAGTGAAGTACCCGTGATAACACATCTCATCGCGTACCTTACGGCTGCAAGATTATCTTCGTTGATACCAAGAGGAACAGCGGGCTGGCGGCCTTCATACATGATATAACCGTCAGGTGAAACAACAGAATCCACAACATAAGGAGTTACAAGGTTATTAGTGGCAATGGCAGCTGTATAACGGCAGAGCTGAAGGATCGTAAAGCAGTTATCGAACTGACCGATCGACGACTGGGCAGTATCAGCAGGGAAC
The DNA here is from genome assembly GCA_017617295.1 of Clostridiales bacterium. Taxonomy (GTDB): domain Bacteria; phylum Bacillota; class Clostridia; order Saccharofermentanales; family Saccharofermentanaceae; genus Saccharofermentans. The sequence goes on along the minus strand of JAFZWN010000017.1, from coordinate 6,090 downwards.
CATGTCCTGTCGTATTCGCTCTCACGGAGTAACCTCTTGGTCTCACGGCTGGCACGGGTACCGGGGTACTCACCGGGCAGATCTATGCCTGTATATTCACCTAAGCCCAGTCTCTCACCCATCGCATCGATATTATCGATACCTGTCATAACGCCCAGATGCATGAAATAGATATTACATGACGTAGCCATGGCGGAATTAAGATCCAGAGGGCCGTGACCCGTATAAGGGAACTCGAGACATTTGAACTCCCAACCCGAGATATCAACAGGGCTAGTACAGGCAATCCAGTTGGAGGTCGGTGTGATAGCACCGGACTCGAGTCCTGCCAGGGCAGTACACATCTTAAATGTGGAACCCGGAGCATACTGGGAACTGATAGCTCTGTTCCAGCATGGCATATCCTCAGCCGTTATCTCTTCGTATTCGTTAAGACCGAGATAGTACTCGAGCTGCTCTTCAGCCTGCTCATCACCGTACATTGAGAGTACGAAATCATTGGGGTCGAAGTTGGGATAAGATCCCATTGCGAGTACGGCACCGGTATTGACGTTCATCATGACAAAAGCGCCCGCATTAGCGGTACGGTATCCCGTGGCTCTTATCCTCTCTGCTTCCTCGGCATCGGCGATGTACTGCTTAAGAGCTTCGATACCGACTCTCTGAAGCTCGGAATCGATAGTAAGATTAACGGTCGAACCCTCGATGGCAGGCGTACCGTAAGTATACGGGAAGTATGTGCCGTCTTCGCCGTCTGCAGTCCAGGTGCTGTAGGTATAGGTCCCGGCATTACCATGGAGGAACCGTTCCATCTGAGCTTCAACCCCCGACTGACCGACGAGGTCATCATTACTGTAGCCGAACTGCTGCAGGTTCGCGAGCGACTCCTGCGAGATACGTCCGACATATCCGACAACGTGGCATGACAGCTGTGCAAGAGGCGAATAAGTACGCCTGTATGCGACAGAACTGATGATACCCTGATAGTGGTAATTCTGTTCATTGAATATCGTGATGAGCTCATCGGGAACATCGATCGCGATCAGGACGGGAGTACCCATCTGGAAAGACCAGTTATCCTGGAATATCTGGTATCTGATCCTTATTATCCTGTACGCCTCATCCTCAGTATAGTTCTCGTTTATGTCGAAAAGCTTTCGCAGATAAAGAAAGAATACCTGGGGATCGGTCTTAACGTAATTATCAGAGAACGTTACGATGATACCCTCGGTATAATCCTGAAGATCAAAAAGGTTATGGTTAGTCTGCCAGAGCCTGATATCTTCCTCATCCTTCAGAAACATGAAGGGATCAACGGAGAAATAATCGTCAAGCGAAGATACAGAAGTACAGTTATATGTATCGAAAAGATAGCTCAGTTCCAGACACATGGCATTAAAAGACTCGGGATCCAAATAGGCATTGGTGATCATGACCGTGTTATATGACTCGGACGAAGCAAGAGTCACGCCATTACAGTCAAGGATATCGCCTCGGGGCGCATTGACCGTATACTGCCTGGCAACACCTTCCGATGCCGCGGAGATCGTCCTCTGATATCCGGAGAACTGAAGTGATGCAGTCTTAAAGAGGATAACAACACCCATGATACAGAATAAGAGAGCAAGAACAAAAAATCGGTTACGGATGACCGACAGTATCAGAGTAAAGATACTGTCCTTCTCTTCGTTATTACGCTCCATGATCTTACTGTTCAGATCGTCAGCCATGAACTCTTCTCATTTCCTTTTTCGTCTATAAGTGCAGGATTGATACCCTTCCTGTAAGGACCCGCAAACTTCAATATCAGTATACACGGAACCGTGGCGATCAGGTTCACGAGAAGTTGCGGCAAAATGGAATCCAGTATGATATTCGACATCGAAAGCGTATAAGGTCTGGAAGAAAAAAGGCTCGTCCATATCCAGATGATAAGATGTCCCGAGACCTTATATACCAGTGTCGCGGCCAGTACCGAGAGGAAGGCGAAGGATACGTTTCTGTGCATCCTTCTCGTAAAAAAAGAAGAACCCAGGACCGATGCCATAAAGAGTACGAATACGCCGATACCAACGGACGTGGTCGCTTCACCTGCGATACCCGTAACTGAGGGAGCAGCGAAGAAATCTCTCAGCAGTCCCATAAATACGGCAACAATAGCACCGTCGCCGAAGCCGAACAGATATGACGTAAGTACGACAAATACGAACATCAGATCCCCGGTCTGACCTCTGAAAGCCATATACTGGGGAAAGGAAACCTGTATGCTCGATATAAAGAGAACATATACGGCATAGACTATTATCTTACGGGTAAGCGCGATCTTATCCATTGCTCTGCTCACTTCCGGAAGATACGTCCGTTGCCGCAGCCTCGCTCTCCTCGGCAGCAACTATCCTCTCGGCATTGGAAGAATAAGGAACCATAACGAAGATATCGTTAAGATCTCCGATATCCGAATAAGGTCTCAAAGTAGCGGTGACATCAATGGGATTACTGTAATCCACTGTCTCTATTACGCCTATCGGTATGCCCTGCGGAAAAAGTCCTCCGTCACCCGATGTAACGATCTCGGTACCGGGTTCGAGTATTACTCCCTCGGCGATATCCGTTACCAGACACAGTCCGCTCCTCTTAAGGCCCGCGTCTCCGAGTATCGTGACGTTCGCGCCGTTTACGGCATTGACCTTGCCGCTGACGACGAAGCCTTCGTGCAGGAGCGGAAGGATATTGCTCTCCGACTCATTGATATCGATAACGCGTCCTATGAGGTTCATTCGGACATCGACTACAGCGAAGGACTGGCCTTCCTCATAGACTATACCGTCCTCGGTACCGAGGCCCGCCCTGATTACCGAGAACCATTCGTCGGCTTCTCTGGATAAAACAGATGCACCGAAGATATCGTAATTAGTGAACGTATCCCTGATATGGAAAGCCTCACGGAGCTCCTCGTATCTGATACCTGCCTCTTCGTTCTGAGTCAGCTGATACTGAAGGTCGGCGATCTCGGCACGGAGCTGTTCGTTCTCGTTACGTATCGCGATACCGTCAGTGATGGCGGCCCAGAAATCGGAGAATACGTCTCCGCCGTTTCTTACAAGGCGCTGGATCGGAGAAGCAACGGCTCCTACGGGCTTCAAAAGTTTATTAACGGGGCTTCCCGGAAGCGCACCGAGAACTATGGCGACCAGTATAAACAAGGCCGCCACTGTTACAATAAACCATTTACTTGTAAAAAGCTTACGCATTCTTACCGCAACACTTCTTATACTTCTTGCCTGAACCGCAAGGGCAAGGATCGTTGCGTCCTATCTTTTCGGAATGAGCGATATTTGCTTCCCTGTAATCTCTGGTGATCTTGCTCATCTGCTCATCAGAAAGAACATTCTTCCAGGAAGAGAGCTTGAAGAGCCACTCGGCCTTGGCATCACGCATATTGTAGTAGAGCTTCTCATAATCGATGTCGAGCTCGATATCGGAATCGTCATTTACTCCTTCAACGTCGAGCTCGTTATTGAGGCTGCTCTTGATACCATCGAGGAATCCTACGAAGATATCCATTGTCTCGGGCTTGAATCCGAGATCCTTGGCGAGCTCGGAAGCCTTGCCCTTACGAAGGTTCTCGTTATCGGGATAAGCCTTCAGGATCCTGTCATATGCTTCCTGCTCCATGGAGTAGTACATTGTGATGTACTGCTTGTAGGATGTCTGATCGTGTACGGTCTCTGACCTGTCGATCCATGTCTCGTAATATGTGCTCATAAGTTATTCCTCCGTTATAAGATCAAAGTTTCTCGGCAATAGCCTTCAGGAAATCTTCGGTATTAACGACTGTCTTTCCGGGAACATCGATAAGGTTCTTAAGGTCTCCCGTGATCGTGCCGCTCTCGATAGTCTCGATGGATGCTTTCTCCAGACGGTCTGCGAAGTCCTCCAGATCAGGGAGTCCATCCATCTGTGCTCTCTTACGGAGAGCTCCGGACCATGCGAAGATGGTAGCCATGGGGTTCGTGGATGTTGCCTCACCCTTAAGGTACTTATAGTAATGTCTGGTGACAGTTCCGTGAGCAGCCTCGTACTCGTAAACGCCGTCGGGTGAAACGAGAACGGATGTCATCATGGCAAGAGAACCGCAGGCGGATGCGAGCATGTCGCTCATTACGTCACCGTCATAGTTCTTGCAGGCCCAGAGGATACCGCCCTCGGATCTCATGATCCTGGCAACGACGTCATCGATAAGAGTATAGAAATACTCGATGCCGGCAGCCTCGAACTTATCCTTGAACTCATTCTCGAAGATCTCGGCGAAGATATCCTTGAACCTGTGATCGTATGTCTTGGAGATAGTATCCTTTGTGGCGAACCACAGATCCTGCTTGATGTCGAGAGCATATGTGAAGCATGCTCTGGCAAAAGCGGCGATAGACTTATCCGTATTATGGAGTCCCTGGATGACACCCGGACCCGCGAACTCGTGGATGACCTTCTTATCGGTCGTTCCGTCGGGATATGTTACGACAAGCTCAGCCTTGGCCGCACCCTCTACCCTGATCTCGGAGTTCTTATAAACATCACCGTAAGCATGTCTTGCGATAGTGATGGGCTTCTTCCAGCAAGATACGAAAGGAGTGATACCCTTAACGAGGATCGGGCTCCTGAATACGGTACCGTCGAGCATGGCTCTGATAGTTCCGTTGGGGCTCTTCCACATCTCCTTCAGGTTATATTCAGTCATTCTCTGGGCGTTGGGCGTAATGGTGGCGCACTTAACTGCTACACCGAGTTCCTTTGTCCTGTTGGCCGAATCGATCGTTACCTGATCGTTCGTGGCATCACGGTTGGGAAGTCCCAGATCGTAGTATTCTGTCTTAAGGTCTACAAAGGGTGTGATAATGATATCTTTTATCTGCTTCCAGATGATCCTGGTCATCTCGTCTCCGTCCATCTCGACGAGAGGTGTCTTCATGGCGATCTTTGACACGTAAAAGTCCTCCTGCTCTTTCTTTAACCCATATATTTTAAGGCAAGAGGGGTATTATGTCAAAGAAAGAGAGCTCTTTGCCGCAATATTCACGAACAGGCGTAGATTATGTAATTTTCGAGCAATGTCATCGAATCCGCGCCGTATTCCCTGCACGTCGTCTCATCCTCGGAACATCTCAGAAAAAGTATCAGGAGTTTTTTGATATCGAACTTCATCGCCTGCCTCGTTACGATCTCTGCCCGATACGGATGAAGAGAGAGCCTGGAAGCCAGGAGCCTGTCGTTACGGGTCTCCGCTGCAGCGATAAGCAGCCTCAGCTGCTTGCCTATCATGAGCCTGATATAATACGACTCCGTTCCGACTTCGGTAAGCTTCGTCACGTAAGACATTGCCTTCCTGGCATCTTTGGCACCGATAGCGTCAGTTATATCGAATATGGTTCCGGCGAGATCGGGCGGACAGATCTTCTCGAGAAGATCCGAATCCACTCTCTTGATCCCTTTTATATTACAGTAGACGGAGATCTTATCTATCTCATTAAGGAGCGATCTCTTATAAAGCGATGCCCTGTTCACAAGGCTCAGTCCTGCAGGCTCGTCGATAGAGATACCGTTCTCCCACAAAACCTTCATGGCGAATCCGCAGAGATCCTTCTCGGACAGTTTCCCGAGATTACCGATAATGCCGTTATCCTTGAAAGTATTGACAAGAGATGTCTTACGACCCTCGATCTTATTCATCGACATGATGAGGATACCGTAATCGGGAAGATCGGCGAAAACCTTCTTTGCCTCCTCGGCATTATCTCCGTTAAATATCGTACAGTCCTTGACATATACGATCTTACGCTCCGATAGCCACGGCGGAGTATTGATATTGGCCTTGATATCGCTCCAGGAGAATCCTTCGAGCCTGATAAAGTCCATCTCCTCGCATCCTGCGGCGATAAACCTGTTCTTCAGCGACTTCACTGCCAGATCTATATCATACTCCTCTTCACCGTAGAGCAGATAGAGCTTGGCGGAAGCATCATTATTGATATAGCTCAGAAGAGCATTGATATCCAGTCCGATCGATTCTTTTTTCTTAGCCATGAGATGATT
>JAFZWN010000144.1 GCA_017617295.1 Clostridiales bacterium | reverse complement strand
TTCGAACCTGCGACCCCATGCTCCCAAAGCACGTACGCTACCAACTGCGCTACACCTCGTTACAAGTTCACCCAAGAATTATAGCATTAAACAGGCCATTTACAAGTGTCCTTAAACTTTGGGAGGGGCGGGATCGTGAGGCCGGATCGTCAGACGATGTTCACGTTGACATTGCACTCGGAATTACGGCCGGAGATCTCGAAGACATAGTGACCGTCTTCCAGGGTCTCGAGCCAGAAGGTGTCCGAACCGTTGAAATCTGCAAAGAACTGCGGATCCTTTCCTTCGATCCCGAAAGACATATGAACAGATCCTTCGATACTCTGAAGGTCTACGTCTACCCGCTCTCCTGCGTGAAGATCGTACTCCCTCGTTACCGTCCGGTTCAGCTGTTCAGCCTCCAGAACAAATCCGCTTTCCGTATCACTAATCTCATATACCGATCTGGTCGACATATAAAAAACGGTTGCTGCTCCTATTGCCAATACTGCTACCAATGCTGCTATTCCTGCGTATTTCATATTTATACCTCTTTGATCATATCTGAGTTTTTTCTCGTACCTGTAAAAGTTCCATGCCGTTATCCCGAATAATGCCAGGTATACATACATCAGGACGAGCATAATGACGGACAGGACAGGAAAATACGGAAATCTCTGATAATACCGGAGCGTCATGGGGAGAAGGAACGCCAGGAAATAGACGATAAGCGGTATGATCTTTCCAATAAATATCCTTTTCATCTTGTCGAACCTGGATTCGTCATCACAGAAGATCTGCTCATCCTCAGGATCTATATCTCCTTCTTTAACGAAATAGCTGAATCCCATCGAATCACCGACATACTTCCATCCGCAATCGGCAAACATCCTTATATATTCGCCTTTATGCTTCAGACCTTCTTTGTTGTAGTCGATACGGTAGACAGCTTTCTTAGCTTCTGTCTTTTCAAAATGATAGAACATTCCGAGGTGTATCGATCTGCACTTCCATCCCTGCTCATGCATGGAAGATAAGTATGCTTCTTCGCGATCATTTTGAAAGATCGTATAGAGCTTAAAAATCGTTTTTGAATCAGCCATTACAGTACCTCCCTGCTGTTTCGATACAGGCGTTCGATCCTTCTTCTCTCGAGTTCGAGGACTTCGGTCCCAAGCTCCGTGATCTGATAGATCTTGCGCTTGTCCTCTTCCCTGACAAACCGTATCAGTCTGTCCTTTTCCATTTTCGAGAGGCTGCCGTACATGGTCCCCGGAGTCAGTACTATCTCTCCGTCAGTCATTTCCTTTACCTTCTGAACGATACCGTATCCATGGTTGGGTTCCCTCAGACTTAAAAGAATGTAAAAGCCCGTTTCCGTCATCGGAACATAAACTTTCCTGATATGAGCATCCATGTTAGCTACCTCTCTTATGTTGCACTGCAATATATCGCACTTCGATATAATACTATCGCAGTGCGATATACTTTGTCAACAGTCTGAACGGAAAAATTTTTCAGGAGATCAGCATATTAAATGTAGCCCTTGGTCTCTTCTTTGGCTGCATACAGTAGTGAAGAACTGCTCTGTAACAATTCCCCATAAAACTACACAATACCGCAAGATCTGTATATTTATGGGTATTATCCACCAGCCGGCTTATGAAATATCATACAGATCTGTCAGGCTCGTTCGGTCAAGGTCGTAAGCCGCAGATGAGGTGGCCTTCGGCCGGACTTGACAGCGCCTGCGGATCTGTCAGATTGAATTAAGCCGGCCGACGGATCTTTATTCCACGTTTTCAGTGAAGTCCGCCGATATCCCTTACGGCGATCACATAGAGCGGAAGGTACATGGATATGAGGTTCAGTCTTTGCCACAGTCCCTCATTATCTATGACCGTGCCGGCGAATTCCGGCTTATCCGACATGACGAATAAAACGAAAAAGACGATCCCGAGAACAAAACAGATGATGCCGAAGATACCGGTCAGGCTTTCACTCCTTTTAAATGACAGGATCGACACTAAAAGCGGAACGAAAAGAAACAGCATGAAGCCGGCCGCCGAACCGGCACCGTGGATCTGCGAAGACAGCGTCACGGCTTCCCTGGTCTCGCCGACGCTGAAAAATCCGGTCAGGATACATGCGCCGACGGCGAATACCGCGATAAAGACAGCTGCTGTGATAGAAACAGGGCGGCTTACAAAAAGGTAAGTCTTAAGAAATGCCGGGATCGCGATCAGGAATAAGATGCCTTCAACTATCATCCAGATATTGAAAGGCAGGCGGACGGGGCTTGCCGGGTTTCCCAGAGCACTTATCGACATTCCGAGATTGCTGTAACCTTTATAGAAAAATGCCAGTAGCCACGAGACGAGGATATCCCCTGTCATCGCGGCAAGGAGCGCATACCATCCGAATCTGTATAACGTATTCATGGTATTTACGAATTCCTTATCGCCTCCGCGATCTTCAGGAAGCTGTCGGCTTTAACGATCGCGATGCCCTGCCCCTCCTCGCCGAGTACGACGAGACGGTCGCCGGGCTTGATATCAAAGACCTTTCTCGCGCGGGCGGGAATTACGATCTGGCCCTTGTCGCCTACCGTTACCAGTCCGAAAAGATGCTTGCCCCGCGGAGGAACATTCAATCCGAGATTTTCGTTGGGATCATAGTTGGCAAGGTCATCTAAAGACACCCCGAGAGCATCGGCTATAGCCTTGCTCTGATTAAGATTCGGGCAGGTCCTGCCGCTCTCCCACTGGGCGACGGACTGACGTGTAACGCCTATCTTATCCGCCAGATCCTCCTGGGTCATGTTGTGAAGTTTCCGCAGCTGGATGATGTTATCGCTGAACATATCAGACCTCCTTTTTCTGTGGCTTTTTTATTCCGAGAAGACACCATCTTACAAACGGTATCCTCGATGTGATCTCAAACATAACTATCGATCCGCCCAACCCTAAGATACCGCATAGTATATAGCACAGTACAGCAGGGCAGTCTGTAAACTTTACGAGCAGCAAAGCAACAGCCGACATGGCCAGATAGTGGTACGTATATATACCGAAGCTCCTCTTTGTCATGTATGAGCCAAGAGGCGTCTCCCTGTCAGCCCACGTCCTGAAAGAACCCAGAAGAGCAAGGCATGTCGCCCAGCAGAAAGCCACTGCGGGGATGCTTCCCATAACGGGCATGGTCATGGCATCGTCACCGAAATGAAGTATCAGATAAGTGATACCGAGTACCCCCGATACGATGATAAGAGGGATACGGAACTTCGCGATCCTGTCGATGACTTCATCGTGAGCGAAAACGAAATAACCGAGGAAAAAGACAAACGGATAAAGACCGAATCTGTATACGGAGATTATCGGCGTATTCAGGATCTGAGCAGCACCCCATACCGGGATCACAAG
>JAFZWN010000143.1 GCA_017617295.1 Clostridiales bacterium | reverse complement strand
AGATATCATTAATAAATTATGCTCTCTCGAGATACTCGCCTGTTCTTGTATCTACACGGATCTTCTCGTTCTGGTTAACGAAGAGAGGAACCTTAACGACAGCACCTGTCTCAAGTGTAGCATACTTGGAAGCGTTGTTAGCCGTATCACCCTTAACACCGGGCTCGCACTCTGTGATCTCAAGCTCAACTGTGATGGGAAGCTCAACGGAGAAGATCTCGCCCTTGTAAGACATAACCTTACAGATAGCCTCTTCCTTAAGGAACTTGATGGGATCACCGATAGTCTCGGCGTGAATCGGGATCTGCTCATAAGACTCCTGATCCATAAAGTAGTAAAGCTCACCGTCATTATAGATATACTGCATATCTCTTCTGTCGAGCTGAGCCTGCTCGAACTTCTCGTTCGGGTTGAAGGAACGCTCAACTACTGAACCGGTCTTAACATTCTTATACTTTGTTCTTACGAAAGCAGCGCCTTTACCGGGCTTAACATGCTGGAACTCAACAACCTGATATACCTGGTTGTCCATCTCGAAACAAAGACCGTTTCTGAAATCACCTGCACTGATCATAGAATATCTCCTTTACGATATATGAATTAAAATACTCTTCTAAACCATGTAATTTTAATAAAACATCATAAATACTGCAAGTGCCAAATTGAAAAATCAGGAAATAGTCGTAAATTATCTCAACTATCTTTGTTTGCTTTTAGTAAATTAACATAATAAAATGAATTAGATTTTATTTAATCGGGGATGTTATGTCGACATACTACAAAGATATCTATAAACTCATTACCGAATGTGAGAGTTTTAACGGCAGCCTTACTGATCAGGAGGCTTCTTCGGCTATAGCAGATAAACTCGAGATATGCAGAGTAACTTATCGTATCTTTTCCGAAGGCGTTATGACCGACAGTGCGGTCATATATACGGCTCCCGGTGCCAAGCTCGGAGACAGCTATGATTTTTCCAGGGATACGACAGATACCAAAGTAGTGACCATAAGGATCTATCGCTTTCCTGAAGCGAAGGAACTCGATCACGACGATAAGATCCTCTTCAATATCTTTGCCGAAGCCGTTATCAGCGGAGTATGCGTCAGGAATCTTATCACTTCATACGAGAATGTCCTTTATCACGATTTTCAGACCGGACTTACCAACTATAATTTCTATACCAAGAATCTTATGCGTATCCTCAACGGTAAAAATGCCGATGATTATACTGCCGGATTTCTTAATATCAAGAATTTCAAGACCATCAACAAGCTGTTTGGAGCAGATGTCGGTGATCTGTTTATAAAGCAGTACTCGCTTGAAGCATCTATTAAGGTAGATCCCGAGAAGCTTGAATGTTTCTCCAGATTCGGCGGAGATAATTTTGCTTTTATAATCCTTAACAGTAATCTTGACAGACTGTTGGAATTTCTTAAGGAAGCGAGGATCACTGTTACTCATAGAGAGGACATCCTGGAATATACGATCAATTCAAGAGTTGGTCTTGTCAAGCTCGAGAATTCCATGACTAATCCCAATGAGATACTGACTCCCGCCACCGCTGCGTTTGCGCTTACAAGACAGATTCCGGGAACCGATGTGCTTTACTATTCGGAAAACACGAACTCTATGCTTTCAGATCAGCTTAATTATGCTGAAGAGATCAGAAAAGCTCTCGCTGAAGAAAAGTTCCTGATCTATTTCCAGCCTGTAGTAAAGAGCAACAATAACGGTACGGTCACAATGATCACGGCGGAGGCATTGATCAGATGGAGACGTGAGAATCAGATGGTCAATCCCATCTCGTTTATTCCCGTTGCCGAGAAGCATAATATCATCAGTAAGATCGATTTCTATGTTCTCGAGAAGACCTGTGCCAAGATAAAGGACTGGATCGATTCCGGTCTTACTCCCGTTCCGGTTTCCGTAAATTTCAGTAAGAGCGATCTTCTTATAAGCGGACTTACAGAAAAGATCATATCTACGATCGATAAGTACGGCATCGATCATTCACTTATATGTGTAGAATTCCCGGAGGCAGGTTTCCACGAAGAGTTCGAAGCATTGTGTTATGCATCCGAGAACCTTATTAAGAGCGGTATCAATGTAATAATCGATAACTTCGGGTCAGGTTACTCTTCCCTTCAGCTCCTTTTGAACCTTAACTTCAATTATCTTAAGATCGACTCTTCATTTATGAATTCTAAGAATCCCAAATCGGAATATATCATTGAGAGCATGATAAAGATCGCTGATAAGATAGGTATCATTACGGTATGCGAAGGAGTCTCATCAGAGAGCACGATCAGGAGAGCCATGAAGTTCGGATGTAATATCTTCCAGACCGAGCATTTTGAGAAAGCCCTGTCGGAAAGATATTTCATCAATCATCTTAAGAATCCTACATGGAAAGTATAAAAGGGATCGGCTGATCCCTTTTTTATCGCTTAAGTTTTGCTCTTGCCTTTTTGATCCATTCATTGGCTTCCGGCATCTTAAGTACGATCGCCAGAACGAAATAGATGATGAGACATATGATCCCTTTGCCTGACAGTATGATAAGCTGATGGATCTTTCCTCCCTGACCCGGGATAAGATTATCGGTTATCAGAAGAGCAACACACATCACGGATGCACAACAGAAACACTTTACGAAGAAAGTGATCATATTTACGGGTCTTAAGTCTTTACTTCGGCTGTAGATCACACATAGGATGATCATCTGAATCACACTGGTGATCGAATAAGCGAAAGTAAGAGATATGAGACCCATCCCCGCATTCCTGAAGTATATGCACATTACGGGATTCGAGACAAGACATATGCTTCCCGCGATAAGAGGGATCTTGGTCTTTCCTATAGCGTAGAATGCCTGATTCATAATAAAGACAACACTGTGTGAGATTATGGCGATACAGTATCCCATAAGGAACAGTCCGGCCTTTTTGGCATCATCATCCGTATACTTATCGTTCCACTGAAAAGCAGCCTTGATGACATCAAAATTCATAAGGAAAAGGAAGACCGCAGACGGGACAGTCAGAAAAAGTGCGCTCCGAAGTCTCGAAGACAGGAGTTCCGAACAATCCTTATACCTCTTCTCTTCAAAGAGCCCCGCAAGAGACGGAAGCATTACATTTCCGAGAGCCACGGCAAAGATACCGTAAGGAAGCTGCCAGATAGTGGATGCATTCTGAAGAAGATATGTATTGCCCGAATCGGGAAAATCCAACGCAAACTTCTTTAATACTGCCATATTGATCTGAACTACCGATGCAGAGATAAGTATGGGAAGAGCCTTACGGAACATGATACGGAATTCCTTGTCGGCAGGATCAAGTTCGAACCTGAACTTGGAAAGCTTATCAAAACCTATAAAGAACTGGAACAGGAAATAGATTACAGCTGCACCCATTATACCTGCCGTAGTCATAGTAAGACCGGTCTCGGTATTCTTTGCAAACAGAATGATCGAAAGAAGTACGAAAATGTTATAGATCGTGGGGCCGAAAGCCGTGGATGCGAATCTCTTGTAGCTGTTAAGTATCCCTATAGAAAGTGCTGCCAGCATCATAAAGAATATCTGCGGGAAGAGCCATTTTGAAGCCTGAGCAGCCAGATGACAAGTCTCCGGGCTGTTATCCTTTGAATAGAAAAAAGTATAAAGAGGTTCTGCAAATATGATGCCAATGGCACATACAACAAGAAGCAGGAGCGCGAAGAACGATATGAAGATACTAACGACTCTCCACCCCTGTTCTTCCTTGTTCTTAGTAAGGTAAGCGGACATGGTCGGAGTAACGGCAGACTGGATGGCTCCGCCTATCAGAAGATTAAAAACGATATCTGGTATTACAAAAGCAAGTGTAAAACTGTCACGGTATACAGGAGAAAACTTCATTCCGACAAAGATATCTCTGAGAAATCCCGACATCTTGGAAAAGACAAGACCGAGCATGACAAGAGCAGTGGCCAGAGCCATCCCCGTCTTTCTTGTCTTGTTTTCCCTGATACCGTTATTGCTGCTCATAATGACATGACCAGCTTTCTTATAAGGGAATATGCTTCTTCACAGGTCTTTTTCCTGACATCATTACGATCTCCGGATAACTTAAGAAGATATGAATCATTCCCGAGATCCGTATCATATCCTATATAGACAGTCCCGCCCGATCTACCGTCAGCGTAACCCGTAACAGCTATAGAGATATCTGAACCCATGAGCTTACGTACCCCCGAAGCCATCGCTTTGGCGCATGGTGAAGATACTTCCGTATATTCGGCTATGATATCAGTTCCTACATTAAGGACATTGATCTTAACATCATTGGTGTAACAGACGACCGAACCGTCAAAAACATCGGATGCACCGGGTATATCAACGATACCCGAAGATATCATGCCTCCGGTAAGGCTCTCTGCAAAACATATGCGGAGCCCTTTGCTCTTAAGAAGATCGATAAGTGATGAAACCGTTAAACTTCCGGACATCATTTACCTCTTCTGCTTGGCTCTGATCTCGAGCCATTCAGTCTTCGTTATAAGGACCTTACGAGGCTTGCTTCCCTCAAAAGGGCCGATAACATGCATCTTCTCGAGAGCATCTATCAGTTTGCCGGCTCTGGGGTATCCGACACCGAGTCTTCTCTGGAGGATGGATACACTGGCGCTTCCGGCCTCTATAACGGTATTAACGGCATCATCGAGAAGTTCATCCTCATCGGAAGGTTCTCCGTTACCGTTTCCTGAAGAAGTTGAAGAACCGTCATCGATACCGGAATTGATGAGCTTCATTATATTCTCATCATAATAAGGACCGTATCTGTTCTTAAGATAAGTTACAACGGACTCGACTTCCTTATCCGTAAGGAAAGCACCCTGACCTCTTATAGGCTTTGGAGCACTGATCGGAGCATAGAGCATATCACCTTTACCGAGAAGTTTCTCGGCACCGACTGAATCAAGTATAGTACGGCTGTCGGGACCTGCGGATACGGCGAAAGCGATCCTTGACGGGATATTGGCCTTGATGACACCGGTAAGGACATCGACAGAAGGTCTCTGGGTCGCGATGATAAGATGAAGTCCCGCTGCTCGTGCCATGGCGGCAAGTCTTGAGATCTGAACTTCTACTTCCTTGGAAGCAACCGTCATAAGATCTGCAAGCTCGTCGATAACAATGAGGATCAGAGGCAAAGGCTTCTGTTCGTTAAACTTGAGGAATTCATTATAACCTGCCAGATCACGGACGGAATTCTCGGCGAAAAGCTTATATCTCTTCTCCATCTCGATAACTGCCCACTTTAGAGCATTTGCTGCTTTCTTTGGGTCAGTTACTACAGGCATATAAAGATGAGGTATGCCGTTATATACCGAGAGCTCGACGACCTTGGGGTCGATAAGTATCATCTTTACTTCATCGGGAGATGCGTGATACAGGATACTCGTAAGTATCGTATTAATACATACGGATTTACCTGAACCCGTGGAACCTGCGATAAGAAGATGCGGCATCTTGGCGATATCGCACATGATAGGACGGTTAGGTATATCCCTTCCGAGAGGCACTTCAAGAGGCTTGGCTTCCTTGAATTCCTTAGTCTCAAGAAGTCCGCGGAGCTGAACGGCGGAAACCTTGCTGTTAGGTATCTCGATACCTATCGCGCTCTTACCCGGTATAGGAGCTTCGATCCTGACAGAGACGGCAGCCATGGCCAGAGCGATATCATCCTGAAGAGAGAGAACTCTGGAGACTTTGATACCCTTTTCGATAGTAAGCTCGAACCTTGTAATGGCAGGGCCGTGAGTGATATTGATGACCTTGGCGGGGATACCGAAGCTTGATAATGTCTCTTCAAGTTCCCGAGCCCTGGCATTAAGCTTGGCAAGCTGTTCCTTTCGTTCTTCCTTTGTCTGTACGGGCTTGGCAAGGAATTCCCTGGAAGGCGGGATGTATCTTCCGATCTCTTTTCTAACCGGCTGGGGAACTTCATATATAGCCGAAGAAGCTGTTCCGTTATCGGGTGCCGTCTCCACTATCCTTCCGCCTTCATAACCGGTCTTATCGATATCGGCATTGATCGGGATCTCATGAGGGACTTCCGAAGCAGGAGCAACAAATATGCTGTCGGAAGCTCCGGGCATTACAGAAGGTCTTATCCTTCTTGCCGGTACATCATCATATATCCCGGACTCGGTATTATCTTCATAAGGAAGTTCATCCTCTCCGGAGACTTCGTAAGGAAGATCGTCGTCGGTATAATATCCAGGATCCGGGGCCTGACCCGAGATAGTGGAAGATTCCGCTACCGAATCTCCGGGATAAACGGAATCCTCGAGAGAATAGAAATCTTTCTGCCCCTTATCATTAACTAGGAATGACGGATCGTTATTCTTTCTCTGCGGCCTGATGGCATGAGTCCTGGGGGTCGGAGTAAAACCGAAATCAGCCGTGGGAGCCTCATCAGCCCCCTTTGTCGATACCTGTCTGTTACCGTATGTTATCGAATCCTGTGAAGGATTGGTATCCGCACCGAAAGCCTTATCGGTCATATCAACGAAGCCGCTCTTACGGTCGACCGGAATACCTGCGTTAAAAGGATCATAATCTGTATCCAGTAACGGCATATTGGTAATATCCGTAGGGGAATTGACAAAAGGAGTCCTCTGACCGGGCTGTTTGTTCGAAGGATTACGATACATATATCTGGCATCGGACGTCTCATATCCCCTATATCCGGAACCTCTTCCCGAAGCACCGTTACTGTACGGATTACCGTTATTCATACGGGGACGGTTAGCCACAGCCTTCTTGATCGCTCCCGCTGTCTTTTTGGCGGTATATTTCAGGGAGATCTGGGTTATATTGATGACAAGCGCCAGTGCCATGACTATTACTGTCATGATGGCGATTATCTTTCCAACTACAGAATAAAGTCCTATAGCCACCAGACCGCCGATAAGCCCGCCCGGAACAGCATTTGAAGAACTGACGGGATTAGTGACGAGAGAAGGATCCATTCCGGACTTCCATAGAAGAGATATAGCCTTTGTCGCTTTGACTTTACCGTCAAGGCCGTCGGAACAAAGACTCTTAAAGTATTCAAAATCAAAACTGAAAAGGCAGAGTGAAGATGATACGAGTATGAGGATTATAATGACTGAACTGATCCTTATCCTGGCGACTCCCCTTCTTTTCTCAAAGAAAGCCTCGACTGCGCTGTAAAAAAGAAAAATGGGGATTATAACGGCAGCCTTACCTATAAGGCCGAATCCTACAGACTTGACAAATCTTCCGAATGCCCCCGTGACCTCACCGGGAAGTATATACATCAGAAAGATGGCAATAGCCAAAAAGAAAAGGACTATTCCCGTTACTTCTTTCTTTCCGTCATAATTTCTGCTCAAACCTTAAAGCCTCCCCGACATCTTATAAATACACAGTAATGTCTTACTGTCTTCGATGATCCCGTCATCCGCCATCTTAAGAAGATCGCTGAACCTGATCTTCTCACACTTTAGGACTTCACCGTCGTCAGGACATTCTCCTTCAAATCTCAGACCTCTTGCTCCGTAAAGATATATTATCTCGGAGTCATAACCCGGCGTCGCTACCATCCTGCCAAGATCGATGATCGTATCAGCCACAAGACCGGTCTCTTCAAGAAGTTCTCTGATTGCACAGTTACGAGGGTCCTCACCGGGTTCGATCTTACCTGCAGGCACTTCGAGGAAGATCTTTTCAAAAGGACTCCTGAACTGTCTGACCATATAACACCAGCCGTCATCGTCGAGGGGGAGTATACATGCTCCGCCGTTATGCTTAACGATCTCACGGCTTCTTACAGAGCCGTCCGCTATCCTGACCTTCTTAACTATTGTATCAAAGACCTTCCCGTGAAAAAGAGTCTCTGACTCAATTGTCTCTTCAGCGAGATCTTTATACTTCTCAGTTACTTCTTCCATACAGATCAACCTTTTTTAGAGAATCTCGAAGCTGCTTCGACCGCGAGTCTGTCACATCTGTTATTCAGCTCATTATCAGCATGCCCCTTGACTTTATGAAAGTTTACTTTATGTGTCCCGGTAAGATCGATGAGCTTCATCCACAGATCGACATTGGCAACGGGTGCCTTGGCTGAATTCTTCCATCCGTTTTTGATCCAACCGGAGATCCAGTCCTGTTTAAAAGCATTGATAACATATGCGCTGTCACTGTAAACATCGACTTCGCAGGGTCTGTTAAGAGCTTCGAGCCCCTTTATAACAGCCATCAGCTCCATCCTGTTATTGGTGGTGAGTTCTTCGCCGCCGCTCATCTCCTTGGCTTTGCCAGCCGCTGAAAGGATACAGCCCCAACCGCCCGGACCGGGATTACCGGAACAGGCTCCGTCTGTATACAGAACGACTTTTGTCAGCATCAGTTTTTTCCGCCCGCCATCTGTTTGGTCTTCTCATCAGCTGCGATAACAGACTT
>JAFZWN010000142.1 GCA_017617295.1 Clostridiales bacterium | reverse complement strand
TTAAAGAATGAGGCACATGAGAGGGGACGCGGAAGTGATGATCCTGATGTTTTGGAAGCATATAATGATTATACCGAACGGCTGTCCGGATCATAAAACGGATAGAGTGACATATTTCTGATATAATATAGAAGGCACTGAAGAAGATCCGTAAGACACATATTACTAAGAGAAAAGTATGGATAATGTCGGTTACATCAAGACTTATGAAGTGACGATCGTTGAGTCAGGCTCAAAAGAAGAAAGCGCATTGGTCGTTGAATCCGGTGAGGATCTGGCGACGGGTGCTTCCGTGATCCGGTGTACACTGAACGGTCAGGAGATAGTATCTTCTCATGAGGTTTATTTCGCGGCTTTTCAACAATTCAGGGATAAGCTCCTGGAGGCCGGATACGGGATCAAATGCAACGGTTCGCGTCTGAATGCCGTTTCGCTCTCCAAGAAGGAATCCGGTCAGGTATATATCGTGGGATCAAATAAGCGTGCACGTCCTGAAGATATCGCGAATATCTGGGATAAGGCGGATATAGATGATTTCCCCGATTCAAAGGCGCAGAATGAGTTTTATGACAGATGGTCTTCCAGATTTCAGGCGATCGATGAAAGGAAGGAACGGATAAGGCTGGCAGGGATCAGATTGCTGATCCTTGTTCCGCTTTGTACGATCATTATATTCCTTCTGGTGATAGTAGACCGTATCCGCGTCTATCGTCATATATGGACAACGATCGCCCTCATATGCGCGGTCTTCTCGATGACCATAGGCCTTGTCATGGCATCAGTCGGCTTTTTCAAGGCCATAAAACGAAAGATGAAGCTGTTCATCTTTCTAGGCGCCGTTGTTCTATTCTGCATACTGTTAATGTATCTCGCGACATTTATCCTGCTGTCTTTCAACGAAGGATTGTTCGGAGGTCCTCCGTAATGAGAGTGATATGAGCAAAGATCAAAGCGGCCCCTGAACTGATCAGAGGCCGCTCCTGTTTTAAGGTCTGTAGTCTTCGGCAAGCTTTATTATGTCATCTTCGCAGATGTTTCCGCCGAGCATGTCTACGGATCCGTCGGGTCCGAAGGAGAAGGATCTTATGTCCCTCGGATCTTCTTCATACGGTGAAAAGACTTTGGGATCATCACCTAAGTATTCACGGAGATATTTAAGTGCATTTCCGCTTGGAAAGATCACGTTGCCTTCGCCCGTGGGATATCCGAGGAAGTCCAGTTCGCGAAGGATCTCGCGGGTCCTGATGTTATAGGGATTGTCATCCTCCCGGCTTACGAGCCATGCGGGGGAGAACTCCACCTGTATCGGAGTTTCCTTGAGACACTTTGCAAAGTGCTTTACAGGCTGAAGCGGTATCGTTTCCTGATGGAAAGAATCTACTGACAGGAGAAGTTCGTTCACGCCGCTTTCGGCAAGACGTGTTACGATGTGCCCGATCTTACCGGGATCTTTTGAGAAGTATCCGTTTGTTATGAGCTGACGCCTGTTTATCCCGAGTTCAGTCGCGGTCTTGTGGATAGCGCAGACCGTATCGGGATAGAGCAAAGGCTCTCCGCCGAATGTCATAAGGGATGTGATCTTGTAGTTTGCGCAGATGGCGCGTACTGCCTTTACTGCAGCATCTGTGTCGATGTGTCCGGTGCAGCCGGTGTGGTCGCCTTCCGAACAATGTTTGCACTTTCCCGTGCATGCCAAAGTGATAACGAATTCGATCCGCTGTGCGTTTCTTAAAAACTCATTCATATTAAAACTGTCCTTTCAATTAAATAGTAAATAACGAAGGGTGCAGTCCTAACAGCTTTTGTATATTCTCGGTACGGCCGCTGTCAGTTTGAAAACTGCACCGAGAAGTTAATTCGTTTCATCATTTTGACACTCCTTTATACCGGAATGTTACTCTATCGCTTCCGGAAATGCAACTGTTGAAAATATATACCGGGACAGCATCTTCACCCGGATCTGTTATGCTATAATCCCTTTGTGGATGATCATTGTTATCATGATAGTGTTGATCGGAGAGAAGCGTGCAGGTACATATCGAAAAGGTAGACAGCAAAGATCAGGAACAGGCCGTTATCAAAGCGGTCGAGATCACCGATGAGATCTCCGGCGCCATAGAGCTTCTGGAAGGGGACGCGAAAGGATTTGCCGTCAGTAAGGAAGGTAAGACCTATATCCTTAAAGCATCATCTGTCTATTATATCGAGTCCGTGGACAAGAAGACGTTCGTGTATACAAAGCAGGGGTGTTATGACACCAGGTACAGGCTCTATGAGCTGGAGGTCATGCTCGGCGGGTATTTCATGCGCTGCTCCAAATCGATGATCATCAATCTCAAGAAGGTCAGAAATGTAAAGTCGCAGATCAGCGGCAGGGTGGACGCGACTCTCATAAACGATGAAGTCGTGGTCATCTCCCGAGGATACGTTAAGGAAGTGAAGAGGAGGCTCGGAATAGGATGAACAAACTGAAACTGTGGCTTGAACAGACAATGATGATCTCCTTTGCGATCTATGTCGGGATAATCATCGAAGGTGTAGTTTACAGCCTGTTCCCCGGAGGCGATCTGGCATCGTTCTCGCTTTCCTGGTTACAGCTGTTGTCCGTGATCCTGACCGGTGTGGTCTGTGCACTCCTGACGGTCCTGTTTCTCAGCTATAACGATATCTCCAAAAAGGATTTCATTGTAAGGATAGTCTTTCACACCATCGGACTATATGCGATCGTCAGTATATTCGGATGGATCTTTAAATGGTATACGCAATTGGCAGGCTTTATCATGATGACGGTTATATTCTTCATGGTCTATGCATTCGTATGGGGTGTATCTCTTTGGTTCCATAAGCGCGATGACAACAAGATCAATAAGGCCCTTGAAAGCATAAGAGACGAGGAATAATCCGTTCGATACTGCAACTTAGCAGCTCTTTTTCGCAACTTGGTAGCGCAGATATTTTCATGTGCCTCCCGATAGGCTATCTTAGCCTTGCAAGGAGGAAATCGACATGAAGATCATTGAAGTAAAGAATCTAACAAAAAAGTACAGGGAGCATACCGCAGTCGACGGTATCTCGTTTGACGTGGAAGAAGGAGAGCTGTTTGCTTTCCTCGGAGAGAACGGAGCCGGCAAGTCTACGACGATCAATATGCTGACGACGATCCTTCAAAAGACATCCGGCATGGCGACCATAGCGGGATGCGAGCTCGGAAAAGATGATGATGAGATAAGAAGATCGATCGGTATCGTTTTCCAGAATTCCGTTTTGGATAAGGCTTTGACCGTTAAGGAGAACCTTCTGACAAGAGGCTCATATTACGGTCTTTCAAAGAAAGAGATCGAGAACAGGCTGGAGCCTTTTTCCGAGCGCTTCGAGATGAATGATATATGGAACAGGAGATATGACAAGCTCTCGGGCGGTCAGAGAAGAAGGGTCGACATCATGAGATCTCTCATAAACAGGCCGAAGATCCTTTTCCTTGACGAGCCTACGACCGGTCTCGATCCCAAATCAAGAAAGCTCGTGTGGGACCATATCGATTACCTTAGAAAAGAGCAGAAGATGACGATCTTTCTGACGACCCACTATATGGAGGAGACTGCCGATGCAGACCGCGTGGTGATACTCGATAACGGTCATATCGTATCTTCCGGCACGCCTGCGGAACTGAAATCACAGTATACGCATTCGAAGTTCGTCTGGTACACGGGGAAGAGCAACAGTGCAGAATCGCTGATAACATCCGTAAGCAGCGATTTCTCATATGATGCCGATCACTACACCGTTAAGACGGATAGGATCATAACTGATTTTTTATATCAGCACAAAGACATTATCAGAGATTACGAGTACATAAAGGGAACCATGGATGATGTGTTCCTGAATCTGACAGGAAAGGAGCTGGCATAAATGAAAGACTTTATCGGATTAACAAGAAGAAACCTGCTCATATATTTTAAGGACGTTCTGGCGATGATCTTTTCGCTTTTGACTTCGATCATAGTATTCGTGCTTTACCTTCTGTTCTTAAAGGATACTTTCGTTGATGCTATGACCGATACTATGAGAGGTCTCGAAAACATCGTCAGTTCCGGAAACATCGATATGTTCGTAAACGGGATCCTGCTCTCGGGGATCCTCGGATCAGCCACGATAACGGTACCGTACACATGTCTTCAGACGATCGTTAAGGATAAGGAAGCCGGGGTGGACTGCGATATCTGCTCAACACCTCTTAAGAGATGGAAGATAATACTCTCTTACTTTACGGCATCTTCTATCTCCGCCTTTGTCATGACGGGTATCATCCTTACGGTTGGTCTGATCGTTCTTAGTGCCCTTGGAGATATGCACATGACAGCCTCTTCGATCGCTGCTGCATACGGGATAGTGCTCCTGGGATCGGTATCTTCGACTGCGCTCTTTATGGTCATAATGATGCTGTTCAGATCCTCTTCGACCTGTACCGCTTTCTTCGGCATCCTGTCTGCTGCTTCGGGTTTTGTCATCGGCGCATATATCCCGTTGTCGAAGTTCTCTGATACCGTCCGTTCTTTCTGTAATCTCTTTCCTGCGAGCCACATAACATCCATGATCAGGGATGTCCTTTTGACCGGTTTGACTGAGGATATCAACAGTGAGATAAACGGACTCGATAACGGAGTATTCATCTCATCAATCAGGGATGTATTCAGCTTTAAGGCCAGTACTTTCGGAACTGATTTTACGGCAGCCGGATCGGCGGCCTATATCCTTGCTATCGCAATAGTCTGCATCATTGCAATGACTGTTGTCTATAACAGGACATACAGGAGGAGATAATGCTATAATCTCATAATGAAAAAACAGAAGGGAACCCGGATGATAAGTGATGGCAGATCTGAATGAGGTTTATAAGAGCGTTCTTGAATCAGACAGAGCCGCGGTTGTGATATGTGATCTTGTATATACGTTCTATAACTAGAAAGAGAATAAGGATGTGTATATAGTCGCTTTGAGAAATGATTCAGGCGAACTTATAGCATATTACGAGAAACATGAATACCGTGACCGCGAGACTATGCACTTGTACGATATCGGAGAGTGAATCGTTGTTACATGTTGATAAGGGGGAGATGATGATGAATGCTGGAGAATATCTGGAGACGACATTGCGGCAGGAAATACTTCAGGATACGCTTGATAAGATAGAGGGCGCCTGTTATCTTTCGCAGTATTGTGATGTTTTCTATGTTGAGGATAAGAACGTTGTTCTTGTGCATTGGAAAAAGTATTGCGAACTGGAAGAATACAGGAAGCCTCTTGAATGTGCACTTAATGTGATACGCGAGCATCCCGGCTGTAATTATGCGGCTGATACCAGAGACGGATTCGAAGATAATCCGCTCGACACAAAATGGGTAGCGGAATACTTTATGCCGAAAGCCCGTGAATACGGATGCAGGATCATATATTTTATTATAGACAAGAACAATTCCTTAAAAGAAGAACTCGAAGGACAGGAGAAAGACTCTTCGAAGCTGCTGGAATTCAGATATATTTACGGAATGGAAGAACTCAACAACTGAAATGGTATAATCAGCTTATATGATAACCCGTTGACCGGGCACGGAGGTGTACTGTGGAAGAATCATATAAGCGGATAATAAAGATCAGTAAGATCATCCGGCATACAATGAATGTCGCGATGATCTTTTTCGCCATGTCCTTACCGACGGGACTTGTTATAGCATTCTTTCCGTTTCATAGAGATGAGGACATGAAGATATTTATCGATTCTCTCATCGGCAACGTCAATCTCCTGCCGACTGACCTTGTGCGTACCTTTTTCGGGGAGACGCATCTTAAGATACAGCTTATACTCTGCGGCCTTTCTGTGGCGGTACTCGGCCTTATAATCGTCCTTATCATCCGGGAACTTAAAAAGATCTTTAATAAGATAATCGGTTCGCAGGCTCCTTTTACAAGAGAGATCAGTTCGGATTTTAAGAAACTGTCGGTAAAGACGCTTATACTCTGCCTGTTCAGTACTCTGCTGGCATTGTCGGTGTTTATATTCTTAAGGCTTCTCGCATATGTGTTCGAATATGGTGCTTATCTGCAGGATAAAGCGGATGAGACTAACCGCATCCAGGAAGAGATGATCATGTCCTTCGCCGAGATCACCGAAAACAAATCCGAGCAGACGGGGAAACATGTCAGACGCGTAGCCGAGTATTCGATGATCATGGCGGAAGAAATGGGGATAGAAGAAGACAGGGCAAAGCTCATCCGCCTTGCTTCGACGATGCACGATATAGGAAAGCTCCTGATACCCGCGGAGATACTCGAGAAACCAGCCAGGCTCACCGACGAGGAGTTCGCCCAGATCAAGAAACATCCCGGATTCGGAGGGGATCTTCTGAACAATGTTGAAGGTGATGTTATGCGTATGGCCAGGACTGTGGCTCTGGAACATCATGAACGTCCAGACGGGAGGGGTTACCCGGAAGGTAAGACGGGGGATACGTTAAGTATCGAAGGCTGCATAGTGGCAGTTGCCGATGTCTATGACGCCCTGACGAGCAAGAGGAGTTATAAGCAGGCATGGGATGAGAAGGATGCATATAATGAGATACTTAAGGGCAAAGGCACCCAGTTTGACGCGAAAGTCGTGGATGCTTTTGAAAAGGCATATCCAAGGATCAATGCCGTAAGGGAAGAACTGCAGGGGTGACCGAAACTTGTGTTTTTGAGTATACTGTAAGAGTGATTAAGTCTGGACGTCTGGAGGGAAATTATGAGTAATCTTGCAAGTGAGAATTCGAGCTGGCTTAAAAGCTACGCGGAAAGAGTTAACAAGGCCAGAGGAAAGAGTAACGGTAACAAATGGATCATCCCCGTCATCATGACGATCATCATGGGAGGTCTTATCGGTCTTATGATCGCCAACGGCGGTCTTGATGACCCGGAGAGGCTTAGTACGATCAAGCTTCTGGGTGTGATCGCGGGTGTTATGCTACTTCTCTCGGTAATCCTTATAGCAAAAGGGAAAAAGAAGAAGGCTTCGCTCCGTACTGAGGATAATCTTAACGAACTTCTCACTTCAAAAGAGGAGGTTGCCGCTTTTGATGCTCAGATGTCTTCGGAGCCTGTGTTCAAAGTCGAGAATTCATCCAATGACTGCTATTTTGCCACTAAGGATTATTTCGGAAGAAAGTTTTCCGATATGGGTGACGAGACATATGAATTCATCCATATAAGAGATATTGCCTCTATCCATTACAGGGGGATGAAGGGAAGCGGTATCGGAAGAACGTATTTTATGGATCTGAGAGATGCTTCGGGAAATGTTCTCATGAACGGAATGGTCGCGAACAGATCAAGACTTGACAGCCTTAAGGAAGAGCTTTCAAAAGTTATCGCGGATACCCGCTTTGTAGAAGAGGGGTCCGGGGAATGACTGTGTGATGCGGATGGTATAAGAATGGAGATATGGGATGCATATGACTCGGAGGATCTTATCAGCGGGAGCATGCAGAAGTTTATCATCGCACATTCCAAGACCCCGTGATCCTGCTGTTATGCTATAATCAGATAGTGATCATCTCCGCGGAGGCAAGTACTTATGACCGATGCATCGAAGACTTCCTTTAATGTCGCTTCCAAAGCGGGGTGGATGTATTTCGCCGTTCATTTTATAACGGAACTTCTCTGCTTTTTTATGATGTCACGCGTGATCGGAGATCCCGTCTTTCTCGGGACTGCCGCAGTGCTCTATAATGCCCTGGCATTCGTTCCCCAGCTTATGATCGGATCTTTCCGTGATCTTGTTCCGGGATTCAAGCCCGGTATCATCGGCGTTATCATGCTCGTCTCAGGATTCGTCATGTTCTTCCTCGCAGACGATAAAGGCATATTATTCTGGACTTCTCTCGTGCTCCTTTGTATAGGAAATGCGCTTATACATGTATCGGGAGCGGAACTCACGATAAGATCTTCGGGAGGCAGGCTCTCGCCGGTCGCCATATTCGTAAGCGGCGGATCGTTCGGCCTGATCACCGGACGTGTCCTGGCCATGACGGAACTGTCTTTCTGGTGGATAGCCGCTGCGGGGGTCCTCATGCTCCCGATGATCATCTATGCCGAGACCTTTTACCGCGATGTTCCCGACCGGAACATGGAATGTCTCGGATATAACCACACTTCGCCGAAGCGGGTGATCGGCGTCGTTATCGCCGCGGCATTCTTTATCGTTACTATCCGTTCGTTCATCGGTTACGGTATCCCTACATCGTGGAACAAGACCCTGATCCAGACTGTTCTCCTTTATGTGTTCATGGGTACGGGCAAGGCTATGGGCGGGATACTTTCCGACCGTATCGGTATCAGAAAAACGTCTTTCATAAGTATCATCGGAGCGGTTCCGTTCCTTGTCTTCGGGGATCGGATAATGATCGTCTCTCTTATCGGCGTAATGTTCTTCAGCATGACAATGGCGGTGACGCTCGGCATGCTCGTATCCGTCATGAAGATAGCCCCGGGAGCCGCTTTCGGGGTTACTACGGTCGGGCTCTTTACGGGGACTATACTGGCGCTGATCCTTAAGACTGACAGCTTGCTGATCAACTGTTTTATGATCGTTATATCATCCGCAGTTTGTTTTCTTCTGGCATCGTTTGTTCTTAAGCCGTCCGAAAAACAGATGGTATAATCATAAGCATAAAGGAGGATCTGAAGTATGCATATCAATTTTGACGCTATGGGCGGAGGAGCCGAAGGCGCGATAGCGATCCTGGTTATATTACTGATAGCCTTACTGGTAATCGTGGTCTTTATCGTAAGCGCGATAATGCTCATAGTCCTTCTTCACAAGAAAAGAAAGCAGAATAATGCTTCAGCGGTTCCGGAAACTCCTGCGGAAGACACTTCCGGCGACGGGATTAAGGAGGACAGTTAAATGTATTTTCTGTTTTATCTTCTGTATTTCGGCTGGGCAATTCTGTTCCCGATAATATACGGATTCCTTTTATCGCCCCGTTTTGGCATAAATAAGACGATCGACAAATGGATCCTTTTATTCCTTCATGTAGTCGTACCGACTTTGGCACTGCTCCTGGTATACTGGCCGGTTGCTTCATCGGAATTCTTCTTTAACAAGACAGTACTGGCGATCTTATCCTACCTGATCGTTTATGTGATCGTCTCGGTCATAGAGGGGATAGTCTGGCAGGTATATCTTATCGACAGGAATATCAACGGATTCGCGGCATCATTTATCTGTAATCTGGTCTACTATCTGCCTCTTACGGTCTTTGCCATATTAGCATGAAGTCCATCCTTATCACTCTCTTTCTGTGCCTTCTTTTTACGGAGGTGCTCGAGATCGGTATGGGCCTGATCATAGGGATCAGGACGAAGTCGGATATCCTGACGGTATTCTTTGTCAATTCGCTTACCAATCCGCCTGCCGTTCTTATCAGGATCTTACTGGACCTCTCTGTTCCCTTCATCCTGGTCCTCGAGGTCATCATATGGCTTACCGAAGCTATGATATATCGTAAGCTCCTGGATTACCGAAAGCTTAACGGTTTTACCGTGTCGCTTATACTGAATGCCGTATCGCTCGTGATCGGTTCTATAGCCGTCTACTTTGTGACGGGATTGATATCATAAAAGCGGGAATATTTATGAAAAGAACATTAAAGACGATCATCATCAGTATCCTGACGACCGCACTGTGTCTGACGGGATTAAATACTGTGGCGGCAGATTCCGCCAGTATAGATACTTCACAAGATGAATGCGAAGAAGAGGCTTATGAAGAACTTACGGGTATAGAGGGCTTTGTTACGAGACTGTACAACATCTGCCTTGAAAGAGAGCCGGATACGGACGGCTTTACGGAATGGTGCGGAAGTCTTCGCTGCAACCGTATCACGGGGACGGAGTGCGCTTACGGATTCATCTTCTCGAATGAGTTTCAGAACAGAAACGTTACCGACGAAGAGTATGTCGAACTCATGTATAACTGTTTCTTCGGACGGCCGTCAGATGCGGCCGGCAAAGAGTCCTGGCTTGCGAGGATGAGCGAAGGCTGTACCAGAGAGCAGCTCTTCACGGGATTCGCCGATTCATCCGAATTCGAGGGTCTCTGTTACTCATACGGGATAATGAGAGGAACATATGATATTGATGCGGGGAGCTTTGACCGTACGGCGAACAGGGCTTCGATAGAGGCATTCGTCACCAGGCTTTATTCCATCTGTCTGGGAAGACAGCCCGACCCGGACGGGCTTCATGACTGGACTGACCGGATCGCCTCGGGGCAGATCACCGGAGGTGAGACCGCTTACGGTTTCTTTTTCTCGCAGGAATACATCAATATGGAAAAGGATGATATCGGTTACGTTACTGACCTTTACAACGTCATCCTCGGAAGAGACTCCGATCCCGCAGGGGAGGAATTCTGGGTAAGAAAATGTTACCGTTACTCGGACATGATCGTCTTTAACGGATTTATATGCTCACAGGAATTTGGGCAGCTTTGCGCATCATACGGTATCGAAGCCGGCGGCAAGGTCTGGGCGCCGGAAGCCCTCGCTATGAACAACGATTTCACCGATTACTGCTTCTCGCTCGTCAATATGGATACTATCGGCAATAACATTCCGATAAATGACTTCGATGCGGCGGACTGGTACGCCAGGAGCGATAATGTGCTTCCTTATGTCTGGGCTGGAGAGACAATGAACGGCTTTGACTGTTCAGGACTTCAGGTATATATATACCGCCATTATTTCCACAGGGAGATACCGCATTATGCCCAGTCTCAGGAATTCTTGGGGCATCAGATCGATGCTTCGCAGATCCGTCCGGGGGATCTTCTGGCCGACCATGATTACGAGGGGCACGGAGGTGCTCTGATCTATGCGGGCAGATCCGAGGACGGCAGGGATCTCGCCATAACCGGAGGCTACGGATACTATATCGTCTTAAGGTATGTCGATCTTTCGCAGTATGTGATCAGAAGGATCGACTGACGCTTCTTTTTTTGATCTTTTCGACAGGCCCGCAGATCTTGTGCCTGCGGGCTTTTTTCATGCGGTTATGAAGTTGAACAAACGGATTTGGGCAGTTTGATGCTATAATAGTAAAGATTTAGTTATTTATTTTTTCGTGTTTTCTAATATAATCATATTGTTTGATTAGAAAGACGCAGCAAAATGAGGTGCATATGAAAAAGAACGAACGTAAGGATCTTGTCACGAATATCTATACCGCAGACCCTTCTGCACATGTTTTCAACG
>JAFZWN010000141.1 GCA_017617295.1 Clostridiales bacterium | reverse complement strand
TCTATCCTGTTCCTGTTCCACTTCATGCCGTAGCTGTTATCCGTAGACCAGTTGTTAGCCTGGGTCAACATATCATACATTGCCGCCACCGATACTTCATAACATATGACTTTCGGCTTCTGAGTCTTGAGTGCTTCTTTGATCTGATAATACGATACCCACGAAGGAGCTTCCGCTCCTCCGAGGTCAAATGCCGCGATCCCGTGATTTTCCCATAATACGCCCGTGGCTATATCGCAATACACTTTGGAACTTCCGGAGAAGATCACATCGATCGAATTCTCCGGCTGTTTGTAAAACGCCTGGAACTGGTTGATGCCGTCCTCGCTCTTAAGGAGCAGCACTTTTGCGATCCCGAGAACGAGTATGATCGCAACAACGGCGATGACCAGAGCTTTTATTATATTGATGAGCTTTTTATTCTTCTCCATATGTCAGAATCTTCCGTATATAAATTCCGCGGCGTTGAAATCCGCACCATAGTATCCGTACACGATTATCATCACGAACAGGCCCGCAAATATGAGCAGTCTCGCTGCAAAATTCTGTTCATGCAGGTATGCCCTGACATCTTTCTTCCGGGAAATATAGGAAACAACGAACAGCAGTATCAGTCCGAACACAAGGATTCCCCATTCCCTTCGGTCAAGTCCCATGTTAAAGAGGCTCTCGTCAAACAGTATCCAGGGATTGAACTTGAAGAACGCACCTTTCCACATCAGGAATCCGTCTTTGAGTGTTTCGGCCCTGAAGAAAGAGAGCCCGAACATAAAGAGAAGATACGTCCTTATTCGAAGGAACATCGTATAGCTGAGGCATTCGGTATTGATGTGAAGAACCTTGATGATCCGCATGAATACCGGCTTCAGGATCATTCCCGTTACGATCACCGCCCACATGTAAAGGCCGACACCGAATATGTAATTCCATCCGCCGCCGTGCCACAGACCGATCAGGAACCATGACACCAGGAGGCTTAAATAAAGCGGAAAATCAAACTTCTTGGCATAATCCTTACCGATCTTCTTCCTCGCCCATTTACGCATCTTCTTAAACGACTTCGTCTCCTGGACCGGATACAGTACATAGTCCCGGAGGAATCCGCCGAGAGTTATGTGCCATCTTCTCCAGAATTCGGTAAGGTTTGTCGAATAAAAAGGCGTGTTAAAGTTCTCGGGAAGCGTTATCCCGAGCACTTCCGAACATCCAAGGACGATATCCATCAGCCCGGAAAAATCACAATACAGTTGCATCGCAAACATCGCGGCCGCAATGAAAACATACAATCCGTTATATGTCTCGTAATTGTCATAAACTTGTGTAACGACTACCGCGAGCCTCTCCGACAGGACCATCTTCTTGAAGAGTCCCCATAACACCCTTTCCATTCCGCGTACGCATCTGTCGTAGGAAAAGCGGTGTTTGTTGCTGTCCCAAAGCTGATCCTGCATATCCTTGTATGTGATTATCGGACCCGAAGTCATAAGGGGAAAATACGATGCGAACAGAAGCGTTTTGCCGGGATTCTTCATAGCCTTGGCCTTGCCCCAGTAAACATCCGTGATATATGCCATTATGATAAGGGCAAAATAAGATATCCTCTCGGGACAGTTTTCCTGAGTATAGTAAACGATATACGCCAGTACACCGTTGGACAGATCCACACCGAACGGAGTACATACGGCCTGAATAATATCGTACAGAAATCCGGAATACTTAAAAAGAACGAGCGCGACCACATCAAAGATCAGAACGCTCCTGTATACGATCCTGCATTTGGCGCATTCCTCTCCCATATAAAGAGAGCCCGCCCAGTTTATCAGAATGATCAGGAAGAAGAAGATCAGTCCGGGTATCGTGTAGTAGCTGAGACTGTAATAAAATACAAGACTCGCGATCAGTAGCCATACCCATTGGGCACGCGCCGGAAGCAGAAAATAAACTATGCAGATCAGTAAAAAGAAAAGAAAGAATTCCAGCGATATCAGTGACATATCATTTATACCTTTCGCAGTATCTGTCGGAAAACTTATCGGCCACGGCCGTATGGAAAAAGTTGCTTTCCATTATATCCCCTCTTGCCGCTTCCATGTCCTCTTTAGTATACCCCATCCTGTTATACAGAATATCAAGGAAGAATCCATCTCTTATACCGTCGAGCGTTGCAATATCTTCTTCGGAAGCGTTTCCTGCTGCTCCCATCGTATTGTCGTAACACCGGTAATAGAATGAGAACGTGCATTCCGTCAGCCATCTGGCGCCGTTCTTTGTAAGACTGCCGCTGTCAAGCTGCGGGATATATTCGTCTCTTATCGAAACATACTGACTGTAGTAATTGAGAAGATCATAATGACCGTAATTCCATATATCAATTTTATCCGATTCTTCACTCTTTGCAAGTTTAACAAGACCCTCGTAATCTTTGGCCTCATACAGCCTGTCAAGCTGCGGGAAAAATCGCTCCTCGGCTTCCTTCTCTTCCATCCGCTCTTCCGGCGTCCTTGCATTATCAATAAGCGTATCTTCCATGACATTCGCCATGAGGATATACATCCCGAAAAGAAGCGCGACGGTCGCCAGCATTATCAGATAAAGTTTACCGGACATCTTCATGGAAATCCTCGGTCTTAAAAAAATTGCCCGGATTGTCTCACAATCCGAGCATTTATAGCGGGAGTAGGATTTGAACCTACGACCTTCGGGTTATGAGCCCGACGAGCTTCCAGACTGCTCCACCCCGCGTCGTATGGGAGAGAGTGGATTCGAACCACTGAAGGCATTGCCAGCAGATTTACAGTCTGTCCCCTTTGGCCACTCGGGAACTCTCCCATTTATAAAATTACCCTTATAACAAGAGCGAGCCGATGATCGGACTCGAACCGATAACCTGCTGATTACAAATCAGCTGCTCTGCCAATTGAGCCACATCGGCAAAAGTGGGACCTATAGGGCTCGAACCTATGACCCTCTGCTTGTAAGGCAGATGCTCTCCCAGCTGAGCTAAGATCCCTTTGTTCTTTCGCAGAACATTTGAAATTA
>JAFZWN010000016.1 GCA_017617295.1 Clostridiales bacterium | reverse complement strand
CATGGGCGGTGCAAAGGGCGGTTCCGACTTCGATCCCAAGGGTAAGTCCGACAACGAAGTTATGTCTTTCTGCCAGTCCTTCATGAGAGAACTCTACAGACACATCGGTGCTGATGTTGATGTTCCCGCAGGTGACATCGGAACAGGCGCAAGAGAAGTAGGCTACATGTTTGGTCAGTATAAGAAGATCACAAACGAGTTCACCGGCGTTCTTACAGGTAAGGGTCTCTCCTTCGGCGGTTCCCTTGCAAGAACAGAGGCTACAGGTTACGGTCTCTGCTATTTCACAAACTGCATGCTCGCCAAGAAGGGCACATCCTTTGAGGGCAAGACAGTTGTTATCTCCGGTGCAGGTAACGTTGCTATCTACGCTTGTGAGAAGGCTCAGCAGCTCGGCGCTAAAGTTGTAGCTCTCTGCGACTCCACAGGCTATATCTACGACAAGGACGGCATCAAGCTCGATATCGTTAAGGACATCAAGGAAGTCAGAAGAGCCCGTATCTCCGAGTATGTTAAGGCTGTTCCCACAGCTGAGTACCACGACGGCTGCTCCGGAATCTGGACGATTCCCTGTGAGATCGCACTTCCCTGTGCTACACAGAACGAGCTCAACCTCGATTCTGCCAAGGCTCTCGTTGCTAACGGCGTTAAGTTCGTTGCTGAGGGCGCTAATATGCCTACAACACCCGATGCAGTTGCATACTTCCAGAGCAACGGTGTTTACTATGCTCCCGGTAAGGCTTCTAATGCCGGCGGTGTTGCTACATCCGGTCTCGAGATGGCTCAGAACAGCATGAGATATTCCTGGACATTCGAAGAAGTCGATGCCAAGCTCAAGGGCATCATGGAAGGTATCTTCAAGAATGCAGACGAGACAGCTACAAGGATCGGTCACGAGGACAACCTCGTTATGGGTGCTAACATTGCAGGTCTCCTTAAGGTTGCCAACGCAATGATCGCTCAGGGCTGCGTCTGATAAGCCTGATCACTATATAAAACGCTTTTGTTCAAGGGATGTCTTCTTCGGAAGGCATCCTTTTTATATTGCACCTTTTTACGAAAATGCTATACTTGTATCAGTTGGATAGATAAAAGCAATATGTCATTTATCAAAAGACATTGAGTGTTGGCGTTTGTTCTATACGCCCGATCACGGGCAGTCCCGGTTTTATCCGGATGCCGGTATTATTATGGAGGACAGGGAAGATGTTGTACGATCGTAATTACAGGGATCAGATGTTCTGGGAAACAGAGTATTATCCTACTTTGACGGAATTTTTCACAAGACTGCGGCAGGTGGATTACAGAGATCTCTGTTATCCGCCCAAGGGAAAGGCTTTCGGGCTGGCTGTAAAAGGCTTCGGAACTGCCTTTGCCGTCGGTGTGCTTACAGGTGTCATATCGTGGCTGGTAACCGGCTCAGGAGTGTTCGGACTCGTTCTCGGCATGATGGCCTTTTTCGGCATTGGTATCGTTGTCGCATTCCTTATCGCGAGGAAGACCCTTGTTACAGAGCCCGCCAAGATGACGAGTGAAGTCAATGCCAAATGTATCGGATACAGCCTGAGCGGAAGCGGTAAGGGCGGCGGTGTACTGCGTACGCCTGTATTCCAGTATAATGTCGGCGGCAGGGAATATATAGCATATGATGGTGTCTATACCAGACATTCAAGGATGCCCGCTATTGATGAGTATTGCTCTATATGGGTCAATCCCGAAGAGCCTGAGTACATGAAGTGGGATGATGCCCATAACATGAAGACGTTCATCTTTGCAGCTTTTGTCTGTGCGATCATATTCCTTGTCTGGATAGGGATGACCATCCTTGTCATAAGAGATCCCGGACTTCGCGGGGCTGAACTGACAGCAATGCCTTCTATTGTGGATGATCTTTTGAAGACACGCTTCTTTTGAGTGCTGTTTTTTTCTGAAACATAAGAAACAGGCCTTCAGTATAAAGGCCTGTTTTTGTGCCTGAATGGAAGATCCTGTGAAGTCCTTCAGCTTTCGATAGTGTATTCTCTGTAATAATATGCACGGTTGATATGGCCGTTTGTCTCGGACATATAGTATGTTCCCGTCATCGTTACATAATCAAATACAGACTGTGATACTTTAAGGTCTTTGCCGTCATCGGTCGTAAGGAAGAAGTCGTAATCATATGTCTCGCTGGCGGGATCCCAATCGGAAGTATAGTACTTATCGACGATATTATATTCGACGATATCTATAGGCTCATTTATATCTTTCATGGAGTCATTGATGGACATCGTGCAGCAGAATGTTACGACGCCGCAGAAAGCTAACACGAAGAGTGCGACCATAATGAACATTCCTTTCTGCTGAGGCCTGCCGCCTTCTTCTTCGATCTTTTTGCTCAGAAGCGAATATCTTATCGCGAGGACAAAAAGATATACTCCAAATACGGTACCGGCAATAAAAATGCATCTTACGATCGATATGATCTTTACATCCTGGTTATAAAGAGCTGTCCTGTCGGCTGTTACGAGTTCCTCGGTCAGAACGATCCTGCCGTCGTTCATGATCATCTCGACATTTTCCCGCCCTGCGGCCTCGGTGTTCCTTTGTGTATAGACCATATAAGCGACTGCAAGTCCGAGAATGATACAGAATATAGCTATCCCTGCAAGGAAACCGTTGCTTATTCCGGATGCTTTTTGTGAGAAATAATATGGATCCGTTGAATCGATATAGATATTACGGACATCGCCGATCTTAACGGTTACGGCATCCGAGCGCATGGCATCCTGGTCGTATGCCGTATATTCGACATTATCATATCTGTATTTATAGACAGGGGCACATACGAGGATCTTATGTATCTCATACTGATAGCCGATACATTCGGCCGTGACCATCTTGTCGAACTTCCTGAAAGTGAAGCCGAAGCCCGAAAAAAGTGATAATAGCATACTTATCCCCACGAAGATGAATCCGGAAGGGACCAGTATGGCGATGAGATGAATGTCAGCAAGAGCCGGGACAGTCAGCTTACAAATGCATGTGAGGAGACCTCCGAGCCCGAGTCCGCCGAAAAAGAATATTCCGCGGCTCTGGCTTCTGCTTCCCTTGTCGAATAAAGCGATGACGGAGAAGCACAGGAACAGACCGAAGAATACCATGGCGGTCGCTGTTCCGTTATGAAGGACTTTCGAGAAGACTATCATAAGTACTACGGCAAGGACAAAGATACCTATCAGTATAAGAGCAGGGATCTTTTTACTGGGTTGTGATCCTCTCAGTTCTTTTACAGTATCCTGAACATAAGTCCTTACCTCATCAGATATATCTGCCATTAAATATCCGGCGGTCTCGTTATCGAGCATCTGAATGGGGACGTTCATAAACGTTGAATCTTTTTTGCATCTCATATCCCTTAACCTCCCAACATCTATCAAATTTATTTTAGCACAAAAAACATCCGCCTTGTAAGGGCGGATGTCTGATGATCAGTAAGATCTTATAAATGTTTAAGCTTCGTCAGCCTCGCCGGGGAGGTTCTGCATCTCTGCCTCTGCGTCTGCTCTGTATGTGGACATTCCGATACGATCGTTATCTACCATGCACATATAGGATCTACCGCGGTTGACCTCGAGCTCTTCACCGTCAAGGTTGTATACGATGATGGGATCATTGGGGGATTCCTTCTCCCATGTGATCGGAACCATCATTCCGTCACTGAAGTACCAGCCTGTTCCGCCGTCCTCAAGGTAAGCGTCGATAGTTCCGTCGCCGTGGCCCTGGATATTGGCATAGAAGATGAATACGTTCGTGAAAGAGATCTGCTCGTCATTTGTCTGGTCAATCTGAGGTGCGCCGTACTCTTCCTTGAAGTAGAGGCCTGTCTCGGGATCGTATGTGAACAGAGCGTCATCATTCATAGCGGAAAGATATACATTTACTTCCGTGCAGGGCTCGCCGGCAGCGATGTCTGCGGAGTCGTCTGCTACGAAGTTGAAGAGTCTTCCGTTATCATCGGGATCTTCCTCATCGGGTACGATATCTCTGGAAATACCGAAGTGCTCGATAGCCTCAGCGATGTGTGTACCGTCGGTAACGGCTGTATGCTCGAGAGCTCTCTGGGAAAGCCATGTGGAATCTCTCCAGAAGAAGAGTCCGGAAGGAAGGCTTACATAACCGTCTGCCGCATTGGCGGAACTGTTGGCGCCTGCGGAGCAGTTGTTACCGTCGATGTGATCGATACCGAACTGAGCGATATGATCGGGAACTCTGGGATTTCTTCCGTAGTGGATGAAGATAGAGTCGTTACCGGCAGCAAGGTCGGTAGCGATGATACGTGCGCTACGGAGAGAACCCATCTCGGGGATGGTGTTAAGATCGGCGAAAAGGGCAAGAAGTCTTGTCTGGCCGCCCTCGGTCTCATACTCGTAGATGGCATCAGCCTGGCTGATACCTCTCTGGGGCAGAGCAGCGTGGCAGTTGTTGATAACGATAGCGATGGAACGGAGACCCTCGTTCTCGGCATCCATATCCTGGATGCCCGTAACGGGATTAACAAGTGTATCAAGGGAAGGATCGTAGAGCGGATCTTCGAGAGTGGTCTCGCTCGACTCTGTCGTTGTCGTCTCCTCCGTAGTTGTAGTAGTCGTTGTTTCCTCGGCTGTCGTGGTGGCTGATGTAGCCGGTGTCTCCTCGGGAACTTCTTTCTTACAGCCTGCCAGGCTGAAAAGCAATGTCAGCGACAAAAGTGTCGCCGTGATCTTTAGATTTTTCATTGGCAGCTCCTTATTCTTTTTTGTATAGATGTACAAATTATACCATTATTTGTTATATCGCAATCTCCGAACATGTGATTGTAACCTTTTTGTATTTTGTGCACATGTGATATATAATATTTTGGTTTAGGGGAAAAGAGACAGGGAAAGTAACTAGTTTAAAGGACAGATAAAATGGGAAAAAAGAAAAATGAACCCGCGCAGGCGGTGCCCGTAAAGAGAAAGTCGAGGGCAGGGCAGATCATAATAAGGATCTTCAGTGCCTTGCTCGGACTGGTCGTAGGTGCTTTCCTTTATATCTATAATATGCTCGGCGGTTTTACTTTTGTTGATACTCCGGTAGTTAATGAGGAAGACTATTCAACTATCGATCTTTCCGAGCTCGAAGGATCAGGCGATACCACATCTTCATGGGCCGAAGGCGGTCACACCAGAGTCTATGTGGATCCCGCGCACCCCATCATCCATGTCGATCAGAAGGATCCCGATATCGAGAATATCCTTGTTTTCGGTGTTGACTCCAGAGGTACGGATGATATCAGATGCCGTTCCGATGCCATGATCATCGTATCTATCAATAAGGCTGATGATACTGTTAAGCTCATCTCTCTTATGAGAGATATAGGTGTATATATAGGTGATACCGATGAATCATCTTCGGGTTCGCTCGATAAATTGACGCATGCCTATGCATACGGCGGTGTCGGACTCATGATCAATACGATCAACCGTAATTTCGATCTGGATATACAGAGATTCGTAATGCTCGATTTTAACAGTTCGGCTAACCTTATCGATCTTATGGGCGGCGTTGATATCGATGTTTCGCCCGATGAGGTGAGATATGCCAATCAGACTATCGCCGAGCAGAATGAAGTAACCGGAAGCAACGCTCCGTTTATCACGAGCAGCGGAATGCAGACTCTTTCGGGTGTACAGGCTATAGGCTGGTCGAGGATAAGACATCTCGATTCGGACTTCGTAAGAACATCCAGACAGAGGGTGGTCGCGACGGCCCTTATCAATAAGATGTCATCGATGGACAGACTGTCACAGATGGCTTTTCTCGAGGATTCAGCCGGAATGTTCGAGACTAATATGAGGCAGTTAGACCTCATGAGGATAGGAATCAATGCTTTGGGAGGAGCAGGGAACATGAGCGAATACAGAGTCCCCGGTGACAATATGTATTCGGTTCAGCAGGATCCCTGGATGATGATCCTTAACTGGGATGTACAGCTTCCTGAGCTTCACAGTTTTATATGGGGAGATTAAAAGATGAGCAAGACCGTATCAACATGTTTATGTGAGACCAACCAGGCGAAAGGCGCGCCTCAGGAGAATGTTTTCTTCCACACGCTTTACAGGACACAGGCTGATTTCCCGGACGAGTTCCTGAGATCTGCAAAATCGACTTCTCCCATCCAGATCTGCGCGATCTTCTCCACTATGGGGCCGGATGATGCCGCTGCCATGCTCAATATCGAGCTCAATAAGGAGCTTTCCAAGATCGTGGCATCTGCGCAGAGCCAGTCTGTACTTGATTTTGAGGCTTTCTCAAATCAGGTCATCAATGTGCTTAATATCAAGGTCTGCAACTATTCCGTTGCCAAGGGCGGTACGCCTCTCAAGTCTTCGATGACCATGGTCATAATCGAGGGCGATACTCTCCGCGTCATCCATATCGGTAATACCAAGGCCGTACTTCTTCGTGACAACAAGATCATGGCTCTCACTGAGGAGATGACCGTGGCACACCGTTATGTCCAGATGGGTGCCATTACACCTGAGCAGGAGAAGAACCATCCCGAGAACATGAACCTTACACAGTATCTCGGCAAGCTTCCCCAGGACGGACCGCTCGTTCCTGACAAGAAAGTCCATCTCAAGCTCAAGGATAATGATGAAGTTTGCCTTATGGGCTTAGGCGTAAGCCGCAAGATGCCGTCTCAGATGAGAAACGTCATCCTTGTCAAGCCCACACCTGCCGAGATGAAGGCCAGAGAGCTCGTTACTTCGGCATTTAACTACGGTATCAATACCGGTCTGACAGTTATACTCATCAAGATAGAATCCACATTCCTTCTTCCGGGGGATGCCGTATTCGAGAGTAATCTCGGATCTGAAGAGATCAGGCCCTCCGTTAAGGAACAGAAGAAGGCTTCCGACTCCTCCGACAGCGAATTTACGTCTTTCGGAGAATCAGCTTTTGACGAGGATGAAGAGGAATATCCCGTCAAGGACCGCCGCAAGAGTAAGCGCCGCAGGGAAGATATGGAAGACGATGATGACGAGAGCTTTGGCGGTACCGCCAAGTTCAACCGCGGGCAGTTCAGTGACTTCCGCGATGATCCAAGTTCCGGAAAAGAGGGAAAGAAAGTGAAAGACCGTAATAAGAAAGAAAAAGGTAAGGGAAAGGTATGGGATTTCCTTATCCCGATAATAACATTCCTTGTATTCATCGGAGTTGGCTACGGAATACTGTATGCCGTATTTAACGCCCGACACCTTCTTGATTTTATGAAGCCTACAGAGAGTACAGCAGCAGAGACATATAACCGTGTAATGTATGTCATCAATGACAATACTCCTCTTTATGCCGAGTCTTCGCTCGATGCGGATCAGCTCGCGATACTTAGCCGCGGCGATGTAGTTACTATGACCGAGGATGAGGGACATTTCGCAAAGGTCATGACAGCCGACGGTCAGGAAGGCTACGTTCTTATGATGCAGATCAGTGACGATGATCCCAATATCGGCGAGACCCTTCCCGAGGACGAGATCCCCGAGCTCACTGAGACGACGACTTCACAGACTACAGAGACGACACGCGAGATCATAGAGACGGAAGATACAACGACCACTACAACGACCGAGACGACGACTGCTGCCACGACAACCACTGCGGCAACTACGACGACCGAAGCTACGACTACGACTACGGTAACAGAGTCAACGACATCCGCTACTTCGTCTTCCTCGGAGTCAACGACATCGGCCACATCATCCGATACGACTCCTTCATCGTCGATCACGCTGGAGTCCACACCTGCATCCTCTTCGGAGACCCCTCCCGCACCTACTGATGGAGGAGACGTTGTACTTCCTCCCGATGCTACGGCACCTGCGGAATTCTGATATACAGGCTTTTTCATATGCGGCGTGGGATCGTTCCCGCGCCGCTTTTTTTGTATCTGTGAAGGAGATCGGTAACTGTAACTGCCGCTTCTCTTCCGACGGATAAGGCAGATCCTGATGCTTGTCCCTGATTTTGCAGATGAACAGGCAATTCTATGTACAGGGGTAGGGACAAACCCGCCTCTGTCCCTAATGTGGTACACAAAAAACGCACATATGCACTAAAGCAGGGACAACAGGCTTTAGGTGCTGTCACTT
Source organism: Clostridiales bacterium (assembly GCA_017617295.1). GTDB lineage: Bacteria > Bacillota > Clostridia > Saccharofermentanales > Saccharofermentanaceae > Saccharofermentans. Next base: position 13,117 of record JAFZWN010000016.1, on the reverse strand, counting down.
CGTGTATTCCTGATCCTATAGGAAAAAATATGCTTTAGAGCTTTGGATGAAGACTTACCCGTAAAACTCCTTGAAGAAGCTGTCCCTGAAGTCGCCCAGACAGTCCTCGGCGATAGCCTCGCGGACCTTTTCCATGAGGTTAAGAAGGAAGTGGATATTGTGCCATGTGCAGAGGCGCTGGCCGAACATCTCCTTTGCCTTCAGAAGGTGGCGGATATATGCCGCCGTGAAGTTTTGGCATGCGTAGCAACCGCACTCGGGATCCAGAGCCTCGAAGGATTCGGCGAACTTTTTGTCGCGCGCGATCACTCGGCCTTTTGAAGTCATGACAGTGCCGTGACGGCCGAGACGGGTAGGCAGGACGCAGTCGAACATATCGATGCCTCTTATGGCGCCTTCGATCAGGTAGTCGGGAGTGCCGACACCCATCAGGTAGCGGGGCTTATCCTCCGGCATCAAAGGTACGGTTGCCTCGAGCATCTCATACATCAGGTTGGCGGGTTCTCCGACTGACAGGCCGCCGATGGCAAATCCCGGAAGGTCAAAAGAGGTGATCTGACGTGCGCTCTCCTGACGGAGCCTCGGATACATATTTCCCTGGATAATACCGAAAAGAGCCTGATCTTCGGGACGCTTATGCGTATCGATGCATCTTTCCAGCCATCTTGTCGTCCTCTCGAGAGAACGCGCGGAATATTCTTCAGTGCTCGGATATGGGCAGCACTCGTCGAAAGCCATGATTATGTCGGCTCCGAGATCGTTTTGGATCTGTATAGACTTCTCGGGTGTGAGAAGGTGCTTGGAGCCGTCAAGGTGGGAACGGAAGTTGACTCCTTCCTCGATGATGTCCTTGGGACGGGCGAGCGAGAAGACCTGGAATCCGCCGCTGTCGGTCAGTACAGCGCCTTTCCAGTTCATGAACTTGTGAAGTCCGCCGGCTTTGGCGATAAGTTCGCTTCCCGGTCTCATCCACAGGTGATATGTGTTAGAGAGGATTATCCCCGCACCCATCGACGCGATCTCGTCAGGACTCATGCCCTTAACAGATGCCTGCGTGCCTACGGGCATGAAAGCTGGAGTATCAAAGGTGCCGTGCGGCGTGTGAACTCGGCCGAGTCTGGCGCCGGTCTGCTTACATGTGTGGATATGTTCGTACCATACGGGAAATTTGCTCATAAGTCAGTCTCTCTCGTTATTGATTATCATTGGCGGCGGTGCCGCAGTCTTTAAGGTCAGTTATGAACATCGCGTCGCCGAAGCTGAAGAATCTGTACTCCTCAGCTACCGCCGTCTCATATGCGGAAAGTACATGCTCCTTGCCTGCCAGTGCCGACACGAGCATTATCAGGGTCGACTCGGGCAGGTGGAAATTGGTTATCAGGCTGTCTACGCATTTGAACTCATAGCCCGGATATATAAAGATGTCTGTGTCACCCGAGCAGGGCATCATCTCGGGATCGCGCGAAGCGACGGTCTCGAGCACGCGGGTCGAAGTGGTGCCTACGGAGATCACGCGGCGTCCTTCTGCACGTGCAGCTCGAACGATGTCGGAAGCTTCCTTGGAGAAGCTGAACCATTCCGAATGCATCTTATGCTCGGTCACGTCATCGACCTTGACGGGGCGGAATGTCCCGAGACCAACATGAAGCGTGACTTCGGCGATCTGTACTCCCATAGACCGGATGTCATCAAGAAGCGCCTTAGTGAAATGAAGACCCGCGGTAGGAGCAGCAGCGGATCCGGGTGTCTTCGAATAGACAGTCTGATATCTCTCGCGGTCAGCCAGTTTCTCGTGAATATAGGGAGGAAGCGGCATGGTGCCCGCACGGTCAAGTATCTCCTCCCAGATCCCTTCGAATTCGAAGCTGACGATACGGTTGCCGTCCGGAAGCACTTCATCACATGTCGCCTCGAGCTCGCCTTCGATAAAGACGAACTTCCTTCCGGGCTTTACCTTTTTGCCCGGGCGTACGATAGCTTCCCAGCGTCTGTCGTCAAGTCTCTTCAAAAGCAGGATCTCAACGGGAGAGCCTGTATCCTTACGTGCGCCGATCAGCCTCGCGGGGATGACTCGCGTGTTATTTATGACCAGAACGTCACCCTTACGGAGGAACGACGGAAGGTCAGAAAAGTGTCTGTGTATTATCTCGCCCGTGTTCTTATCGAGCACCATAAGGCGGGACGACGATCTGTCATCCAGAGGGTGCTGCGCGATGAGCCTTTCGGGCAGGTCATAGTAAAAATCCGATGTCTTCATACTCATAACGGCTATTATATCTTAATCGCGCGATATTTACAGTAAGAAAATACACGCAGGACTACCGAGATTTCTACCCGAAATGAACCCTTTACTGTATAATATCCATGGAATAAACGGGGGAGGTGAGATATTATGCCGCTTCAGTGCAGTAACTGTGCAGGTCCTCTTACATTTGATCCTGATATCGGTAAGCTTTCCTGCAGTCAGTGCGGAGGCTCTTATGAGGTCACGCATAACGATGATACGGGTCTTGTCGATCTGAACAAGATCTTCGAGGACAGAAGTGCGCTCCGGTCTATGGATCTTTCCATATACACATGTTCCACATGCGGTGGAAGCGTCAGCGTCGAGGGCTCCGAGATCACGTCGGTTTGCCCGTTCTGCGGCAACACGGGTGTTATCTTTGACCGTATCGCCAAGAAGAGAAGACCCGATGCGGTGATCCCTTTCGCGTTCGGCAAGCGTGCCGCCGAGGAGAAGGTGCGCCTTCACCTGATGGATTCGGCATTCCTTTCTCCCGAACAGAAGACCATGAAGTTCAGAAGCGTGGTAGGGATCTATATCCCGTACTATATCATTCACGGCGAGAGCAAGCGCGTGATCATCTTCGAGCATCGCGAGAAAAGAAGGAGCGGCCGTGTCGAGACTGACCATATCTCGAAGTCGACAAGGTGTATCTACGACGGTCTGACACTGGAGGCTTCCAGGGCACTGCTCGACGAGGCCAGCAGCAGGATAGAACCGTTTGATCTCAGCGGGTTAAAGACTTTCGAGGAGGGGTATATTCAGGGGTTCTGCTCCGATATGGCAGATGAAGATGCGGAGGCGCTGTATCGGAAGGCACGCCGAATGTGCAAGGATTATGAGGCTGAGCAGATCAGGAGAATGAAGATCGTTCCCAACTCGTACTATGCCGTTGATTCTAAGGATAAGCTGAAGTTTCGGGGCAGGGCGGTCTATGCTCTTTTCCCTGTGTGGTTCGTGAGCGGAACATATAAGAAGACAAACGTTACTTTTATCGTGAACGGGCAGACAGGCAAGGTCGTCGGCAGTATGCCATACAGTAAGACCAGATATGCCTCATCGGTCTTTGCCATGTCGCTCCTGACAGTGCCTGCATTTACACTTATCGGGATGGCCGGGCTTTATGCTCTTACGGTCAGTGCGCTTCATGCGTCCTTTGCTGCCGTATATATCGGGGCAGGACTTCTTGCACTCGTGTCACTTATCATGACTTACGCAGGTAAAAGGCTTGATAAGGTCAGGGAGATCATATCCTTATCATCTTCCAAAAGACTCGTCCGCTTCGCGGGAAGGAGGGAACTTCATGATAGAACCTAGATTTATATCTTTTCTGATCCCGGGCCTTATATTCGGACTTATCACCGGTATCGCCCTTGCCGCCGGGCTCATTGCCGAACGTATCATGAAACGTAATCTCGTATCTGAAGCGAGAGGCAGGTTCATTCCCAAGTACTCCAGTAACGGTCTTGAGGTACTTAACGGCAACATGTCCGACAGCTTTGAGACCGGAGGATATAACGGCAGCAAACCCAAAAAGTCCGGCTTCGGCTATATCGATCGCGAGGATGAGGACAATCTCGAGTATTTCAAGAGAAATCTCGATCTTAATTATGTGCCTGTCAAAAAGAATCCGGTCAATCTAAACCGGAAGGTCAACAGAAGAAAAACTTTCGGAGGCAAAGAGGAGACTCCTTAAAATCCCCTGTTGACAGACGGAAGCCAAACCTATACAATCGAAAACAGTTTATATATCAAACCGATGAGCTCGGAATAGTAATCGGAACGATATCTTCAGATACAGAGAACTGTCGGCGGTGAGATGACAGCATGTAAGATACCGGTGAATGGACCGCAGCGAGGGTGACCAGGAAATGGGTCAACGGGAGCCTCATCCGTTATCAGCGGGGCGCGTTTGTTGGAACGTGAGAAGAGCGGATCGTCATAGATGATCAATAATAGGTGGTACCGCAGGAATATTCTTGTCCTATATCGAGTGATCGATATGGGATTTTTTGTTGTTGTGAAAATTGCCCAACAGCAGCCGCCAAATACTATATTAAGGAGGCCTACTAAAATGGCTAGAGAACCTAAAAGAATATTTTTGTCCGAGGAGCAGATGCCCAAGCAGTGGTATAACGTAAGGGCCGACATGCAGAACAAGCCTGCGCCCCTTATCCATCCCGGTACACATGAGCCCCTGACGCTCGAGCAGATGAGCCCTATCTTCTGTACAGAGCTCTGCCGTCAGGAACTCGATAACGATACCAGGTTTATCGACATTCCCGAAGAGGTACTGGACTTCTATAAGATCTTCAGACCTTCGCCTCTTATCAGGGCTTATGAGCTCGAAAAGGAACTCGGCACACCTGCCAAGATCTACTATAAGTTCGAGGGTAACAACACATCCGGATCCCACAAGCTGAACTCCGCTGCAGCCCAGGTCTATTACGCCAAAGCTCAGGGCCTCAAGGGCCTTACGACAGAGACGGGAGCAGGCCAGTGGGGAACAGCTCTTGCCATGGCATGTAAGCATTTCGATATGCCCCTCAAGGTCTACATGGTCAAGTGCTCCTACGAGCAGAAGCCGTACAGAAAGGCCATCATCGAGACATTCGGCGCTGACATCATCGCTTCGCCTTCCAATACGACCAACATCGGCCGCGAGATCCTCGCCAAGTACCCGGGTACCACAGGCTCCCTCGGATGCGCTATCTCTGAGGCAGTTGAAGTAGCCACATCCACAGAGGGCTACAGATATGTGCTCGGTTCCGTTCTGAACCAGGTACTCCTTCACCAGAGCATCATCGGTGAAGAGGCCAAGCTTCAGATGGAGATGGTCGACAAGTATCCCGATATCGTTATCGGCTGCGCCGGCGGCGGATCCAATTTGGGCGGCATCATGAGCGCATTCATGAGAGACAAGCTCGAAGGAAAGAAGGCTCCTCACTTTATCGCTGTCGAGCCCGCATCCTGCCCTTCCATGACAAGAGGCACATATGCTTACGACTTCTGCGACACGGGTCACGTTACTCCTCTGGCCAAGATGTATACCCTCGGTTCCGAGTTCATGCCTTCGCCTTCACACGCGGGCGGACTCCGCTACCACGGCATGAGCCCCATCGTTTCCCAGCTCTATCACGACGGCCTTATCGACGAGGCACGCGCGGTCGAGCAGACGAAAGTATTCGAGGCGGCTAATCTTTTTGCCAAGACAGAGACTATCCTTCCCGCACCCGAGTCCTCCCACGCCATCAGGGTCGCTATCGACGAGGCTCTCAAGTGCAAGGAGACAGGCGAGGAGAAGACGATCCTGTTCAACCTTACAGGTACCGGTTTCTTCGACATGACTGCTTACATGTCCTACCTCGACGGTTCCATGGGCGACTTCATCCCTACTGACGATGACATCGCCGCAGGCCTTGCAACGCTTCCTAAAATCTGATCTTTGAGGATCGTTATAATCCCGGCTCCCGTCTTCTTCATGAAGGCGGGAGTTTTTTCTGATAATCTGTGCACAATAAAAAATTAATAATCGAAACAAATTGTAAACAAAATTTGAAAACCGACGGTTTGTAACGATCGTTATGATAACATATGGTTACATTAACTAAGGAGAAAAAGATCTGAGGTGCTGACTGTGGTTTGTTGAGGAACGGGGGCGATCCTTAGAGATCAGACCGTAGCGGTAATGATCGTTGAATTGGGGCAATCGTATTTACTACGTGGGGAACGGTAAATCGGTCCGATCAGAATCGCAGGCACCGGGATCTTTTAGAATAAACCATATTGTGGTTTTTGAGAGAGTTTCAGGCGGGAGGTCAGACTCCTGCCTGATTCTTTTTGTCCTCCGAAAGTATTAGCTATATTTGATGAATGTCATATTAATTCATACTTTAGGTCGATATGGACGATCAGTTCTGTATTGTATTATTGGAGCATATTATCCGGGATTGGAGGATAAAAATATGAGAAACGGGAAAAAGGTAGTGTCACTATTGCTGACGGCCTCGATGATGGGTTCTGTCGCATCAGCCGTCAATGCGGATACGACGCGCGGCACGGTTGTCTTGGAAGGAAAGTCGGATTATGACTGGGCTATTGACGGTACAGTATTAGAGTGTACATTTGTTGATGACGGCCGGCTCAGTCTATCCGATGCTACGACTCATTGGGCTGACTCGGGTGTGTTTTTTGACACCCTCAGGCTTAATGTCCCCTTTGAGAACAATACCACTGCCGCATTTGATGATTTTGATCATGAGTGTGTATCCGGAATAACATCGCTTTATGCGAATGAAGGAGTATGCAGGGTCGAATTCGGCAGTTATTGCACGGGTATCAATAATATCGTGCTCGACGGCAGATTTGAACAGAAACTAGAATTTAACGGGGTTCCGATCTCGGATATTCCCGATATTACATTACAAGATGAAGGATATAAGTCTATTACATTTGAAGAGTGTGATAACCTGAGATCTGTCCTGATCCCGGAATCTTACGGGCTGTTCGATCACCTTGTTTTGAGCTCTGCAGTAACCTGAATTCGGCAGTGTTCGAATTCGGTATCGAGAATATCAATGCCGGGACATTTATAGATGACGATGCTCTTACATATGTCAGCATTCCCTCATCGGTTACCTATATCGAGTACAGGGCTTTCAGTGATTGCGACAGTCTTACTTCGATCGTACTGCCTTCCAGTGTGCGGACAATATATACGGATGCTTTTGATGATTGTGATAATCTTCAAACCGTTTATGTCGAAATGACAGAAGATGAATGGAACAGCCTGGTCAATATAATGAAAAAGAACTATCAAAACGGTATGGATATCGCTCAGGCTTCCCATGAACTCGACGGAGTCGATCTCGTGTTCCTGTATTCGACTAATCCGAATTACGAGCAAAGCGCATATAATATGGGTCAATATCAATACCAATGGTTTAACGACGGAGACAGCGGTCATGTAGATGTACAGTATATTGATCAGGATACGTATAATAATTTAATAGATACAAATAATTGGAATCCGAGACACTGGTATGAGACTCCGGGTCAGCCCCTGACATCTCTGTCGGTATATAACCCGCTTCCCGAAAGCACTCCCATCAACACGTTCCCTTTCACTGATTTTATTTCTGATCCTACCACTGACACGATAAGGAGAGTCAGCTTCAGCGGAAATATTACATATGTTAATGACCTGGAGTTACTTGCGGGACTGCAGTACGTGGATCTCAGCGGTCTTACTACCAATATCTGGGTGGATTTTGAGGGGAATTCTTATACATCACTTCCCCAGATCACGAGAGGGGATAATACCCACAGAACGATCTTATGTTTTAACGAAGGAACCGGTTTTACGGATCTGTATATACCTAACTGCTATTCTGATGCAGAGTTGTTCCTGAGATATTGTCCTGATCTTGAAAGCGTGACTTTCGGAAACAGGTTCGATACGGTTCCGTCCGGAATCCTCATTTCTGATCCGAAACTTACGGAAGTCAACCTTCCGAGCAGCCTTACGACCATAGAGTACAATGCATTCGCCGAATGTACATCTCTTCAGAGTATCGAGATACCTTCGACCGTTGATACTTTAAGATCAAATGCATTTACAGGAGATACTGCTCTTACGGATATCTATTTCGATTGCACGACAGATTATTATCTGAACTATATGGATGTCAGGACCAATGTCGAAGCACCCGGATTGAATTTCCCTCTGAATGCTTATGATCATGTATTTGCAGGCATAGATGCCACGCTTCATTTTACGGACGGAACGCTTACTTCCGGACCTTATGTAAGGACATTCGTTGACAGGCTTTATAAAGTCGCTCTTGAAACTGATATTGATTATTCCGCTAGAGACAGTTATGTCGATCAGCTTCTTTCCGAGGAGATCTCGGGCGGAGAACTCGCCAGAAGGTTCCTCCTTGGTGATGAAGTAACAGCTCGTAATCTTAGTGATGAAGAATTCGTAACTCTGGTCTGGATGACATTATACGGATGTGAAGTCAACAGTACTCCGGTGATCGAACAGTTGACTGATCTGCTCGGTACAGGGGAACTGGACAGAACGGGTGTAGTCAATAATCTGCTGTCACGCGGTATGTGGACACATCTCTGCGGTATCTGGGAGATCGTTCCCAACCGTGATGATCCGGCTACTGAACCCGATGAACCTACTCCGGCACCCGAAAATAACACACCCGCACCGGAGAATAACACGCCTGCACCGTCGACCCCCGCACCTTCAACACCTGCGCCGTCAACACCTGCACCCGAGACAACGACTGCACCTGTAACTCCCGCTCCTTCGGGCGGAAGCGGAAGGAGATCCGCAGATCATTCGTCATCCGGGTTTGTTGACAGACTTTACGGTGTGGCACTCGGGCGTGAAGCCGATCAGCAGGGACATGACGAATGGGTAGAAGCACTCACATCCGGAAGGATAACCGGTGCGGAGGCTGCAAGAGGATTCCTCTTAAGCCCCGAGTTCATCAACCGTAACTATTCCGATGAGGAATTTGTCGATATCCTTTATCAGACCTTCTTCGGCCGTGAAGCCGATCCCGAAGGTAAGGCGAACTGGCTTGCTGTCCTTGCAGCCGGCACATCCAGAGAAGATATAATCGCAGGCTTTGTCGATTCGACCGAGTGGGCTAACCTCTGCGTGACATACGGTATCAGGTCCGGAGGAAACGGAACGCCCAATATCACGGTGGAACCCAATGAGCTTACGATCGAGTTCGTAAGAAGACTCTATTCTATCTGCCTTGAGCGTGAAGCAGACGAAGCAGGTCTGATGGCCTGGGCTTCGGCACTTGCCAACCAGAGAGAGACCGGATCGGGAGCAGCAAGAGGATTCTTCTTCTCCGCCGAGTTCACAAACAGAGGCTACGATAACCGCGAGTATGTAACAAGGCTCTACAGGGCAGTTCTCGGAAGAGAACCCGACGAAGACGGACTGAATGCCTGGACGGCTATACTCGATAACGGCGAGTCGAGCAGGGAGGAAGTCTTCAACGGATTTGCCGATTCGAACGAGTTCGGTAATATCTGCGGAGTCTACGGGATATTAAGATAAAGATATAGGATTTATCCTGATCCTGATTTAAAATGTAATTGCTTCGGAACTGTCCTTAACGGGGCAGTTCCTTTGCAAGTTATCAATTGAAGCGAGGTCATCTTGGTAAGTAAAGGAACGCGAAAAGAGAATACTAAAAGGGAAGCCCCGGGATACGGGTGCCTGTTTCCCATGCAGATACTTTTGGCATCGGCGCCCTTTCTTATCGGAGTATTTGAAGAATATATCTCTTCCGTTGTCGCTGTGATCCTGCTGGTATTTCTCTTCGTTACTGTCTTAAGGAATAAAAGACTGGTAATAAAACGTGAGCCTGTGATCATCGCCGTATCCGTGATCGAAGTCTTTTTTCTTTTAAGTCCTTTATGGGCAGTCGACAAAGGCATGACCTTAATGGGTTTTGTCAAGTTCCTGCCGGTACTGCTTTTCGTAATGCTACTTCACCAGAATGACAGGTTTGCGCCTTCTTCCTATCTGAAGTTCGTGCCTCATTCGGGAATTGTAATGGCCGCCCTGTCCTTTGTCTTAAGCAGATTTCCCGTTCTTAAGGACTATTTCCTCGTCAGCGGCAGGCTCGCGGGCTTTTTTCAGTATTCAAACACATTTGCCGTGTTTCTCCTTCTCGGGATCATCCTTCTCATGTTCAGGAAAGAACGCAGGTTATTTGAGTACATAGGGACTTTGGTCCTGGCGGAAGGGATCTTCTTGAGCGGCAGCAGGACTGTATTTATCCTGTTTATGCTGGTCGCTGTTGTTTTCGTAATAAAAGAAAAAAGCAGGATCATAAAGATCGTAGCGGCCGCCTGTGTTGCCATCATGCTCGCCGGGACTTTTCTCTATGCGACCCTCACCGGGAATTACGACGTGGTCGGAAGGTATCTGACTTCATCGCTGTCTTCGAGCACTTTTATAGGAAGGTTTCTTTATTTCCGTGACGCGATACCGCAGATCCTCACTCATCCTCTGGGCTTCGGGTATCTGGGTTACAGATCAGTTCAGGGATCCTTTCAGAGCGGGGTCTACAGTATCGTTCACATCCATAACGATCTTCTTCAGATAATGCTGGATATCGGATGGATACCCGCCATCGTTTGCCTAATCGCGGTCATTATGAGATTTAAGAAGGGGATGAAGTTTACTTTCGGGCTGGCATTGGCTGTGATACTCCTCCACTGTCTATTCGATTTTGATCTTCAGTTTGTCTCGATCGATCTGATCCTGGCCGTACTTCTTTACGAAAACAAGAATGTCAGCAAAGAACTTGAAATTAATAAGATGCCGGCTCTCATTGCTTCATCGGTTATCGTCCTGTGGGCGTTTTATCTAGGCATGGCCGATATGGCTGCCTCATTCGGGATGGACAGTACTGCGGTAAAGATCTATCCCGGATACACGGATTCGTGGATCGTGATACTTCAGGATTCTAAAGATGCTTCCGAATACGATGCTCTGGGAAGCCGTATCTTAAGCCTTAATGACAGTTGTTCTATTGCTTATTCGGCGAGGGCGCGCGCCGCTTTTTCCAGAGGTGACCTGTACTCGATGATGGAACTGAAGAAAAAAGCCATAAGTCTGAACCGTTATTCGCTTGCCGAGTATCTCGACTATTTTGACATGCTTTATTACGGAGCTTCGCTCTTCATTCAAAACGCGGATAACGGGAGTGCACAGATCTGCATAAACGAGATGCTTAATATCCCGGTAAGCCTCGAAGAGGTCAGATCTTCGACATCTGATCTTGGCTGGAAGATAGATGATCAGCCCGAACTTGATCTCCCGCAGGAGTATCTTGATATTATCGGGTCGCTGACGGGAGCTTAAGAAAGTGATATAAGCCGGTCATCGGCTGTTTGGCGGTTTGGAGATCCCCGGATGTACCAGAGGTTGGTACCAGGGAATCGGTGTTTTTGGCATTTTAGTGGTACATATGCATGAATGTACCAGAGGTTGGTACCAGTGAGATCGGTATTTTTGGCTTTTCAGTGGTACATCCGAAAGTTCCGGGAGATCATATCCCTTGTTTTTTCGTAAATCATGTCTGATCACAAAAAAGCATCAAAAAACCATACTAAAGTATGAGAACAATGTATAATGTCTGTGTAACAATATGATTAAGTAATTATCTTCTCTGATCTGATCGTTGATTAGGAGGTCCTTATGTTTAAAAGAACAAGATTTAAGATAGTATCTGCCATACTCGCATCGACGTTTGTTCTTGGTAATGGCGTAGTAATGGCGTATGATTTTACGGATGAATCTGCTGCTTTAGCTGTTCCTATAGATTATAATACCCCTACTACCGTTCATCTGGATGGTGAGGATGCATTTCTGATCTATTCTTTTGTTCCGGAAAAGACCGCCATATATGATTTTAATTCATACGATCTTACATATGGTGATATTGAAGTCGGTCTGTGGGTCGATGATGAAGGCGATTCAAACAATGACGGTACTGATTATGATTTTATCTGGTTTGAATGGGATATCGGTGATTGGGGAGAAGGCGCTGACAGATATCATGAGCAAAATGTTCAGTTCAGAGCTCTGTTAGAGGCCGGAAGAACATATTACTATAAGATAGATGTTGAAGAAGGATCCGGCCTGGACTGTAAGGTCATAATTAAAGAGTGGGATCCTATCACGGTTGAAGTTACGGGTCCTGCGGTCGTAGGTGGCATTTCTGAATCGTCATACAGACTTGATATCGATGATTTTCAATGTTCTTATCAATTGCAGGAAGGCGGAGATTACACGATAACGATCAATAACCCTGCAGATCCCGATGGAGATCAATACGAATATACCTGGGAAGATGGAAATAACGGCTGGGCTGAAATGGACGTTGACGGTACTTCTTTTACTTCATCAGACCCCAATGGCGAGTATTTAGTAAATATCAAGGGACCGACTCCTTATGATGATTTCAGCATCTATATCTATATGTCCCGTGATTATCATCTTCAGTATGAGAGTCCGGATACGGAATACTATCTGACGGAAGTCGGCAGATGGATCAAGGTCGATCCCGCATTTACGGTCGACGATGATGTCCCGGTTATTGAAGAGATGGCTCCTTATGAACCTCATGTATCCAGATATCTTGCAGATGTAGAGAGTGATTTCACGGAAGACATCTATGACAGAAGGATCCCCTCCGGTGTTGTATTCCCTGACGGCCTTAACGGATTCCTGGCGTTTAAATATCAGATAAGTCTAAATGGTGTAACATATGATACCAGTGATTCTGATGTTACTACTGCTATAGTAAAGCCGATCGATATCTTTGTATTGAATCGAGATGAAGACGGGAACCTTATTACCGACGGTACTCTGGTGGCTGATGAAGCGATGCCGGTCGAAGTCGATAACGGGATCACTTCTTACGGTGAGTGGCCGCGTTATCTGTACGGTACAGGAGATCTTCAGGAATATGTATACCAGAGGATCTATTCTTATACGCCCGAGGAAAACGGTACTATAACATTATCGGTATCGGATATCGAGAGAGGAATCCCTACTATCGTTCTGTTTAACCATAATTATGCATTCCTTGGAGCAGCCGGCGGTGATGAGTACTATGACAGAGTAGGATCAAGTATCGTCAGACAGCCTGAATTTGAATTAAGAGGCCCCCGTGGGTCTGCTGTGAAGACTGACGGTGAATCGGATGAATATGAAGTAACATTACAGGCGGAAGTGGTAGCCGGAAAGACGTATTATATCGCTGTTCCGATCTTCTACAT
>JAFZWN010000140.1 GCA_017617295.1 Clostridiales bacterium | reverse complement strand
ATCAAGTATTTCGCAGAGCTCGGCTGATATTTCAGAGGCTTTTAAGATTACTGATAACGGAAGGCCGCTTCTTCTGAGGCGGCCTTTATTTATGTATTATTTGTGAATTCACATAAATTTCTTACCGTTAGAGCCGGATTATAGTGTATAATGACAAGTGGAATAAATCGATCGGAGGTGTTGTCCATGGCTTTTTTTGACAGCAAGAAAAATAATATTCCCGTATATCAGAAGTCAATAGAAGAGAAGTCCGTATCCATCCGTAAGTATTACGATGAGATCGGCCGTTTGTATTACAGCCAGTATAAGGACCTTAATGTAGATAATACTAAGGATATCAATACAAGATGTGAGGCTGTCTCGAGACTCTCTACCGAGATCGAGGATCTTAATCTCCGTATCCTTTTCGAGAGAGGTCTGAAGAGATGCACAGCCTGCGGTCAGGAGAACAGCCTGGAGTACGGTTTCTGCTTCAAGTGCGGCGCCAAGTTTGCCGAGGAATCTGCCAGAGCTCCCCAGAAAGCGACTCCCATCAAGCCCGCCTCTTCTGAAGATGCAGCAGCTGATATCGTTGATGCCGGGGCTGATGTTGCCGAAGCCGCTGAGGCAGTCGTTGAAGAGGTCAAGGAAGAGGTTTCCGAAGATACTTCCGCAGAGTGATCTGTCTATATCTAATCTGACATTTTTTACTCCCGCTTTTTGTGAAAGCGGGAGTTTTTTTATAATTTGCCGCAATCGTTACAGTAAATTAATATATTTTATTTTATACTTTAATCAGAGATAGAAATTATCTCCAGAAGTCTTAAACGGAAGGATGTGATTTTATGAAGATCACCACACAGGGAAAAGGTATCAAGATCGGTCAGAGACTCGAGAACAAGATCGTATCGAAAATGTCGAAGTTCGACAAGTATTTCGGTGAAGAGGGTTCTTTCAATGTCAGGATCAGACCTGAAGGAAGCCAGATGGTCGTCGAGATCACATTGAAGCTCGACAATAAGATCTACAGAGCAGAGTCCAGAGACGAGGAGATCCTTACCGCGGTAGACAAGACGGTTGATAAGCTTGAATCCCAGATCAGAAAGCAGAAGACCAAGCTCATGAAGAAGAGGAAGGATTATCCCGAGATCGCCAATTATCTTGACGAGGATAACAGCGCAGACTTCGATTATGAAGTAGAGAATGACTCCAAGATCACAAGAAAGAAGACATTCACGCTTCGTCCCATGACATCCGAGGATGCACTTCTCCAGATGGAGATGCTCGGCCACAACTTCTTCGTATATCTTGATTCCGAGACCAACTCGGTATGCGTTATCTATAAGAGGAATGACGGTAACTACGGTCTGCTTGAACCGGATTACTGATACAGAGATAACATAGATCTCCGGTGCGGACCCTTCGGGGTCCGCTTTTTTGTTCTTGATAAGTCTGTTTTCGATTGCCGTAAATGATATAATCAGTACATTGATTATATAAGAGTGTGAGGATCGAAACCTTGAGAAGACATAAGATCGTTTCATTTATCCTGGCGGCTGCCATGGCCGTTTCTTTGATCCCGGTGACGGATGTTTCTGCCGCAACAAATGATATAGCTAGTATTTTTCCGGATGACAATCTGCGTGCATGGGTAAGCTCCTATGTTGATACCAATCACGACGGTAAGCTTTCGCAGGCTGAGGCTGATGCAGTGACTGAAATCTCTATCGGTTGGCGTAATATATCCAGTCTTACGGGTTTGGGAAGATTTAGCAAGATCACGTACCTGGATTGCAGATCAAACCAGATTACTTCGATCAATACTACTCCGTTTCCGCTTCTTGAAGAACTCTACTGCAACGCTAATCAGTTGACTAATCTGGTAATAGGGAGTAACAATACGGCCATCAGGGTGATTAACTGCAGTTTTAACAGGTTGACTTCCCTGGATGTAAGCGGTCATGCGAACTTAACAAATCTTAATTGTCGGGCTAATAATCTGACCACGCTTAATGCTGCAAAATGCCCGGAACTGCAGTTCTTATATTGTTCTTCTAACCGGCTTCGGGAAGGAATGGCATATTTTAATGTGTCGAACAGTATGAAATTATTAGAGGTAGACATATCCAATAATCTGTTTACCCGCTTCGATTGGGGAACAAAACGGACCTCGATGACCTCTTTCGACTGTACGCACAATCAGATCTCCTCCATGAATATTAATGGATTGACGGCATTAAAAGAACTTCACTGCGGAGAAAATCAACTTTCGGATCTGGATGTAAGTAACCTGACAGGATTGGAGGTGCTTTCCTGCGAATATAATCAATTATCGGATCTTGATGTAAGTAATCTGACAGGATTACAAGAGCTTGACTGTTCTGATAATCTGCTTACGGATCTTGATGTAAGTAATCTGACAGGATTACAAGAGCTTGACTGTTCTGATAACCCGCTTGCGGATCTGGATGTAAGTAATCTGACCGGATTAGAGGTGCTTTCCTGCGGGAATAATCAACTGACAAGTCTGGATGTAAGTAATCTGACCGGATTAAAATGTTTTTACTGTTGTGATAATCTGCTTACGGATCTTGATGTAAGTAATCTGACCGGATTAGAGGTGCTTTCCTGCTATAATAATCAACTGACAAGTCTTGATGTAAGTAATCTGACCAAACTTATTGAGTTGCATTGTTACGGAAATGCACTTTCAAGTCTGGATATAAGTAACCTGCCCGATCTGGAAGAACTATGGTGCGAGGATAATCAACTTACCGGTCTTAATATATCCGGGAACCCCTCTCTTCTTCGGGCATATAATAACAGTGAGAATTCGTCCGATGATATTACTCAATATCAGAACTATCTTTATCAGTATGACGATGAAGAAGTATATTATTACGGATGGTTGTATTGCGACGCCAACGTGGAGATAGTAACAACGCCGCCGACTCCAGCTCCGACAGAAGATCCGGCCGGGAACAATTCGGGGAACGGCAGTTCTTCAAACAATCCCGGCAGCGGATCCTCATCGCTTCCGCCTTACGATCCTTCGACCGTATCCGAGCCCGGCGTATCGGGATTTGTCGAGAGACTATATACGATAGCGCTCGGAAGATCATCAGATCCTGCGGGTAAGTCAGACTGGGTAGCTGCAGTTACGGAAAGAGGCCAGAGCGGTGCCGATGTTGCAAGAGGCTTCCTATATAGTCCCGAGTTCCTTAATAAGGGTCTCTCCAACGAAGATTTTGTAACTGTACTCTACAGGACATTCTTTAACCGCGAACCTGACCGTGACGGATTCAATGCCTGGGTCAATGCTCTTTCGAACGGAGCATCCAAGCAGGATGTAATAGAAGGCTTCATTAATTCCACCGAGTGGGCTAACCTTTGCGTCTTCTACGGGATAAGATCAGGAGGAACGGCTGTTCCTACCACAAATCTTGAACCTAACAGTCAGACTATAGATTTCTGTACGCGTCTTTATACGACGTGCCTTAACAGAGCCGCAGATCAAAACGGACTTATGGCATGGGCAAGACAGCTTGCAAATCAGAGAGATACGGGTTCAGGAGCAGCAAGAGGATTCTTCTTCAGTTCCGAGTTCATTGGCCAGAATGTAAGTAACGGTGAGTATGTAACAAGGCTCTACAGAACGTTCATGGGAAGAGAACCTGACAGCGACGGTTATAATGCCTGGGTAGCGCAGCTTGATTCGGGTGTGTCCAGAGAAGACGTATTCGCAGGCTTTGCCGAGTCTCCCGAGTTCACAAGGATATGTGCATCCTACGGGATCATAAGATAAACATCGCTTAATTTATTATGTGACTCCGGTTATCGGCATGGCTGATAGCCGGAGTTTTTTGTACCAAAAGTGCCGAATCATAGATTTGGTACAAATATACATTGAGATTTATGTACCAAATTGCCTTAAATCCTTCAAAGGGTACAGAAAATCTATAAAAATGTGTACCATTTGCCTCAAATACAAGAAAATGGTACAGAAATCAATAGAAAAAGTTGTACCATTTAGGCGAAAATCGAAAAATGGTACAAAACTTCAGAAACTCTCATTTACAGTACCAACTATAGTACATTGGGGGTAATGTACCGTAAATCGGCTTTGAAATCCCGATTTGCAGTACCATTCACAGTACATGTCGAAAAAACCGAAAATCGAATAATACGATGCTTTGGGTTGAAAATATGGCTGCTCAAAAGCATCTTTTTCTTTGTAAAACAGCTAATTCAGATGCTTGTACTGTATTTCCCCCACAAAAAACGTGAAGAACCCAAAGATTGAGATCCAGGTAGCATAAGCCCCTTTGAGGAAGCAACAAAAAGCCCCTGACTGCCAGGTCAGGGGCCATGTTATCGGATCAGATATCCTTACTCTTCGCCTGGCATCTTCCACGCGTGGTGGTCAGTGTGGAGGAGCTTATGCGACTTATGGGAAAGAGGCTTCTCAAGATAATCCTTATAGATCTCCTTGATCGAAGGGTTCTCGTGAGAGAAGCGGAGGGTTCCGGCCTTGTCCTGGCTATAGAGGACGGGAGCTCTCTTGGGAGCCATCTCCATGTTATCGTACATGGGCTGTCCGCCGCCGCCGACACATCCGCCGGGACATGCCATTACTTCGATGAAGTCGTAGGAAACCTCACCCTTCTTAAGTGCCTTTAAGAGCTTGTCGGCATTGCCGAGACCATTGACGACCGCAACCTTGAGCTTTGTTCCGTTGATATCAAATGTGGATTCCTTCCAGCCGTCCTGTCCTCTTACGGACTCGAAGGCGTCAGGATCGGGATTCTTGCCTGTAACCAGGTTATAAGCTGTACGGAGAGCAGCCTCCATAACGCCGCCTGTAGCACCGAAGATATTACCTGCTCCCGAACCGATGCCGAGAGGAAGATCAAGAGCTATGTCGGAAAGCTCGGAAGGGCAGACGTGCTCTGACTTGATCAGACGGTCGACTTCTCTCGTCGTAAGAACGACATCGACATCGGGATCGCCGCAGGCATCGTTCATTACGGGGATAGCGCACTCGTGCTTCTTGGCGAGGCAGGGCATTATAGAGATGGAGAAGATCTTGGAAGGATCTACTTTGAGGATATCTGCATAGTAGCTCTTTACTACCGCGCCGAACATCTGTTGAGGAGACTTGGCGGTGGAAAGATTATCGACGAACTCGGGATAATGAGCCTTGACGAATCTTACCCAGCCGGGGCAGCAGGAAGTGAAGAGAGGGAGCTTGGCTGTTCCGCCGCTTCCGAGTCTCTCGAGGAATTCGCTGCCCTCTTCCATTATCGTAAGGTCGGCCGTGAAGTTGGTGTCGAAAACATAATCGATGCCGATCTCCTTAAGGCAGGCGGCAAGACGCTCGACTGTTGCCTCTTCGGGAGAAAGACCGAAAGCCTCGCCCCATGCTGTCCTGATGGAAGGAGCGATCTGGACGACGGTGATCTTCTCGGGATCGTGGATGGCATCGATGACCTTCTCGGTATCGTCACGCTCGATGAGTGCTCCTACGGGGCAGTGAGTGATGCACTGTCCGCAGAGTGCGCACTTGGAATCTTCGAGGGAATATGCGTCAACAACGTCGACAGTGGCTCTCGAGCCTGTATTCACGAGATCCCATACTCCGGTTGCCTGGATCTTGTCGCAGACCTGAACGCAGCGCATGCACTTGATGCATCTGGAGTAGTCACGGATAAGAGGGAAGTCAGGGTTGCTCTTTTTCTTATCGGCGTGGAACTCGTAAGGGATCTCACGGATATTGAGGTCGTTACTGAGCTTCTGCAATGAGCAGTTGCCTGATCTTACACATGTGGTGCAGTGGCAGTAGTGCTCTGAAAGGATGAGCTCCACGTTTGCTCTTCTTGCGTCTCTTACGGCTTTCGTATTTGTCTTGATGACCATGCCTTCCTCGACGGCGGTGTTACATGCTGCGGGAAGTCTCTTGTTGCCCTCGACCTCAACAACGCAGACGCGGCATGCGCCGACATCGTTGATGCCTTTCCAGTAGCAGAGGGTGGGGATATGGATGCCAACCGTCTTGGCGGCATCGAGAATGGTGGTTCCCTCGGGAACGCTCACCGGCTTGTTGTCTATAGTTACGTTTACCATTTTAACTCTCTGCCTCCTTTAAGCTTTCCGCAACCGAAATGATCGCACTGAAGGCATCTTGCGGATTCCTGGCAAGCCTCCTGATCGGACATGGGGAATTCCATGAGATTGAAGTCCTTTGTTCTCTCGCTCGCGGGACGCTCGGTCATGTTGACCCTGCCCATGGGCTCGCGGTCGTCAAATCTGACGGGAGGAAGCTCCACGCCGCTTGTGATCTCGTGGTGGAATCCCAGATATTCGTCGATGTTGGCAGCTGCGACCTTACCGCCTGCGATTGCCTTGATGACCGTAGCGGGACCCGTTACGCAGTCGCCGCCGGCAAATACGCCTTCAACTTCGGCAAAATCTCCGGCATCGCTTGCGCCGATCTTTCTTCTGTTCAGGGGGATACCGAACTCGCCGAAGTGGGTGGATTCGATACCCTGACCGATAGCTACGAGAACCTTGTCACAGGCAAGACGTACTTCGGGAGCATCCGCATTAACGGGAGCGGGACGGCCCCACTTTACTTCGCCTACTATCTGGGGCTGTACCCAGAGTGCTGCTACGGAACCGTCATCCTTCTTCTCGATCTTGGTGGGAGCATTGAGCTCTAAGATCTCGCAGCCGTCAGCTACTGCGCCTTCGACTTCCTCGGCGAGCGCGGTCATGTCGACCTTACGTCTTCTGTATGCGATCTTAACTGTCTTGGCGCCGAGTCTTACGGCAGATCTTGCAACGTCCATTGCAACGTTTCCGCCGCCTACGACGACGATATCCTGCCCGGAGAAGTCAGGCATATTGCCGTCTCCGATGCCTCTGAGCATCTCGACAGCGGAGATAACACCGTCAGCGTCTTCTCCGTCGATACCGATCTTGTTGTCGGTGTGAGCGCCGATGGAGATATAAACGGCATCGTACTGCTCCTTGAGTTCTTTCATCGTGATGTCCTTGCCGACGGAGATGTTGGTGATCGTCTTAAAGCCTGCGAGCTTTAATCCTTCGATCTCCTTGTCGAGGATCTCTCTGGGGAGACGGTAGCTCGGGATACCGTAACGGAGCATTCCGCCGAGCTTGTCTCTCTGCTCGTAAACAGTGCACTCGTGACCCATAATGGACAGGAAGTATGCAGCCGTGAGACCGGCGGGGCCTCCGCCTATGATGCCGACTTTCTTTCCTGTGGGTTCAGCCTTTTTGGGTGCCTTTACCTCGGACTCGTGCTCTACGGCATATCTCTTAAGGCCTCTGATGTTGATGGCGTCATCAACAAGGTTCCTTCTGCAGTGCTCCTCACAGGGGTGCTCACAGATCATGCCGCATGTGGCAGGGAAGGGATTGTCCTTTCTGATGAGCTTGACGGCGTCGTCATATCTGCCTTCGTGGATGAGGGCAATGTAACCCGGGATATCGACATGAGCGGGACACTCGGCAACGCAGGGAACGGACTTGAAGTTTCCGAGCTTGCATCTTCCGTGAAGAATGTGCTCTTCAAAATCATCTCTGAATCCTTTTACTGCTTTTATCGCCATTCTTGCCGCTTCAGAACCGATAGCGCAGTCGGCGGAACGGAAGATGCTCTCAGCCGTCTTCTCGATATCTTCAAGAGTGCTCTGATCGGCTTCGCCGTCAAGGACGGAATTGATCAGTTCTTCGAGTTTTCCGAGTCCGATGCGGCAAGGTGTGCATTTACCGCAAGAACGTGCGTGACTTAAGTGCAGGAAAGCTGCTGCGAGATCTACGGGACAAAGACCGGGCTGGCTTGTCTGGATATTCCTCTCGATATCCTTGTAGAGCTCCTCGACGGTTTCCTGAGCCAAAGTGGTAGTGACGTTTGTAAGTCTGCTCATAAATCCTCCGGGATCGTTTTATTGTTTGACACTTAAATATTTTCGCGCAGAATTATCGTGCTGCCGTAGTCAGTAAACAGGTCTGAGTGGGAAGCGGCGATAAGGATCCTGCCGTTTAAATGTTCGCTTATATATTTTAACACGATTTTTTGGTTAGTCTCGTCTAACCCTGTCAGCGGTTCGTCTAAAATCAGTATATTTGAAGCGCTCAAAACTGCCCTTACGATGCAAACTCTCCGCTTCATTCCGCCGGATAATTCGGAAACTTTATGATCGAGTACCTCCTTCGGAAGTAGACAGGCGAGTTCATTACGGATCTTTTCCTCGGGGACTTCCGGCGAAGTGATGGCTATATTAGTTACGGGGCTTATGTTCTCGATAAGCCTGTCCTCCTGGAAAACCGCTGAAAATACGGGCTTTTCATCGAAAGTGATCTTCCCTTCCGAGACCTTTTTAAGTCCCATTACAGTTTTGATGAGAGTCGTCTTTCCGCTTCCGGATGCTCCTCTTATGACATAGCGTCCCTCATTCTCAAAAGTATATGAGAAATCTTTTATCACGATCTTATCTTTGTATGAGACGTTTATGTTGTCGAGTATGATTTTCATTTGGGAAAGATCCTCCCCAGGATAAAGCGTACGATCTTCTCGCTTATGAATGCCAGAAGGACTGCCATGACCGTCCATGCGAAAAGGTCCTCGGTCATGAGATAGATCTTCGACATATAGACTCCGTTACCGATCGAATGAGCAGGACGGCTTATGACTTCGGCGGCTATTCCGCTCTTCCAGCTCATACCGGCAGCGATAGAAAGGCTTCCCGACAGGAAGGGCTTAAGTCCGTCAAGGAAGATATATCTCAGGCGGTATGACTTTCTCATCCGGAAGATCTTTGCCATCTCGATCAGTTTGGGATCTATGGATGACAGACCTTCGAGGGTGCTCAGATAGATTATCGGGAAGACTACCAGGGTGCTTATGATAAAGGATGTGAGCTCGGTCCCGGACCAGATGAGGACAAGGACAACGAAGCTCGCCACGGGGACAGATTTGACGGCTGATACCAAAGGAGAAAGAAAGTCCCTGATAAGCCTGCTCTTATATGACACAAATGCAAGCAGGATCCCCGACAGTATGCCTGTCAGGAATCCTGCGCATATCCTTACGGAAGTCTTAAGTATCGACATCCAGAAGTCGGATGTCCTTATCAGACGGAACAGTGCCTTCAAAGTATCGATGGGTCCCGCCAGTAATATGCTGTTATGTATCAGCATTGCCAGAGCCTGCCATAAGACAAGCCATAATAGTACGAATAAGACTTTTCTGATCCTCTTATCCAAGATAGTAGAAGTCTTCGCCGGGAAGAGCTCCGCCTATAGAATCGGGATTCTGGTCGAGCAATGTATTGAGATACCCTTCCAGAGCGGTCTTCATATCATCGCCTGTTATGCAAACGGCATTACAGTTGGGGATGACAAGAAGTGCCATGTCCGCATTGTTGAAGAAGCCGCGGTCACAGGCGAGGTATGCGGTATTCAGCATGTCCGCTTCCATCGAAGAGATGCTGTCCATATGACCTCTGCTAAATGCATCTACGGCAGCCGGATGTTCCTGCAGGAAATCGTTCCTTACGACGGTTACACCCGTAATGAGTTCGGAATCGGACACCACTTCGTTCCATGCGTCGGTCAGAGTGAAACGGATCGAAAGATCATCGTTACTGAAAGCCTGAGAGGATGCCGCGGGTTCGGGAAGGATCGCGATCGCATCCGGATCGTTAGCGAGTTCCGCGATGACTTCGGCAGCCTCGGCCTTGAACTCTATGGTGCAGTCGGTAACTTCATACTGCTGAAGAAGATAGTTCAGCGCGTATTCGGGAGTGGCTCCCTGACCGATGGAATAAACGGTCCTGCCGGCGAGGTCGGATACGGAATTGACCGTCTCGTCACCGCTGATGCAATCGATAACTCCGAGAGTGTTTATGTCTATTACGGAGATGCTTCCCGTTCTATTATAAAGGATGGAAGCCATATTGGCGGGGATCATGGCGATGTCGACATCACCTGCGTTCAAAGCAGCAGCAAGCTCATCGGGCTGTGTCATCTCGGTGAACTCGTAGTTCGCGGGGGCACTGCCGTTCTCGGATGCTGCGATGAGGTTCAGGATACCGATTGTCGTGGGCCCGTGAAGGGAACCGACTCTGATGGTAACGTCATCTTCGATGACTTCTTCGGCAGTCTCTTCTGTAGTTTCTTCAGTCGTCTCCTCAGAAGGTTCTTCCGTGGTCTCCTCTTCAGTAGTCTCGGAAGAGGCCGTCGCCGGTGCTGCTTCAGTCGTTTCTTCCGACGTTTCAGCAGGGGTGCATCCGGTAAATGCGAAAAGCATCGCGGAAGCAAGTGCAAGGCTTATGATCTTATGCTTCATGGCTTATATGCTCCTGTCTTTTTCATTCAAAAAAGATTATAGAACATCAGCGCATTATTGTGGGAGATCGGGGCATTGATTTAATTAACAAGAAGTGGGAACAAAGCACGATTTGTTTGTCGCATTTGACGATTGCACGATCCTCGTATATAATATCGAAGTCATTAACGCCACGCACGAGAGGAGGGATGAAGAGATGTCAGAGATCAGAGTTAAGGAGAACGAATCCCTTGACAGTGCGTTACGTCGTTTTAAGCGTTCTTGCGCAAGGTCCGGTGTTCTCGCTGAGGTTCGTAAGAGAGAGCATTACGAGAAGCCCTCTGTACGCCGTAAGAAGAAGTCTGAGGCTGCCAGGAAGCGTAAGCGCTGATAAGCATTAAGATCAGATCATACGGGAGTTCTTATTCATATAAGGACTCCCTTTTTTATGCGTTTTATTTCTGATACAATATACCCAAATAAAAAGTTGAGAGAATCTAGTATATGTTATTGACATCTAAGAAGTGGCATGTGGCCTCTTCCTTTGAGAAGAAGGACACTGATGCTTTGATGGACGTCCTGTTAAAGACCAGAAATGTCAATACTTCCGATCAGAAACAGGCGTTCCTGGCCGACGGAGACGGCGTATGGCACAATCCTTACGACTATAAGGACATGCGCGAAGCCGTCGATCTTATCGTCGAATGCATGTCGCAGGGCAAGAAGATCCTTGTTTACGGAGACTACGACTGCGACGGCGTGACCGCCACATCCATACTGGTCAGGTATTTCAGGAGCCATAACTGCAATGTGGACTATATCGTTCCTCACAGGGCGGAGCACGGATACGGACTGACCGGGAATATCATAGACAAGGTCATAGAGAGCAGGCCCGATCTTCTGATAACGGTGGACTGCGGTATCACGAATCTCGAGACTGTAGCCGCGCTCAAGAAGGAAGGCGTCAGGGTCATCGTCACCGATCACCATACGGTAAAGGATACCATTCCGGATGCCGATGCGGTTATATGCGCCAAGAGGGAGGACAATACATATCCGTTTACCGATCTCTGCGGCGCGGGTGTTGCCCTGAAGCTCATCGAGGCGCTGGGGAGGGACAGAAGGTTCAAGGTCTCGGGCCAGATCTGGAAGCAGAGCGTGGAACTCGCCGGCATCGCCACGATAGCCGATCTGGTCTCTGTCGTGGACGAGAACAGGACGATAATCAAGAAGGCATTTAAGAGTATGGCGGCTCCCGTTAACCCCGGTGTCCGTGTAATGAACGAGATGCTCCTGGATAACGGGAAGAAGCTCGACGAGACGTTTATATCCTTTAACTTTGTTCCCAGGATCAATGCAGCCGGCAGGCTCTACGATTCTTCGGATGCGCTCAGATTATTCCTTGAAGACGACGAGAATGTCGTTAGAGAGGCGGCTTATGCCCTGGGACGCGAGAATGACGAGAGAAAGCAGATCGAAGCCGGCGTGTTTGCCGAGGCGCTCGATCAGGTGGAGAGAACCTCAAGGCCCGAGGAATGGCAGCTTACCAATACCAAGGGGCCCATCGTCGTATACGGCAGGAACTGGCATCAGGGAGTCCTCGGTATTGTTGCCGGCAAGCTCTCCCAGTATTTCAGGAGGAGCGCTATCGTCTTTACCGACGATCCTCTGGATAATTCCAATGTCAAGGGTTCGGGAAGGGCATACGGCGAATACGATCTTTTCGGTTCGCTCGAGAAGGTCAGCGAATACTGCGTCAACTTCGGAGGTCATAAGAAGGCGGCAGGCATAGTCGTTTCAAAAGCACTGCTCCCGCAGTTCATGAGAGCTCTGGAGAAGGCGGCATGCGAGGATGTGGCTTTTGTTGATGAAGACCCGGATGAAGAGGATGATGATGTTCTCGAGATCAATGCGAAGATACCTTTTGAACAGCTGACATTCGAAGCCTATCAGGCGGTGTCCGTCCTGAAGCCTTTCGGCATAGGTAACAGGAAGCCGGTGTTCTGTACCGACGATCTTCTTATAGTCGATATCCAGCCCATGAGCGAGGGCGTTCATATGAGGCTCGACCTCAAAAAGCCCGGGGATATGTCATCCGATACAGTATCGGCCGTCGGATTCGGCATGGGTCAGTATCTTGATATACTTAAGCCCGGAGACCGCGTGAACATCGCCTATTCCATGAATGAATATACCTACAGGGGCAAGACATCCCTGAGCCTGCATCTGGAGGATATCGTTCCTGTATATGAGGACACTTTCCTCTGGAAAAAGCCCGATATCGCGGAGGAACTCTACCGCAAGGGAATGGCAGTTGATCAGATCGGCAAGCTCACCGGAAGGTCTGACGGACTTATCCCTGACGCCGACTGCTACAGGGCCAGCTATACGGTCCTTTATGACAGGAGCAAGACCGGCATATCGACAGCCGACACTCTCCTTCTCGCCAAGATGATAGGAGTGAACGCAGGCATCGACATCACGCCTTTCCAGACGGAACGGTGCCTTGACGTCTTCTCGGAGGCCGGTCTTATTAAACTGGGAATAGTTAATACGACAAGAGTGTGCTACAGTTTTATAAAAGATCCCAAGAAGGCGGATCTTAAAGTTACGGATACATATAAAAGGCTTTGTGGAAATGGATGAGACGGAAGAAAGAGAATATCTCCTGGATTCGGCGCAGATACCTGATATCCCCGAGGAGATAGAAGAGAAGTTTAATGAGGTCCTGAATGCGTTCGAGATCTATGCTTCGCATGCTCATCTGAAGGAAGAGGAACTGCAGTCTGAGAAGGATCTCATAAGAAGAGCGTTCATCTTTGCATATAAGGCCCACAGACACCAGAAGAGAAAGAACGGAGAGATGTATATCGTTCACCCGATCGCGACTGCGGGGATACTCGCGGAACTCGAGGTCGATGCCGAATCGCTGGCCGCTGCGTTGCTTCATGATACTATCGAGGATACGAGTGCGGATTCCGAGATCTTAAGAGAGATCTTCGGCCCCAGGATAACGCTGCTGGTAGAGGGTGTTACAAAGCTCAATAAGATAGCCAATGTCCCCAAGGAGGAAGAGCAGGCGGAGAATGTCCGTAAGATGCTCGTTGCCATGACGGAGGATATCAGGGTCATATTGATCAAGCTCGCTGACCGTCTCCATAACATGAGGACTATGCAGTACCAGACTCCGGTCAAGCAGATCGAGAAGGCCAAGGAGACACTGGAGATCTACGTCCCTTTTGCCGAGAGGTTTGGCGTGTTCAAGATCAAGTGGGAACTCGAGGATCTGTGCCTGAGGTATCTCGACAAGGACGGCTACTATGAGCTCGTCGGTCTGATCGCTTCCAAGAGATCGGAGAGAGAGGCATTCATGGCCAAGGTGGTCGAGGAACTCTCTGAGAAGATCGAAGCCTACGGTATCAAGCATTACGATATAGAGGGCCGTCCCAAGCATTTCTACAGCATCTATAAGAAGATGCACGACAAGGGCAAGGATCTTTCCCAGATCTACGATATGTTCGCATGCAGGATAATAGTCGATACGCTTACCGACTGTTATGCGGTCCTTGGTATGGTCCACGAGATGTATATCCCGCTCCCGGGCCGCTTCAAGGACTATATCGGTAACCCCAAGGAGAACGGTTACCAGTCTATCCATACTACTGTTAAGCGTCCCGGAGGAAAGACTTTCGACGAGACCACTTTCGAGGTGCAGATAAGGACATATAGTATGCACAGGGATGCCGAGTACGGTATCGCTGCGCACTGGCATTATAAGGAAGCCGGCAATTCCAAGTCGTTCAAGGAGGATACCTACGATAAAAAGATCCTCTGGGTAAGAAAGTTCCTTGACGCGCAGAAGGATTCACAGGATCCGCAGGATTTCCTTGACCTTCTGAAGAACAACGTTGCTCCGGGAGAAGTGTTTGTTTTTACACCCAAGGGCAAGGTAATAAGGCTTCCCCAGGGTTCGTGCCCCATCGACTTTGCCTACGAGATCCATAGCGGCATAGGTAACCATATGCACGGAGCCAAGGTAAACGGCAGGATAGTTCCGCTGTCTTACGAACTTCAGACAGGTGACTCCGTTGAGATACTGTCGTCAGAGAAGATCAAGGGACCTTCGCGCGACTGGGCAAAGATGGTAAAGACCGCATCCGCCAGATCAAAGATAAATGCCTGGTTCAAAAAGGAAGCGAGAGCCGAGAATATCTCCGTTGGCAGGGAGAGGCTCGAGAGAGAGATCGAGAGGAACGGCTTCGAGGTCGTAAGGTTCATGAAGCCCGAGATCATAAAGGTCATCCTGGCAAAGCATAATTTCAATACGATAGAAGATCTTTATGCATCGATCGGATATGGCGCCATGACGGCAGGAAAGGTATTCGGCAGGTTCAGGGACGAGTATATAAAGACTTTGAGCGAAGAGGAGAGAGCCGCTCTGGGCTACAGGACTACGAGCGACGGACAGGTCGTTTACTATAGTCCGGACGAACTTCCCGATGATATCGGAAAGGGTGAGCAGATCAGGACTTCGAAGGCCTCGTCAGGTCCAAAGAAGATCGGTATCCAGGAGAAGAAGGAGGCTCTGCAGAAGGGTCCCAAGAAGCTCAAGAGGATCGAGAACAACATCATCGTCGAAGGACTGGAGAACTGTTCGGTCCATCTGTCAAGATGCTGCCACCCGTTCCCGGGAGACGACATCGTAGGTCTCGTTACACAGGCCGGAGGCGTTGCCGTTCATAAGGTAAACTGCTCCAATATCGTCAACATCCAGAAGTATGCCGACCGTTCCGAAAAGGACCGTGAGAGGGCGGCCAGGATCATAGAAGTCAGCTGGCCCGAAGAGACATCGGGGTCCTATGATGTGCAGCTCGGGATCCAGGCTCTCGAGAGCAACTATCTTCTCATGGATATCCTTGCACTTCTTAAGGAAGAGAACATAAACGTCGGCAAGATCAATACGCATCTTACGAGCGACAACATAAACGAGATAAACCTTACGATCACTGTGGTGAGCGCCGATCAGTATTCCAGGATAACCGACAGGCTCCGTAAGATAAACGACGTTATCTCTGTATCAAGAGTATAAGGATCAGTATCTCTCGTTAACGTAACAGGTATTCGTGATTATAACGGGCTTTCTCTGCGTCTTCTCGTAAAGGAAGCCCTTTATCTTGTCACGGAACTGTCTCGAGGCGAACTCGGCTTCGATCTTATCGCGCTTTCTCTGACCCTGGGACAGGAGTGACATTACCCTGGCTGCGGTATCCTTGTGGAGCCTTAACATCTCGTTCTCGTCTCCGAAAGCAAATCCCACCGAGTTGACGGAAGGGACGCATGCCAGTTCTCCGGTTCCGCCGTCTATTGTTATGGCGATGCTTACGCAGCCGTCATCGCCGAGATGCATACGGTCTGAGAAGACGCGGTCGTCCGAACTTACCGCTCCGGTGCCGTCGATAAGCACTGCCTTGGCGGGAACTGAATCCGTTATCTTGGCGCGTTCGTCGTTGATAGCGAGGATATCGCCGTTCTCGAGGATGAAGATGTTCTTCGGGTCCGTTCCGAGCTGAGCCGCGAGCTCGGCATGCTTATAGAGCATCCTGTATTCGCCGTGGCACGGAACAAAATACTTGGGCTTAAGAAGGGAATGAAGCAGCATGATCTCGTTCTTGTAGGCGTGTCCCGATACATGGACTTCGGCGAGGGATTCGTAGATGACCTTTGCGCCTCTCCTGAAGAGTTCGTTTATGACCTTATAGATCGGCTTCTCGTTTCCGGGGATCGGATGTGCCGATATTATTACCGTATCGCCTTCGGTGATCTCGACGGATTTATGCGAAGCGAAAGCCATCCTCGACAGCGCGCTCATGGGCTCCGCCTGGGATCCGGTAGTTAAAATGACGATCTCGTTATCTTCGTATTTGTCTATGTCGCTGATGTCGATCAGGGTGTCGTCCTTCATGGATATATATCCCAGCGAATTGGCGACGTTAAATACGGTGACCATCGAACGCCCCGAGAGCGCAACGTGACGGTTGTATTTTTCCGCGGCGGTGAAGATCTGCTGCATCCTGTGGACATGGCTCGAGAAAGTGGCTACGATTATCCTCTTCTCGGCATTCTGGAAGATCTTCTGGAAGGACTCGCCGACCTGCATCTCCGAGGGCGTGAAGCCGTCCTTCTCGATGTTCGTGCTCTCGCACATGAACAGAAGGACTCCTTCCTTTCCGTATTCGCCGAAGCGCTGAAGGTCCATGACCTTGCCGTTTATGGGCGTGTAATCGACTTTGAAGTCGCCCGAATGGATGACTGTTCCCACAGGAGTACGAAGCGCTATCGCATAGCTGTCCGCTATACTGTGATTGACCCTGATGAACTCGATATCAAAGCTCTTGCCGAGCTGGACGGTGTCACCGTTTTTCATGGCCTGCAGAAGGATGCCTCTTAAAGGCACACCCTTATCCGAGAGCTTGTGCCTGACGAGTTCCACCGTGAGCTTGCCGCCGTATACGGGACACTGGAATTCCCGGAGAAAATAGGGAAGAGCGCCGATATGGTCCTCGTGACCGTGGGTGAGTATTATCCCCCGGAGCTTATTGATGTTGTTCCTGACGTATGAATAGTCCTGGATGACGCAGTCGACACCGGGCATATTCTCTTCGGCGAATGCCATTCCGACATCGACTATGACCATGTCGTTTCCGTATTCGAAAGCGGTCATGTTCTTTCCGATCTCGCTCATGCCTCCCAGAGGTATTACTTTAAGACATCCTGTCCTGTGATTGTTCTTTTTCATTAGATAACTCCGTTTATCAGTTTACGATGTACACATTTCTCGATGTTGTCGAAAGAGAAGATATGTCATCGGCAAAAATATCTATGTGATTTCCGGTTACGGCGGAACCTCTGTCCTCAACGACATAATATCCGTCTCCGCCGAGAGGGTCATTCTCGATATATATCGTGGTCCCTGCAGGGATCACGTTCCAGTCGGCAGCGACTGTCCTGCCCTGACAGCAGGTGGCTCCGGTCGCAGTTTCAACACAGTATGTTCCTGGTCCCATATGCTGGGGGCTGTAGAAAGTGATGGTGCAGTTGCCGACAAGTGTCATGCCGGAAGTATCGGCTCCCGAAGGAGTCTCGGTGAATGCCGTGGTAGTGGTCGTGGTCGCAGGTGCCGCCGTTGTGGTCGTGGCGGCAGCAGTGGTGGATGCCGCAGTCGTGGAAGCAGTCGTTGCTGCCGTCGAAGTTGCGGTGGTCGCGGGCGGCGTTGAAGTGGTCAGGTCGGAAAGGACATAGTTGCCGTTATATGTCCGGTACCATCCGTCGGAGGTTACTGCCACAACGTCTATCGTGGAGCCCGAAGCGAGCTCTCTTACTATATCGTAACCCGTTCCCGGACCTGTCCTGAGGTTAACGATCTGCGAAGCATAGACTGTCGTATAATATTCGCTCTCACCCGATGTGGTCTCATAAGTCTCAGCTGCTGCTTCATCGGATGAAGCTTCCGTGCTTTCTTCTGCTTCGGAAGTGCTCTGATCGGAAGTCTCTTCTGATACGGAAGCCGTCAGGGAGGATACCTGAGGCATCGGATTGGTATTCTCGAGTGCGAGTGATTCCGCTTCGGATTCCGATAACTCGGCCGAAAGGGAAGCGGACGAAGAGGATTCCATCGCATCCTGCGCCTCTTCATAGAGCCTTTGAGCCTGAAGGTCTCTCTGCTCTATATCGAGCTCGGACTGCCTGTTTACCGAGGCGGCAACGGCAACAGTCCCCAATGCGCATAGCATTATGGTGACCGCAGTTCCCGTAAGGAGCGATATGCGTTCCTTTGTAAGCTTGTATTCGGTTGTCAGATCAATAAACTTCAAACAGTTACCATCCTTTTCGTATTTTAAGCGCACATATCTTCAGTATAATTTTACCACATAATGATTTTTGTCAATTGATTGTCACACTTGTGAGAAGTATGAAATATTTTTCGCTTTTATAATCGATATTGAAGCGATTATACAAGAAAAGGGATTTCAGCAATGGCGCAGAAAGAAACAAACATCCGCGGCAAGCGAAGGAACGAAGGAGCCTCCAAGGCCTTCGTCTATACTGTCTGTGCCATAATAATCATAGCCTGCCTGATCCTCGATATCCTTTTTATCAGAGGTATAATGCCCTGAAAAGGCGACATTTTATTGCAAATCCTTCCAATCTCCTTTATACTTTTTAGACGAGTTTATTATTATATTTATTAGGGGAGACATTTTAAGATGCGAGTTTCCAGACTGTTTATGGCAACACAGAGAGAGATCCCTGCTGATGCCGAGATACCTTCACACCAGCTTATGCTCCGGGCAGGCCTTATCAGAAAGTGCGCGTCCGGAATATACGCTTTCATGCCCATGGGGTGGAAAGCATACAGGAAAGTTGAGAATATCATCAGGGAGGAGATGGACCGTGCGGGCGCTCAGGAGCTCATCATGCCGGCACTTCTTCCCGCAGAATCATATCAGGCTTCCGGCAGATGGGATAAGTTCGGTCCCGAGATGTTCAGACTGAACGACCGTGGCGGCAGACAGTTCTGCCTTGGCCCCACGCACGAGGAGTCCTTTACCGAGGCTGTCAGGGATACGGTAAGATCTTATAAGCAGCTTCCCGTTACGCTATATCAGATCCAGCACAAGTACAGGGACGAGAAGCGTCCCAGGTTCGGCGTTGTCAGGGCCCGTGAGTTCGTCATGAAGGATGCTTATTCCTTCGACGTGGACGAGGCGGGACTCGATAAGTCTTATGATGCGATGTATCACGCTTACAGAAGGATCTTTGACAGACTCGGTCTCGACTATACTATCGTCGATGCCGATTCCGGTGCCATGGGCGGCTCGGGATCCCAGGAGTTCATGGTAAAGAGTCCTGTCGGCGAGGACGGCATCTGTTTCTGCGATGCCTGCGGTTATGCCGCCAATGAGGAAAAGGCCGCCTGCCCCGTTCCCGGGAAGAAGGAAGAAGATCTTAAGCAGATCAATAAGATCCATACTCCTGATGTAAAGACGATCGAAGAACTCATCGCTTTCATGAACACCACACCCGATAAGTTCGTAAAGACCATCCTCTATGATATCGACGGCAGGATCGTGGCGGTCATGGTAAGAGGAGACCGCGAGATCAACGAGACCAAGCTTAGTAATCTCTATGATGCAACGGAGATGACGCTCGCATCCTTCGGGGATGTCGAGAGGATCACGGGAGCAAAAGTCGGATTCGCAGGTCCCGTAGGCCTCAAGGAGAAGATCGAGGTGATCGTCGATAACGAAGTATCGGTAATGAGCAACTTTATCGTAGGCGCCAACGAGACCGACTATCACTTTGAGAACGTAAATATCGGAAGGGACTTCACTCCCGACCGTATCGTTGATATCAGAAATGCCGTCGAAGGCGATCCCTGCCCCAAGTGCGGACAGCCCCTGAAGATGGCAAGAGGCGTCGAGGTCGGACATATCTTCAAGCTCGGTACAAAGTATTCCGACGCTCTGGGATGCGTCTATCTCGATAAGGCAGGCAAGGAGAATTCCATGATCATGGGATGCTACGGCATAGGCGTATCGAGAACGCTCGCTGCTGTTATCGAGCAGAACCATGATGATGACGGTATCAGGTGGCCAAGGATCGTTGCTCCTTATGAAGTCGTTGTCTGCCCCACAAAGGTCAACGACGAGGAGAATATGGGACTGGCCGAGAAAGTCTATGAAGATCTTCTGAAGGCCGGTATAGATGTGCTTCTCGATGACCGTAACGAGAGACCCGGCGTCAAGTTCAAGGACTGGGACCTTATCGGTATACCTCTTCGTATCACAGTCGGAAGAAGGGCTTCCGAAGGCATCGTCGAGATAAAGAACAGAACTACCGGAGAGACTTCCGAACTCACGGCCGATGAAGCCGTTAAGGAAGCAACAGCTGTTAAGGAGTGACCATTATGTTTAAAAAGCTCGTTTCACTGGTAATCGCGGCATCAGTATTCGCATCTTTGGGCATCACGTCCCTGGCGGACGGGATAAAGATCGGAGAGGCTTCCCGTAAGCTTACCGTTCCCGCCAATCTCTATGCGGACTATTCCTCTATCGAACTTGTTTCCGTCAGAGGTAATCCGATAACGATCTCTGTGGCGGGAACCAACATGAGCGTATCATCTACCTGCATAAGCAGCGGTACGATCCTCGTAAAGGATTTTGAACACTATAATACGGTTACCAGATTCAACCTGTCGGGCAATTCCGGTTCTTCCGAGATCGCTTCGCAGCTTCAGGTCAACGCCCTCTATATGGTCCTGGCTTCTTATACTGCCGACGGCAAGAATCAGGAAATCGGCGAGATCTATATCACCAAAAAGAGTGACGGAAATCTGTCTTTTGTTGAGTCTCCCATCTATGATTTCAATGTTGAGCGCTGCTCGGAACTCTGGACCGATGAGGCCTCTTTACAGGAATGCCTTGTTCCCCAGAATGACGTGGAGTGCGATGATCCCGCAGTAATAGCAGAAGCTGAAAGGATCACTGCGGGATGTACGACTGACTGGGAAAAGGCATATGCCATCTACGATTATATCGTAGGAGAGTTCGCATACGACTACGTTCAGATCTCCGATGCCAGCATGGTATATCAGGATGATGCGCTTACGCTCATCAGACGTAAGGTTGCCATCTGCGAAGGCATGGGCAATACGTTCACCGCGCTTTGCAGAGCGGCAGGCGTTCCCGCAGCTGTTTCTTTCGGTATCGGAATGAATGCCGATGACGCTCTTGACGAGGATATGCTTACCGATGAAGGTCCCAACCATGCATGGGCATGCGTCTGCCTCGGCGGAAAATGGTATCATGTCGATCCCACATGGGACTGCGAGAATGCGTTCGACGGATCTTCCTTTGAGACCGGTTCGGTAACGATGGCCGGCGGTCCCACTACCTGCAACTGGTTCCTTCTTCCCGTCGAGATCTTTTCCTGGACACATAAGATCTGCGATGCCGATACCACGCACGGCATCGAATCTTCGGGATCCTGCGGCAGCAGTGCAACATATACCATCTCCCGTGACGGAACATGTACGATCTCGGGTTCGGGCGAAGTAGTGATGCCTTACGGCGTAAACGGATTCTCCAGAGTTATCTTTGACGATGACTGTACTGTCACATCTATAGGGGAAGAGGCTTTTATCGACTGCGATATCATCACAACAGTGATCCTTCCCGATACTCTGCGGCGTATCGAAGACCGCGCGTTCAATACGTGCGAGGATCTGGAATATGTATATTTCCCGGACGGCCTCGAATTTATCGGTCAGGAAGCATTTGACTACTGCGATGAGCTTGCCTATGTCTATATCCCGGATTCGGTCACCACGATCGAGCGCTGGGCTTTTGATGACTGTTCACGTCTCATCATAAGCATTCCCGAGAGACTGTCGGGATTCAACGAAGGCAACTATGTAGATCCTCTCCTTATCGTCGAGAGAGAAGGTGCCTGATATCTCGTATATCGAATACAGAAATGTCCGCAAAGTCTACAGGACCGGCAATGTCGAACTTGCCGCCCTGGACGGCGCGGACTTTTTTATCGAGAAAGGCGAGCTCTGTATCATCGTCGGTCAGTCGGGAGCAGGAAAGACGACGCTTCTTAATATCATGGGAGGGATGGACCGTCTGACATCCGGACAGGTATTCCTGGACGGACGCGAGATCAGTAAGCTCCGCGACCGCGAACTCGCTTTGTACAGAAGAGAAGATGTCGGATTCGTTTTTCAGTTCTATAATCTTATCCCGAACCTGACGGCGTATGAGAATATCGAGATGGCGGCTCAGCTCGTCAAGGATCCCATCGATCCGGAGAAACTTCTGGCCGACGTCGGACTTTCTTCGAGACGTAATAACTTTCCCTCGCAGCTTTCGGGCGGCGAACAGCAGAGAACGGCCATAGCCCGTGCGATAGCCAAGAACCCGAAGCTCCTTCTCTGCGATGAGCCTACGGGCGCGCTCGACTATCAGACAGGCAAGGCGATACTCAGGCTTCTTCAGGATCTCTCGGTAAAACGCGGAATGACCGTTGTCATAATCACGCATAACTCGGCACTGACAGCCATGGCTGACCGCGTGATAAGACTTAAGAACGGAAGGGTATCATCTAATATCGCCAACCCCGATCCTGTAAGCGTTGATCTGATAGAGTGGTAACATATGAGCTCATATGCCAAGAACATCGTAAGGACCATTAAGGAAAGCTTTGCGAGGTTTATGGCGATACTGGCCATAATCGCGCTCGGGGTAGGCTTTTATTCCGGTCTGTCCCTGACCACTCCGAGCTTTATCAAGACGGGAAACAAATTCATAAACGATTATAAGCTATACGATTTCAGGCTTATCTCCACGATCGGTTTTACCGATGAGGATATAGAGGAACTGTCTTCGATAGAAGGACTCTCGGTCGTAAGGGGCGCCGTCTTTGCCGATGCCGTGACGATCCAGGAGGGATCCGACGAGAACCCCGTTGTCAGATTCCATACGCTAACGGACGGCGTTAACGAACTGAAGCTTATAGACGGCAGGCTTCCGCAGGCCCCGAACGAGATAGTCGTTGACGAATACAGATGCTCTTCGGCTCTTATCGGAACGGCTCTTTCATTATCGCCCGCCAACAGCGAGGATTCACTCGAAAGATTTAATTATGACGAATATACGATAGTCGGGACTGTAAGATCTCCTTACTATCTGAACTTTCAGCGCGGAACGACCGATGTCGGAGGAGGATCGCTCTCTTATTATGCATATGTCCCCCTGGACGGACTTGACCACGAGTATTATACCGAGGCTTATGTTTATATCGGAAGCGGCCTGAAGATATATTCCGATGAATACGAAGACCTTATCGACAGTATTGAAGACCGCCTCGGAGACCGTCTCCTTGAGATAGAGAGGACAAGGCTCGCGAACACTATAAGCGATGCCAGGGATGACTTTGCGGATGCCATGGAGGAATTCGATGATGCCAGGCGCGAAGCGATAGAAGATATAGAAGACGGCCGGGAAGAATTGACGGATGCCGCCTCGGAACTTGCAGATGCGGCGGCCGAACTTTCCGATGCCGAGACTGAACTTGCCGATGCAGAAGACGAGATAAGCGACGGATGGGCATCTGTTGCCGACGGGCAGCGGGAACTGGATGACTCTATAAGGACGGTAAACGAGAATGAGGCGGCATTAAACGATGCCGAATCGCAGATAAATGACGGCCTGGCACAGGCCAACGCGGCCCGGGAAGACCTGGCTTCCCGCCTTTCGGAAGTGGATTCGACACTGGAGGGATTAAGGAGCAGTCTGGAACAGGTGGAAGGAGGACTCCTTCTGGCCTCGCAGGCTGCATCAATGGGACAGGAGGTCGATACGGGCGAACTTGAAGCCAACCGTGAACTGCTCCTGGCAGGGATAGCGGAAGCGGAGAGCGGGCGTTCACAGATACTTGAAGGTCTGGCTCAGACTGATGCGGCCATAGATGAACTGAACTCCAGGATGGCGGAAGTCGCTGCGGGAAGAGCTCAGATAGCGGAAGCGAGAGCCCGGATAGAAAGCGGACAGGCGGAACTCGATGATGCCAGATACGAACTCTACAGCGGTCAATCGGAATATGAGGACGGCCTTGCCGAGTATGAGGACGGGCTCGCGGAATACGAAGACGGATTGGCCGAATATGAGGACGGAGTCCGGGAATACAGGAGCGGACTTACCGACTTTTCCGACGCGATGACTCAGGCGGCCATGCAGCTCTATGAAGGCAGAAAGCTTATAGACAGAGCCGAGAATACCGAAGTCGACACCTATGTGCTCACGAGGCAGACCAATGTCGGATATATGGCTTTCGACAGCGACGCAAAGATAGTGGCGGGTATCTCGAATGTGTTCCCCATATTTTTCTTTGCCATAGCGGCTCTTGTCTGTTCCACGACCATGCAGAGGATGGTCACGGACGAGCGGACGCAGATAGGTACGATGAGAGCTCTCGGCTATTCCGAGACCGCTATTACGATGAAGTATGTCATATATTCGGGACTTGCCACGACGATAGGAAGCATCGGGGGATACCTGGGCGGGATAAAACTGTTCCCCGGTGTTATTTGGCAGGTCTATGGTATGATGTACGGCTTCGCTCCCGTCGAATACGAGACAAATGTCATTACGCTTCTTATGTCCTGGGCGGTCTCCATGATCTGTTCAGTCGGAGTTACGATAGTTACCTGCAGAAGAGAACTTACCGGAATGCCTGCGGAACTGATCCGTCCGAAGGCTCCCGTTGCCGGCAAAAAGATCCTCCTCGAGAAGATGACGTTTATCTGGAACCGCCTGAAGTTTACTTCCAAGGTGTCGATCCGTAATATCTTCAGGTTCAAGAAGAGGATGTTCATGATGATGATCGGGATCGCGGGCTGTACGGCCCTTCTCATAGCCGGATTCGGGATCAACGATTCCGTCAATAACATTGTCGATTACCAGTACGATAATATCGAGACTTTTGATATACAGATGACTTTCAAGGACGATGTGACCGAAGAACAGATGGCAGATGTGCTCGCTTCAGCTTCGGAAGCTTCGGGAGTTTCCGCCGAAGGTGTATATGTCAGATGCAGTACCGTTACTCATAACGGAGCCGACATGGTAAGGGATATGTATCTGTTCGCGACAAACGATCCGGATATATCCAAGGTACTCAAGGCTTTCTCGGACGGGGAGGAGCTTCCCTGGCCTTCCCCGGGAACGATAGCGATAAGCAGCAAGCTAGCTGACAAGAACAACCTCAGAGCAGGAGACCGGATCACTCTGAGCTACGGTGATGAGGGACGCACGTTTACGCTCACCGTGGCGTATGTTTTCGACAATTACATATTCCATATGGCATATATGGATGCTTCCACATACGAGCAGGTATTCGGTGAGACATATGCGCCCGACACACTTCTTGTCACTGGCATCGAAAATGATGCCGACGTCTATTCGCTCGCCTCAAAGATGGCTTCATACGACGGCGTCAAAGCCTGGTCGGTAACAAATGAATCGCGCGCTTCGTTCCGCGAGACCATGCAGCAGATGAACAAGGTCGTAGTGCTTATAATAGGATGCGCAGCGGCACTCGCGTTCATAGTGCTCTTTAATCTTAATAATATCAATATCACGGAAAGGGTGAGGGAGATCGCCACGATCAAGGTGCTCGGATTCTCAAGAGGAGAGACCGGGTCGTACTTCTTCCGCGAGAACTTTCTTCTGGTATTCATGGGTTTTGTCCCCGGAGTCCCGCTCGGGATAGTATTCCACCGTTTTATAATCTCCCAGATAGCTATGGATACAGTCACGTTCGTGGTAAGGATACTTCCGCAGAGCTATATGTATTCGCTCTTTTTCGTAATACTTTTCTCCGTGATAGTAGACCTCGTTATGAGGATCAAGATCAATAAGATCGATATGGCTGAGTCACTGAAGAGCGCAGAGTGACCTCTGTGATATTCGAGCATCCGAAGTCATCCGCGCATCGCTCGTGCAAAACGGAGGCTCTAATATCACCCTCGGTCATCACTTATCCAACTCTTGTGATAATTCTTTTTTCTGTATTCCTCGGGAGTCATTCCGGTCTCTTTTTTGAAGACCTGAATAAAGTGGCTTTGGGATGAGAAGCCCAGGGATCCCGCGATGTCGGTGCCGGATTCTTCCAGGTGCCTTAACATGTCGCATGCGATGCTGATCTTTTCTTCTCTTATGAAGCGGCTTACCGTCTTTCCGGTCTCTTTGCGGAAGAGCTTCGAGAGATAGCTGATATTAAGTCCCAGATGCAAAGCGATATCATCCAGCGTGACAGGCTCGCTTATGTGTGTCTTTATATAGTCGATAGCCTGGACTACATGCCTCGAATAGGGCTGCTTCTTGTGACGCTGCTGCATCCTTGTGCAGTATTCCACGGCAAGATCGTGCGCGATCTTCGAGATCTCTTCCTCGGTCGTTGCATTATCGAGCATCCTGATGTAAATGTCGCTCAGTGAATAGCTTACTTCTATATCGAGCCCCGCTTCGATACAGAAGCGGCTGATGAGCGAGGCCATTATTATCGCGTGATAGCGGCTGTTGCTGACCTTGTTGGAACTCAGGAGCCCGAGGCGGTTCTCGTGAGGGGTGCTGTCGTTGAAGAAGGCCTCCAGATCCTCCATACGCCCCGAGGCGATTATCTCGTAAAAACGTATCTCCCTGTTATAGGACTCGCGAAAGCCGAGCGACTCGCGCTCGTTCTTAAGCTGCTTCTGGAGTTCCTTCTCGATATCCATCAGTCTATGACCCTGATCTCCGTGA
The DNA here is from genome assembly GCA_017617295.1 of Clostridiales bacterium. Taxonomy (GTDB): domain Bacteria; phylum Bacillota; class Clostridia; order Saccharofermentanales; family Saccharofermentanaceae; genus Saccharofermentans. The sequence goes on along the minus strand of JAFZWN010000140.1, from coordinate 625 downwards.
TGACGGGCTGGTTCTCGGCGAGGACGGTTCCGTTATTGTCAACGACGGGCGTATCTTCGCAGATCTGATCGACGATATCCATGCCCTCGGTTACATGTCCGAAGGCGGCATACTGTCCGTCGAGAGACGGGGAATTGGTCTGAACGATAAAGAACTGCGATGATGCGGAATTATAGGAGTTGCTTCTGGCCATAGAGATGACTCCGCGTTCATGGGAGATATTGTTGGGATAGCCGTTAGCCGTGAACTCGCCTAAGATTGTCTGATCAGATCCGCCTCTTCCGGTTCCTTCAGGGTCTCCGCCCTGGATCATGAAGCCGTCCATGATCCTGTGGAAAGTGAGTCCGTTATAAAATCCGGAATTCGCAAGGTTTATGAAATTGGTAACCGAGATGGGAGCGGTATCGGCATCGAGCTCTGCATATATCGTTCCGTAATCCCGGACCTCGATCTCAACATGATGAAGGCCGGAGAGCAGGTTCTCGTCGACCGGTACGTTGGCATTGGGGGATTCGTATTTGATGCATCCTCCCGTAAATATCATGGTGACCGAGAGCATAACTGCAGTCAAAAGCTTGTTTATCCTCATATAAATACCCCTTTTCATATAAAAACTGGCAAGATT
>JAFZWN010000139.1 GCA_017617295.1 Clostridiales bacterium | reverse complement strand
TGTTTGCGGAATAATTCAGAGAAAATTTATAATTCACAAGCAGAAAAAGAGGTTTGTATGAACGAATATGAGAATATCATGTCCAAATCCACGGACGATCTCAGACAGATTGCTCTGGCCTTCGGAGATTTTACACCGGAAGAGGTTACAGGCAAGACAAGAGAAGAACTGATCCAGAAGATCACCGGCAAGGCTCCTGAGGAAGCAGCCGCCGAAGTCAAAGACAGCGGATCGGAAAAAGAAGAAGCTCCCAAGAAAAAAGGCAGGACTTCCAAGGCAAAGAAGGAAGAAACTGCCGAACAGCCCGCCCCCAAGAAGCGCGGCAGAAAATCCGCAAAGGAAAAGGCGGAAGAGGAAGCAAAGGAAGATAAGGCTCCCGAAAAGCCTGAAGAAGAGAATAAGGAAGAAGCCAAGGAGGAAACTGAGGCAGCTCCCAAGAAGCGCGGCAGAAAGACTAAAGAAAAGAAGAAGGAAGAAAAGCAGGATAAGCCTGCGGAAGAGCCCGCGCCTTCCGAACCCAAGGCGGAAGAAGCTGCTCCCCAGCCCGTAAAATCCAAGAAGAGAAGGCTGTCCTTCGGTCCCGATAAAGAACTTACCCAGGTTGAAGTAACGCCCGAGATGATCGCGGCGGAAGAAGAGGAGATGTTAAGGAACGGTTTTGATGCTCCCCAGCCTGCCCCTGTTGAAGAATCCTACAGGGAGATCGAAGGCATCCTGTCGATCGGCTCCGAAAAGAATGATTTCTGCGGATTCGTCCATACGACGAATTTCCTTCCCGGTGAAGATGACGGATATGTGCCCGGCCAGATGATCAGAAGGTTCGGTCTCAGAAAGGGTGACAGGATCAAAGGTCTTGTAGCACCGATAAGAGGCAAGGAAAGATTTGCCCCCTTAAAGAAGATCATATCCGTTAACGGCATCGAGATCCCAGAAGACGGTGACAGCTCATTCCTCAAGAAGCGTCCCAGATTCGAAAGTCTTACGGCTATCTATCCTAATGAGAGACTTACTCTCGAGACGGAGAAGGAAGATATCTCCACCAGGATCATCGACCTGTTCTGCCCTATCGGAAAGGGACAGAGAGGTATGGTAGTTTCTCCGCCTAAAGCAGGTAAGACTATCCTGCTCCAGAAGATCGCTAATTCCATTACAGCCAATAATCCTTCCTGCAAGCTCATCGTTCTCCTGATCGACGAGCGTCCGGAGGAAGTTACGGACATGCAAAGATCCATCAAGGGCGAAGTCGTATATTCCACATTCGATAAGCGCCCCGAGAACCATGTTAAGGTTACTGAACTCGTGCTCGAACATGCAATGCGTATGGTAGAGAACGGCGAGGATGTCGTTATCCTCCTGGATTCCATGACTAGACTTGCAAGAGCATATAACCTTACGATCAACCCTACCGGAAGAACCTTGTCCGGTGGTCTTGATCCGGGATCCCTCTACGGACCTAAGCGTTTCTTCGGTGCCGCACGTAACATCGAGGACGGCGGATCCCTTACGATAATCGCGACAGCCCTTATCGAGACAGGTTCGAGAATGGATGAAGTCATTTTCGAGGAATTCAAGGGAACAGGCAACATGGAAGTCGTTCTCGACAGGAAACTCGCTGACAGAAGGTGCTTCCCGGCCATCGCAGTCGATAAGTCCGGTACGAGAAGGGAGGACCTCCTCATCGATAAATACGATCTTGACGTCGTATGGACGGTCCGCAAGCGTATCGCAGAGGTCGATACTGTTGCGGCAACGTCAGCGGTCATCGATTTCATGAAGAAGACGTCTTCGAACAGGTATTTTATCGAGTCAGCAAGGAAATCCTTTGTTGCAGACGACTGACGGTTGACAAGAGGGACATATTAAAGTAATATATTTCCCGCTAACACGAAAATCCGGTATGGCATACGTACGAAGAGGATACGCGTCATATCTTTGATTGAGAGGTGAAAAAAATGAAATCTGACATCCATCCCAAGGCCCAGCTGGTAACAGTCCGTTGTGCTTGCGGTGAGACTTTTGAGACATGGTCCACGAAGCCCGAGCTCCGTGTTGACATCTGCTCCAAGTGCCACCCTTTCTACACAGGCAAGCAGAAACTCGTTGATACAGGCGGACGTGTTGATAAGTTCAACAAGCGTATGGGCAAATCTTGATAATCTTATATTGATCAAGGCGGGGCTATCTCAAACTATGTGAGGTAGCCCCTTTAATTTTCTTTTTTCGGCGAAAACGGAGAAATAATATCTTCTGTCATATATAATTAGTCTATGGGTATGAAATTTGTCTTTGTAGTTAACAGTAAAGCTAGACAGCAGGAATTCGAGGCTTTCATCGCGAAGCTCAATTCCATGTCTGCCATGCACACGGCATCTGTTGAGATCAGGCAGACCGAGTATGCCGGGCATGCCGTCGAGATTGCAAAAGAGATAAGAGAAGCCTACGAAGGCAAGCCGGATGAAGAATGCGATACCGTTGTCATCGCAACCGGCGGTGACGGTACGATACACGAGATCGCCAATGCTCTCGCAGGAAGCCGGGTCCCCATGGGCGTGCTGCCTCTCGGTACGGGCAACGATTTTTCGAGAACTGTAATGGATGAGCAGCACAGGTCCAACAAGGAACTCTGTCTGTCGGACATCCTCACTGGAAACATAAGGATCGGAAGCATGGACCTCATCAAGGTCGAATCTTTCGATACCTCAGGCAAACTCATCCCCGAGTGTTCGGCCTGGTGCAACAATGTGGCGTCGATAGGCTTTGATACTGATGTCCAGGCTATGGCCAAGGCCAAGGTCGCCAAGAATCCCAAGTCCAAATTCGTCCGCAGGACGGCTTACATGACTTCCGCCGTGACGCTGCTGATCGGCAACCGCGGCCACGATATGTTCTACAAGTCCAACAGGGCAGACGGGAAGCCCTCAAGATCCGAAAAGGACAGATATACCATGGTAGCCGTCTGCAACGGAGGCTACTATGGCGACGGTTTCCATCCGGCGCCTGCTGCCAGGGTGTCTGACGGACTGATGGATATCTGTGTAATAGACGATGTATCCCTTGTCCGTGCGCTGGGCCTTCTGGGCCGGTATAAGAAGGGTACGCATACGGATTCTTCCGCCACGGACTGTTTCCAGTGTTCAAAGATAACAGTGGAAGCGCCCGCGAACAAGATCCTGCTCGGAAACTACGACGGCGAGGACTTTTCGGGCAACAGGATCGAGTTTACCCTGGTCCCCGACAGTTTGAGACTCATGTTCTATGGCAAGGACTCCTGATCCCTTTTTCGTTGATTGCTAACTGATCCCGGTAAATGTGCTATAATCTCTCTTGTATAGAACAGGAGGTGATCGCAGTGCTGGATGTCAGGAAGATCGCCAATGGCAGGGATTTGACATTTGTGCTTGGGGGCAGGCTGGATACGACTACCGCACCTGAATTCGAGGCAGAACTGAAGGCCTCTATCGATGGCGCGGAAAGGCTTATCCTGGATATAGGAAAATTGGATTATATTTCTTCAGCGGGCCTTCGGGTGATCCTGTCGGCGCATAAGGCAATGAGCCGTCTCGGCGGGATGATCATCAAGAACCCGACGAGAGAGGTGTATGAGATACTGGAAGTCACGGGTACTTTGGGTATCTTCACGATCGAATGATCGAAAATAATATCTTAGAAGAGGTGTTCAGGATATGGAACTGTCTGATAACCGGCAAAGACTTGACGATCTTGCCCGTAAGATGAACGACAATTACGAGCAGATCGAACTGCTCAACGCGCTCGGCAAGGATAAGCTCCCCGACAGAGACAGGATCGTTGAGATCATCAAGGCGATAAGAAGACTGATGTTTCCGGGTTATTTCGGGCAGAACGATTTTACCAAGTCCACATCTCACTATTTCGCAGGCGAGATGCTGAGTTCCGTTATCGAAGAACTCAAGAAGCAGGTCGTCATCGCATTAAGGTATCATAACGATTCCGATGAAGGCGTCGAGGAGATCAAGAACAGGGCGGAGGAGATCTGCTATAAGTTCGCCGAGAAACTGCCCGAGATACAGAGGATCCTACTGACCGATGTTCAGGCAGGCGTGGACGGAGACCCCGCATCTTCCTCGGCAGAGGAGATCATATTCAGTTATCCCGGTTTCAATGCGATATTCATCTACCGTATAGCTCATGAACTCTATCTTCTGAACGTGCCCTTTATACCGAGGGTCATGACGGAGTACGGTCATTCCCGCACGGGAGTCGATATCAACCCGGGTGCCACTATCGGCGAGTATTTCTTCATCGACCACGGTACGGGCGTAGTCATCGGTGAGACGACCGAGATCGGCAGGAACGTTAAGGTTTACCAGGGCGTAACCCTCGGTGCTCTTTCCACCCGAAAAGGACGTCTTCTTACAGGCGTTAAGCGTCATCCTACTATCAGGGATAACGTTACCATCTATTCCAATGCTTCCATACTCGGCGGCGATACCGTCATCGGCGCGAACAGCACGATCGGAGGCAATGCGTTCATTACCGAGTCAGTTCCGCCGAATACCAGGGTATCCATCAAGAATATGGAACTGACATTCATAGGAGATTCATCTGAAGCAGGCTCCGGCGAGTCGGGGCTCTGGGACTGGGTCATCTGATAAGGTTCATAATTCGTAAATAATCGGTAAAAGTGCCCTAAATATCGGCATTTAGCATATTTCATTTATGCTAAAATAAAATCGATCGGAGGGCATCAGATGGAATTGTTCAAAGTCTTTATCTGTGAAGATGAGAGTATAGTTCGCGAAGGACTTCGCGACATGATCCCCTGGGAAAAGTA
>JAFZWN010000138.1 GCA_017617295.1 Clostridiales bacterium | reverse complement strand
GTGCGGCAAGGGGATTCCTTTATAGCCCTGAGTTCCTTAATAAGGATGTTTCAAATGAGGACTTTGTCAGGGTTTTGTACAGGACATTCTTTGACCGTGAGCCTGATCAGGGCGGATTTACTGCCTGGGTCGACGCTCTGAACGGCGGCGCTTCGAAGCAGGACGTTATAGAAGGATTTATCAATTCCACCGAATGGGCCAATCTCTGCCTACGTTACGGTATAAGTAGCGGCGGAACAGGTGTCCCGAATGTTGAAGTCGATCCTTCTCAGGGAACTATCGATTTCTGTACCAGACTCTATACCACCTGTCTTAACCGTAATGCAGATGCTAATGGCCTTATGGCCTGGGCCAGACAGCTGGCTAATCAGAGAGATACCGGTACGGGAGCTGCCAGAGGATTCTTCTTTGGTGAAGAGTTTATCAGACAGGATACTTCTAATGGTGAATATGTTACAAGACTTTACCGTACATTCATGGGTAGAGAGCCTGATGAAGCAGGGTTTAACGCATGGGTATCACAGCTTGATTCCGGTGTATCAAGAGAAGAAGTATTCAACGGTTTTGCCCAGTCCGGTGAATTTGCCGGTATCTGTGCATCATACGGTATAATGAGATGATTATTTTTAACTGGAAATAAAGATATGAGGTTATGAGAAGATGTTCAAAAAGAAGATTTCTTTATTGGTTTCATGTTTATTTGCTGCCGGTACTTTCTTTTCCATGGCTCCGGGCGGAGTCGCTGCGACCGGTGATGTAACTATCAATGCCACTAATTTCCCTGATCCCAATTTCATGGAATTTGTAGCTCAATATGATAACAACCCAAGGGATGGTGTACTTAGTTCATCCGAGCTCGGGGCGGTTACCGTCATGAACTGTATAAAAATGGAAAACGGATGGTCGATCGGGTTAAGGATCGGCAACTTTAAGGGTATTGAATATTTCTATAATCTTGAAGAATTTACATGTACTTCTCAATTTCGCGACTGGAGCGATTATCTCACAGCTTTATTTTCTCTTGATGTAAGTCAGAATAAAAAACTAAGGATCCTAAGGTGTTCCGATAATCATAATCTGGGATCACTTAATGTTAGCGGAAATCCTGCATTAACAATACTTGATTGCAGCGGTTGCGATATCTCGTCGCTTTCCGTTAATCCCGGGATAGTTACTTTATCCTGTTCAAGCAACAACCTCACCGATCTTGATCTGAGGAATGCTTCTTCTCTGGCAGAACTGACGTGTTCTGATAATTCATTGACTTCTCTTGATGTCAGTTCAAATCCCGGGCTTACTTATCTTAACTGCTCCAACAACGATCTCGGTACGCTTGATCTATCGAATAATCCGTCTATTACACAACTGAAATGCAAATCTTGCGGATTGACGGAGCTTAACATCAGCAACTTGACCGGATTGATCAAACTTGAGGTATCCGGGAACGATCTCAGCAGCCTTGATATAAGTTACAGCACATTATTGGCTGATGCAGTTACTTCTTCTGACCCTCTTTTAGAAAATAATAGTTACTATTATTTCGGTGAACAGAACAGTTATCTGATATGTGATCCTTTTACTCAGCTGATCACGACGAATAATGGCGGAGGATCTTCCTCGGGAGGTAATAACAGCGGTTCTTCCGGTGGTGGCAATTCATCCGGCAGCAGTTCATCAGGCACAGGTAATAACGGTGGATCTTCAAGCGGCGGCAGTTCTTCAGGTTCAGGTTCGACATCCGGAGGATCGTCTTCAGGTTCATCATCCTCAGGGAGCAGTTCATCCGGTTCGGGCAATAACGGCGGTTCTTCTGCCGTAACTCCCACCCCTGCCATACCGACGGCAGCTCCTTCTTCACAGACTTCATCCGAGCCCGGAGTAGCAGGTTTTGTCGAGAGGCTATATTCCGTGGCACTCGGAAGATCTTCCGATCCGGCTGGTAAGCAAAACTGGATCGATGCCATCACCATGCGAGGCGAGACAGGTGCTTCGGCTGCCAGAGGCTTCCTCTACAGTCCCGAATTCCTGAACAAGCAATGCACGAATGAGGAATTTGTAGCAGTCCTCTACAGGACATTCTTTGACCGTGAGCCTGACCGGGCAGGATTCAATGCTTGGGTCGGAGTACTTAATAACGGAACATCAAAGGAAGAGGTCATAGAGGGGTTTATCAATTCTACTGAGTGGGCTAATCTCTGTCTCCGCTATGGTATAAGAGGCGGCGGTTCAGGTACGCCTAACATCGAGGTCGAACCCAACCAGGCGACCATCGACTTCGCGACAAGGCTTTATACGACATGTCTTAGCAGAAATGCCGACCAGAACGGTCTGATGGCATGGGCGAGACAGCTCGCCAACCAAAGGGACACCGGAACGGGTGCCGCAAGAGGATTCTTCTTCAGTAATGAATTCACGGGTCAGAATGTATCTAACGAGGAATTCGTTAACCGTCTGTACAGAACCTTCATGGGGCGTGAAGCCGATGAGGCGGGATTCAGCGCATGGGTAGGTCAGCTTAACGAAGGCGTGTCACGTGAGACGGTTTTTAACGGTTTCGCCGAGTCGCCCGAGTTTGCACGGATCTGCGCATCTTACGGAATAATAAGATAAATATCAAATAATGATATGACAACTGCCCGGTCTTGGCCGGGCAGTTTTTTGTTTTCATATCCGCAAATTGACATATAAGCCGCGGACCGTTAGATATTGGTGCATTACGGCCGACTGTTTGAACCTCAAAGGAAAATTTCTCTTTTAATAAAAGCATATTATGGATAAAATAGAAAAGAAAAAATTCTGGAGGTAGAACGGATGGCGGAGATCAAATATAAGAGGATCCTTCTTAAGCTTTCCGGTGAAGCGCTTGCCGGTGAGAAGAAGGTCGGTATCGATGATGAGACTGTTCGCAATATCACTGCCAAAGTTAAGGAAGTATCGGATCTCGGGGTTGAAGTCGCGATCGTTGTAGGCGGCGGCAATTTCTGGAGAGGAAGATCTTCCGAGAAGATGGACCGTGTAACTGCTGATCATATGGGTATGCTCGCCACTATGATGAATGCTCTCGCTCTGTCGGATGCTCTCGAGCAGCATGGTGCGGTTACCAGAGTGCTGTCGGCTGTTGAGATCAGGCAGATGGCTGAGCCTTATATCAGAAAGAGAGCCGTAAGGCATCTTGAAAAGGGGCGTATCGTTATCTTTGCATGCGGTACCGGTAATCCGTATTTTTCTACCGATACCGGCGCTGCCTTAAGAGCAACGGAGATCGGTGCGGACATCTTTATGAAAGCAACAATGGTTGACGGCGTATATGATAAGGATCCTAAGATCTATCCTGATGCCGTCAGATATGATGTAGTAACCCATGATGAAGTCCTTAAATCCAATCTTAAGGTTATGGATGCTACCGCTGCGGCTCTCTGCCGTGACAATAAGACCAGGATCCTCGTTTTCTCGATGGAAGATCCCGATAATATCGTTAAGATCGTCAAGGGCGAGAATCTCGGAACACTTGTAGAGTAAAAATTTGAGTCAAAGGGAGGACAAACAACATGATCGAGATCACAAAGAATGATTATGACCAGATCGAAGACAAGATGAAGAAGGCTATCTCAAACCTTCAGGAGAATCTTAATGCAATCAGGGCCGGACGTGCCAATCCTCACGTTCTTGACAGGATCACCGTAGATTATTACGGATCTCCTTCTCCTTTGCAGGCAGTTGCCAATATCCAGGTTCCTGAAGCCCGTATGATCACGCTTGCTCCCTGGGATCCTTCTATGCTCAAGGAGATAGAGAGAGCCATCCAGGCTTCCGATCTCGGAATAACACCCAGTAATGACGGTAAGATAATAAGACTTGCTTTCCCCATACTTACTGAGGAAAGACGTAAGGAGCTTGCCAAGCAAGTCAAGACTTACGGTGAGGAGACAAAGGTTGCCGTCAGGAATATCAGACGTGATTTTATCGAGAAGATGAGATCTGCCAATAAGAAAAAAGAGCTCACTGACGACTCCCTCAAGGAATATGAGGAGAAAGTCCAGAAGATCACCGATAAGTTTACCAAGGAGATCGACAGCGTCTGCGACAATAAAGAGAAGGAATTGATGGAAATCTGATAAATGGCTATCTTCGGTCAGAAAAAAACATATGATACTGAAGGACTTAAGGTGCCCGTGTCGCTTGGCGTCATTATGGACGGTAACGGCAGATGGGCCAAAAAGAGGATGCTTCCGAGAAGTGCAGGTCACAGAGCAGGCGCCGAGAACCTTAAGGAGCTTTGCCGTAACTGCGGAAATTACGGCGTCAAATATCTGACAGTATATGCTTTTTCAACCGAGAACTGGGTCAGGCCGGATGATGAAGTCCATCAGCTGATGGAGCTTTTCGTTGAATTCTGGGAGAGATATGATCCCGAGCTTGAAGAGGAAGGTATCCGTGTCAGGTTCTCCGGTGATATCGATTCTCTGCCTGAGAATATCAGGGAAGTCTGTAAAAGAGGTGAGGAGAGATCCAAGCACAGACAGAAGATGACTCTTATTGTCGCATTTAATTACGGCGGCAGAAGAGAAGTCGAGAATGCCTGCAGACAGATAGCCGAACGCGTAAAAGCCGGTGAGATCGAGCCGGGAGAAATTACCGAGAAGATGATATCCGATAATATGTATCTTCCCGATGTTCCTGATCCGGAGCTTATCATCAGGCCCAGCGGCGAGATGAGACTTTCCAATTTTCTTTTATGGGAGTCGGCTTATTCCGAGTTTTGGATGTCAGAGTGTCTTTGGCCCGATTTCGGTTATGAGGAACTGACGCAGGCTTTCCGTGATTATGCCAAGCGCGACCGTAGGTTTGGCGGACTTGGAGCATCTGGTAAATGAGACAGAGAGTCATAACCGGAGTTCTTTTTACCGTCGCGGTAGTCGCTTTTGTGCTGCCCTCTTACTGGGTTCCCGCGATCATTGTTCTGTTCGGTATTATCGTTGAAACGATGACCGGATATGAGATGATCAATGCTCTGAAAGCAGGTGGCATGAAGCCTTCTGTTCCGCTTGTCGGAATAGGTGGAGCGATATCCATCATACTCATCCTTATCGCTTACCTTAACGGGATGAAGCTTACAACCGCTCTTTCGGATTATCTGATGATAATGATGATGTTCGTATTCGCGTGCGTTGTCATACCGTCTCTTATCCATAAGGAAGGGCCGCATCTTATGGACGGTCTGGTGACCGGATGTACGGTCCTCTATATCACATTTCCGATGTTCTGTCTCTGCGCGATCACGCTTCTTGTTGAGAACGGATGGTTCTATATGGTCCCTGCGCTCTTTTCTTCCTGGATCTCCGATACATTTGCCTATTTTGTCGGCGTTACTTTGGGAAAGCACAAGATCGTGCCGCATATCAGTCCCAAAAAGACTTGGGAAGGTTGTATCGGCGGTGCTCTTGCCACGGCTCTGATCGTGACGCTTTATTTCGATCTGTTTATATACAGGCTCGATAATATCAATATCCATATTGCGGTCTTTACACTGCTCTCGTTCTTTCTTGGCTTTGTAATGTCTGTAATGAGCCAGCTCGGAGACTGGACGGCATCGCTCATCAAAAGGCGGGTCGGTATCAAGGATTACGGTAATATCTTTCCGGGACACGGAGGAATGCTCGACCGTTTTGACAGTGCATTCTTTGCGATCCCCACAGGCGTATTCCTGTCTCTCATCGCCGTTTTATTTATCTGACGGCACGAAAGAAGATAGATTATGAGAAGATTATCTGTATTAGGTTCAACAGGTTCGATAGGTACTCAGACACTCGAGGTCGTAAGGAATGACCCCGGGAATTTTGACGTTGTCGGACTTACGTGCGGCAGTGACATCGATCTTCTTTTTGAACAGATCAGGGAGTTTGATCCCGAGGCAGTATCCGTTAGAGATGAGGAGAAAGCATCAGAACTTAAGGATCGTATCAGGTCTAGTGGGTTACGTACAGAAGTCCTCTGCGGTGAAGAAGGTAATATCGCTGTTGCCTGCCTGGACAGGGCCGATACATGTGTTGGAGCCATTGTAGGAGCATCCGGACTGCGTCCGACCTATGAGGCGATCTGTAAAGGAAAGGATATAGCTCTTGCCAATAAGGAGACACTTGTAGCCGGAGGCGATGTCATCATGCCCCTCATTAAGGAAAAAGGCGTTTCCCTGCTTCCGATCGACAGTGAACACTGTGCTATATGGCAGTGTCTGTGGGGCGAGAAAGCAGGATCGCTGGACCGTATCCTTATAACTGCATCCGGCGGACCTTTCCGCGGCAGATCGCGTGATGATCTTAAAGACGTTACGGTGGAACAGGCTCTCGGGCATCCGACCTGGAAGATGGGAGGCAAGATCACGATCGATTCGTCGACTATGATGAACAAGGGACTTGAGGTCATTGAGGCCAGTCACCTTTTCGGGATCGGAGTCGACAGGATCGATGTCGTTGTTCATCCTCAGAGTGTCATACATTCCATGATCAGGACAAGGGACGGGTCTGTTCTTGCTCAGATGGGTAAGCCCAGTATGATACTCCCCATCATGGTGGCACTTTATTATCCCGAGCGCGGCAACAGGATACTTGAGGAGTTTGATCCGTTTGCTTCCGGAATGAACGATCTTACTTTTGAGAAGTGTGATACTTCGGTATTCGGGCTTCTTGATCTGGCATATGATGCCGGACGGAAGAGAGGTCTTCTTCCTTGTATCATGAACGCTGCCAATGAGGTTTCTGTATATGCTTTCCTTGACGGGAAGATCGGTTTCCTTGATATTGAAAGGGCTGTCCGTCAGGTATATGAGTATTTTGAGAAGAGAGATCTTCCGGTAAGCGGTCTTGATCTTGACGATGTTCTCGGTGCCGATAGGGAAGCACGAAAAGTAACTGAGGAGATAATCG
>JAFZWN010000015.1 GCA_017617295.1 Clostridiales bacterium | reverse complement strand
TGTATTTATAGTAGTTATCGAAGATCTTTGCCGAGCCGCCGAGAAATCCAAGCACCTTATCGGCACATTTCTCGATAAAGAAACGGTCATGGCTCACGCAGATTATCGCGCCGTTATACTCTTTTAAAGCATCCTCAAGGATCTCGCGCGACTCGATATCCAGGTGGTTCGTGGGCTCGTCAAGGAACAGCATCTCGGGTTTCTCTTCAAGAAGACAGCAAAGATAGAGCCTCGAACGTTCTCCTCCCGAGAGGACTTTTATCTGTTTAAAGACATCATCCGAACGGAAGCCGAATCTGGCGAGCATGTTCCTGGCTTCGGTACGGGACAGGTCACTTCGTGATATGAGTTCGTCAAAGAGCGTGGCCTCCTCGTCGGCAAAAGGAACGAACTGTTCCATATATCCCATTGAAGCGGTAGCCGAGATATATACGCTCCCGTCAAAGCCCCCCGCTTTACCCAGCAGCATCGAAAGCAGCGTCGTCTTGCCGCAGCCGTTCGGACCGCAGAGGAATATCTTCTCTCCCGCCTTCACTTCAAAGCTGATATCCGAAAAGAGCATTGGACAATCGTCGAACTTTTTGGAAACTCCCTTAACTTCCAGAAGGAGTTTATCAGATGCGCCGATCCTCTCTTCCGGGACAACGGTGAAGGACATCTTTCCGGAATTACCGGGAAGCCTGGCCTTTTCCCTCATAAGTACATCATAGAGCTTATCAGCCATCTTCTCTCTCTGGTGGTAACCGCTTATGTTTCTGTGAGAGAGCATGGTCTGCTTTACGTCGAGCTGATGTTCCAGTTCATCCTCGAGATTCCTGACGAGCGCGGTCTGAGTCTTAATAAACCTCTCCTTCTGCTCCTTATATTCGTCATAGTTACCTTTATAGCAGGTGATCCTGCCGTTATCGAGTTCGATAACGCGGTTGGCGATCTTATTTATGAAATATCTGTCATGCGAGATGATAAAGACCGAACCCTTATATGAGTTCAGGTAGTTCTCGAGCCATTCGACCGCCTCAGTATCCAGGTGGTTGGTGGGCTCGTCGAGCATAAGGATATCAGGACGCGAAACGATCAGAGCAGCCAGGCAGACACGCATCTTCTCTCCTCCCGACAGCGTAGTCAGATCTGTCCTCCCGTCAAGACCTATAAGCCCCAGTCCCGCCAGAGCTTCATTCATCCTGTACTCGTGATCGTAACCGCCCTTTGCTTCATATGCGGCGCAGGTGTCGGTATATTCGCGCATCAGTCCGTCGAGACGGTCCTTATCATCACTGTTGACTGCGATCTCATGCTCGAGCGTGAGCTTACGTTCCTCGAGTTCCTTCAGTTCCTTGGGTACGAGACCGTCTGAACCCATATCCTGTTCATCCATATTCTGCGAAAGGAATCCGACTATGGTATTGCCGTGAAGGATGACCCTGCCGTTATCAGCCTTCTCTGTTCCCTTGATGATCCGGAAGAGTGTTGACTTGCCGGCACCGTTATTCCCTATAAAGGCGATCTTATCTCCTTCGTTCACAGTAAAAGAGACGTGATCCAGCACATCTCTTTCCCCGAAATTCTTACTTATCTCATCAACTGTCAATATCGGCATAGTTTATATTCCCGGCTCCAGCGGCCTGAACCTGAAGTAGATGCCGCCATCGGTCATTCCGCCCCTGTATCTGGCGAGTTCGGAAACCGTTACAAGCTGGTATCCGTCATGAACGAGTCGGGCGATCGCCTTGCATGCGGCATCGGCCGTTGAAGAATAGATGTCATGCATCAGAACGATATCCCCGTCCTGAGCGGTATCTATTATAGCATTATATGTACTGACCGCATTTCTGGTATCCCAGTCTCTCGTATCCACGTCCCAGTGGATCAAGGGACGCGTCACATGATCCTGTACGAAAGTGTTATAAGAGCCGTAGGGAGGTCTTATTACCGTGGCAGGCTGACCGGTCGCACTTACTATATAGCGGTTGGCATGCCTTATGGTATCGATGATACCGGCCTCGTCGAGGCTCGTAAGATCCGCGTGACCGTATGTGTGATTACCGATCTCGCATCCGATAGAATATGCCCTTGCGATCGTCTCCTGGTAGTTCTCGGCATTGGTGCCTACTACAAAGAACGTCGCAGCCTGATCATACTCTTCCAGAACATCGAGGATCCTCCATGTCTCACCGGAAGGACCGTCATCGAAAGTAAGCGCGATCATCGGGAGATTGGGATCTATGTGCCTTCTCTCATTGGTATTGCCCAATCCGACATTATAGCGTTCGCAAAGCTCCTCATATTCCTCGGACTGCATGAAAAGATACATTATATGTTCCCTGGTGTCGCCCCTGTCCATCAGATATGTATAGAGGTCGAGCTTCTGAAGGTCACCTCCGATAAGTGAGAGGAGCCTGGAAGCGTACTCCGCATCAGAAGTGACCGTATTATAGAATTCCGCACAGTTTACGACATGGTCTATAACTTCGGCTGCATGATATCTTCCGTGTCTCATGACATCCAGAAGATAAGTCCTCTCATCCTCCGTTGCCTCACGGTGAAGAAGACTCGTATACACCAGGTCAATAAAACCTCCCCTGGTAGATGCTCGGGAAGGTGATACAAACGAGATCATTATCACAAGAGCGGCAAAGACCGCCACTATCTTCTTAAATTTCTCCATACTCCCATATTACCATTGATTTGTTACAATCAATACTTCAGTAATGTTAAAGTCAAATGTCACGCCTTCTGCTTTAGAAGCTCCTTCTCGCGGTACAGAGCCTCGTCGGCCTTTCTGAGCGCATCCTGGAATGACATTGTCTCGGGAGAGAATTTAGCATAACCTATCGATGCCGTCAATTCATATTCCGAACCGGCAGCCGTATTCAGGTCAATGAGCTTCTGTTTTATCCGTTCAGCGAGCTTGATGACTTCGTTTATATCAGTCGTTCTGGCTATAACTACGAACTCGTCACCGCCGTATCTGGCGATAAAAGGTCTTGTGCGGCTTCCCAAACAGGCTGCCCGGAGCGCATCCGCAGTCCTTTTGATCGCATTGTCCCCCTCCACATGACCGTATCTGTCGTTAATGCTCTTAAACCTGTTAAGGTCCACCATCATAACATAAGAAGAAGGCTGCTCATCGGATAACCGGAAAGAATCCCCGGAGACAAAGCGCTTTAACTGCGCCCTGTTATTAAGGTTCGTCAGCGGATCGCTCGATACCTGATCATCAAGAGAGACTATATAGATATAGATCATTATGATCGTACAGCCGAAGCAGAAGAGCGGGACATGAAGATATACGATCTGTACTATCCCGAAAACAGTAACTGCTATAGGATATATAGCACAAGCTATGTATGTCTTCCTGTTGGCATAATTCTTTTTCATAAAAGCCCTGACCAGTGATCTCGCGGCAGCAGCAACGATATAAAGAACAGGAACAACTATGAACATGATATAGTAAAGAGATGTCGGCATCAGTTCATCATCTACCATAAGATCGGGCCTTAATAAGAAGAGGAACGCGATTATAACGACAACAGCAGATCCCGGAATGAAGATCATGAGCCTGTGTCTGACTAGTTTCAGGAACACCGATCCCTGAAAGAGCTCCACATACACATACCAGAAGAATGTGATGCAGTACAGAATCAGAGCATTGGCCAGATTAACGACGGCAACAGTCACGAAAGTCCTCGGGATAACGTCATCCAGGATCAGGACCCAAAGGCTATCACTTACAAAATAAAGGATATGACTTATGAGCATCCCGTCAAAGACGCGTTGCTTCTCCTGCCTGTCCACACCGCCTATGCTTCTTACCAGGAGCATCAAAAAGATAAACAGGCAAACGATATTGGCTTCTATATAAAAGAATGTATAACCCGGTTCCATCGATATCTGACCTCTTATGTCAATTATACCCGAGCCCGTATGTCTGACAATCTTTTTTTCGACCGGTCAGTTAAGTATCTTATAACTCCTCCCGGATCTTTTTCCTGCTCCGCTTATTAATGAGAAGGACGACCGTAAGCGAGAGGATATTAGAAAGAACGATCCTTACTATCTGCATCTCATCCGTTCCCGTAGAGCTTACCACATGAAGCGTATTTCCTATGAAGTTATTGAAGAAATGCTCGAACATGCCTACCCAGAGAACACCTGTCATATCAACGCATGTGCCCCACTCGAGAGCGAGGATACCCGCAAGGACAATATATCCGATCGCCATGACGATCGCCGTCGGGATATTCATCGTTCCCTCCTTTACTTCAAGAGCAACTGTGACCAGATGCCATATGCCGAAAAGAAAAGCCTGAATGAGATTACTCTTTCCGAATGAATAGATCTTTGCGAACAGGAAGAGAAAAAGACCTCTGAACAGCCCTTCCTCAGCCACTACGTTTATCACGTTACCGGCTATACAGATAAGGAGTGCCGGGACCGACAGCTCTACCGAATTGGTGGCTCCCGAGAGTGCGAAGTTTGTCACATAGAAACCGAAAGTCACGGTCTTTCCCTGTAAGATCAGGATAAGCACTTCCAGTCCGTACGATACGGCGAAAGTACCGATACCCAAGCCGAATCCGCAGCACATATACTTAAGGAAACCTTTGGATCTGAACCCGATATCCGACGGCTTCAGTTTCCAGAAGATAAGTGCCGCGGCTATGGAGATTATGGTAAAGATCTTACATATCACGTTATCCGCGATAAAAGTCCTGTCCGTCTGGATATAGAAGAATTCTATATGCTTTACTATAGAGCAAAGTATAAATATCAGCGCCATGCTCACCCATATCTTTTTCTTTGAAAATGTCATACTTATATCTCCTCCATGAGATTTCTCATCTGTCTTTCTACCATATCCTCATCAAGCGGCATCACTATACTGCTCACACGGAGCCCCTCGATAAAAAGAACTATCTTCTGCGCGCTTATCACCGGATCGTGTTTGTGGTCACATTCTTCGATGACAGCGGCAAGCCTGTCTGTTGCCGTCTTGAACCTTTGAGCCATGATCTCTTCCCCTATCTCGTTTCTCACCGAGAAAAGATACTCATAGAGGGCGACCACCATATGCTCCTTAGGACTTAAGACTTCCTCTTTCTGAGTCTGAAGATACATCCAAAGCACAGTCAGGGGATCCTCCGCGGTACTGTCTGCCGTTTCCTTTTCTTCCTGTTCCTGCATGGAAAGCAGCGTCTCAAAGATCTCCCTTACGGACTTAAAGTAAAGATATATGCCTCCCTTACTTATCCCGCAGGCATCTATGATGTCCGTCATAGATACGGCTGCATATCCCTTCGTCCTGAACACCTCCGAGGCCTTCCGAAGGATCATCTCTCTTTTCTCTGAAGATTTTTTATAAGGCATGGAATTCTCTCCTTTTTCAATTATGAGAATATTCTCATAATTCGAAGTGATTGTCAATACCGGGCAGAACAATAAAGCCCCGGCTCCTCCCGATCCGTGAGGGAGCCGGTTTTTTCACGGGAAAAATATCAGCCCCCGTATATTTGTGATACTATGTGTGGAGAATAAAACAGATTCAAACCGGAGAACTGACAATGAGCGAGAACAGTAATCAGGCCGCAGACCGCGGAAAGATAATAATCAGAACGAGTATCACGGGGATCCTGGCCAATGTATTCCTGGCGGCTTTCAAGGCCGTCGTCGGTATCCTCAGCAATTCCATAGCGATCGTTCTTGACGCCGTAAACAACTTATCCGACGCTGCCAGTTCGCTCATAACGATAATCGGGACCAGGCTCGCGGGACGGGAGAACGACAGGAAACATCCTTTCGGGTACGGAAGGATAGAATACCTGAGTGCTCTTCTTATCTCCGTGATCGTATTGTATGCCGGTGCCACATCGCTCATCGAGTCGATAAAGAAGATCTTTGATCCGCAGACTCCCGAATACAGCACGGCATCGCTTGTGATCGTATCGGTTGCGATCATCGTCAAGATAGTTCTTGGTCTTTATGTTAAGAAGACCGGTATCCGTGTAAACTCGGATTCGCTCGTTAATTCCGGCAAGGATGCGCTTTTGGATTCCGTGATCTCGGCTTCCACCCTAATTGCCGCCCTGATCTTCATCTTCACGGGTTTTTCTACAGAAGCATATCTCGGCGCACTGATATCGGCCGTTATCATAAAGTCCGGTATAGAGATGCTGTCCGAGACAGTTTCCAGACTCCTCGGAGAGAGTGCGGATCCCAAACTGGTCCAGGATATAAAAGCCACGATCCGTTCATTCGACGAGGTGAACGGCGCATACGACCTGATACTTCATAACTACGGACCCGATATCTATAACGGCTCGGTACATATCGAGATCGAGGATACCCTCTCCGTCGAGAGACTTGATTCGCTGACACGTGAGATCACCTCCAAAGTTCACCGCGAGCATAAGGTACTCCTCACAGGTATCGGTATATACTCCGTAAATACTCATGACAGAGAAGTCATCGATCTTCGTGAAAAGATCAGATCGATCGTAATGTCTCACGATTTCGTCAAGGGGATGCACGGATTCTACTATTCGCCCACGGATAAGCTCATAAGGTTTGACGTTGTAATAAGTTTTGATGCCAAGGTCAGATCCCTGGTCCTCAAAGACATAAAAGAGGATCTTTCAAAGCATTATCCCGATATGAACTTCGTACTCGCCATGGATATGGACTTCGGAGAGCTGTGATCAGCTTATATCCTTTGTATACTTACAATCGGGATAAATGCTGCATCCGTAGAAAGATCCGAACCTTCCCTCACGTCTTTTAAGCTTACTGCCGCACAAAGGACATCTTAGGACGGCTTTGGCCGCTTCGGAAGGATGAGCCTCCTCCCTGCCCAGATACTCGAACACCTGCCGCGTCATCTCACAATCAGCCAGTGCGCGGTGGGCACCAAGGGTACTGACGTTATAATATTCCGACAGAGAACTCAGGCTGTATGATTCCCTTTCGGGGAGCATTACCTTGGCCAGGCAAAGAGTATCAGCATAGTCATTTCCGATCACCTTTCCGAACAGAGCCAGGCTGTCGCGCTGAAGGAACTTCAGATCAAAGCGCCTGATATTCTGACCCACAAGGGTCATATCGTCCGCGAATCCATCAAACATCTTCAAAGCCGTTCTAATATCCGGCGCTCCTTTTACCATGGAATCGGTGATCCCGCTGATATCGACAGCGGTCTGAGGGATATGGCAGCCGGGATCCACAAGAGTCTGGAATGTATCGATCTTCCGTCCGTCTCTGACCTTTACCGCTGCGATCTCCACAACACGGTCATTCTCGGGATCGAGCCCCGTCGTCTCGATATCGAACACCACATAATCCGAAGTGTAGTGATTGATCATCCTTCCCTTATTATCTGAAAGCATCTTCGGGCAGTCCTCTTTCGTAAATATCAATTTACAATTATAACTCATTTTCATATAATCGAACTTAATAAATTCCGTATCAAGCGGCGAGGAGGGTCATATGGAATACACAAAGAAGAACATCATTACGGCAAAAGCCGGAAACGCGATAATGTTTTTCATCTGCTTGGGCATCCTGGCATATGCACTGCTTTATTTTTTTGATATGGCAAGTCTCGACTGGCTTTTCAGGCTCATCAATAACGGTTCTGATACGACAGCGGCTCCCGAAGCGCTCAAGACTCCCGTCATGGTCATAGCTGGCTGTATATTCTTATTCGGAGCTCTTATATTCTTCAGCGATCTCGCGTCAAGTTCCAAGGTCAAGAAGGCTTTAAGCGAATTCTCCGAAGATGATGTCCTCGATCAGATGAACAACCATGCTGCTTATGTATATAAGATAAAGGGTAAGGATCCCTGCCTTTTTGTCACGGATAAATATATCGTCTGCAAAAACAACTTCATCTGCAATACCCGTGATGTCTCTTGGTCTTATATCGAGTACTATAAGCAGACTCCGAGGATGATACTGAAGCTTAGAAACAATAAGGAGTGCGTGATCGGTTCCAACCCGGTCTACGACAAGAAGAATGCCGAGATCAACACTGCGATCGACAAGCTCCTCCCCGACGGACTCATAATCGGATTCGACAAGGAGCAGAAGGAAGCACACAAGGAAAGAGTAAAGGCTTCCAAGGAATAAGTTCATGAGAAGCCGCAGGACCGCATCGGGAACTGCGGCTTTTTGATATAATATACGAAAAGTTCCGTACCGGAGAAACTATATGAGACTTCACATTCCGAAACTGTTTGGAAAACGATCTGATGATACGGGCCGTATCCCCTACGACCCGACTAAGCAGTATGCGGTAATAAAGAGCTCCATCTGCACGGGCGAGAAGGTCGCGGGTTTCCGTAACAGAGAAGACGGTCACTTCACCGACGTTATGTTGATAAAAAATCCCGAAGACGAATATATCTTCAGGAAGACCTACGGCCTCGACGAGATAAAAACGGAATACTAGGAGATATTTCATGGCACAGTGCGACACATGCATGTTCAACAGTTACGATGAGGAAACGGGAGAGTATTACTGCGACGTCAACGTCGATGAAGACGAGTATGCCCGCCTCGAATCAAGAAAGAGCAAGGAATGTCCGTACTACAGGAACTACGACGAGTACGGAGTCGTAAAGCATCAGATGTAAGCACGATCGCTTGACGAAATGCGAGTCCGTGTTATACAATATCATTCGCTTGGGGCATTAGCGCAGCTGGGAGCGCATCACACTGGCAGTGTGGGGGTCACGGGTTCAAGTCCCGTATGCTCCACCAGTAAACCCTTGGAACCTCTGATTCCAAGGGTTTTTATATGTACCACATTTTTACTCTGAACTGGGATTATATGGTACAGGTATATGGTACATCCGGGCATATGTACCACATTTTTTCTCTGAACTGGGATTATATGGTACAGGTATATGGTACATCCGGCACGATGAGCGATGAACAGCGAAAATCATCGGATGTACCACTGAAAAGGCAAAAACACCGATCTCACTGGTACCACTTACTGGTACATTCAGGCGTTAGTACCACTAAACCCAAGAAAACTCCGATCTCACTGGTACCAACATCTGGTACATCGAAGGATCGTCAGTCCGATAACTCGGAGAACCACATATGTTGTTATAGGATTCTTCCCGTAACTTCACGGTAAACGTATTACAGACGATGACCGGTTTAAACCTGATGATCATACTTATACCTGGCATTGCCTGTCATCCCGTTCCACTCCTATCGATCAGAACTCGCCGACTTCTCTGACTCCGCTTATACCCTTCATTCCGCGGATGTGGCCTATGATCTGCTCGGGCTTTACTTTCTTTCGCGGACGAACGGTAAGGATAACGGAATATTTCGAATCATATTCTTCGGACTTGCCGGTAACCTCGAGGTTACTTATCATCATCCTGTGGTCCTTACAGTATCTCATTACCTGGTTCAGAGCCTCTTTCTCGTCATAAAGGAGCAGGAAGCCGAAAGCGTCGTTATGAGATATCTTGCTGCCGACGATGGAGAAATATATCTCGGCGATCAGGACAAGGACCGTGGCGATCAGAGCGCCTTCGTAAAAGCCTGCGCCGATGGCAAGACCGATGACGCCGCATGTCCAAAGGCCCGCCGCGGTCGTAAGACCCTTTATCCTCTTTTTGTTGATGACGATTATGGTTCCTCCGCCGATGAAACCCAAGCCCGAGACGACCTGCGCGCCGAGCCTTGAAATGTCGGTCGGAAAATGGAGGTTAACGTAAAGATAGATACCCGTCATGCATGCTATCGTGGCGCCTATACAGACAAGTATGTGCGTTCTGAAGCCGGCAGGCCTGTTCTTATATGATCTCTCGAGTCCGATCGCGCCTCCGCAGATGATCGAGAATATCAGCCGCACTATTACGGTAAGGAAATTAATGTCTCTTAAACAATCAAAGATCTTAAACATCGTATCCCCCTTAAGATATAAGCTCATGCAGCGACCGGACGCACGGCAGTTCCGCGATGGACGAGAGCATCTCGGAGTGCGACGACTTCTCCTTGCTCATCTTCATCGAAAAGATAGCCGACATATGATCTTCACCGCTTTCGTCTTCCTCGATATCGATATCGAATATCGTGGCCCCCTGACGCTCGATAGTCTTTCGGATGACCCTGATATCGTCTTCTTTATTGAACTTGACCGTGATCGTGATATTTCTGAGCCGCCTTTTGAAAAGGATCTCGAACGGCTGCAGGACCTCCATGCAGAACACGACTACGACTATCGCCGGTATGACGCATTCGTAAAAAGCGGCTCCCGACGCGATGCCCAGAACGGCTGCTGCAAACAGCCCGATCGCCGAAGTAAGCCCTGACACCTGCTGATGTGCTGATGCTATTATGGTCCCTGCAGCCAGGAAACCGATTCCGGCAAGGACACCCGCGGCATATCTTGTTCCGTCGAACTTCAGCTCGCACAGTTCGGCCACATATGCCCACCGGCTGCAAAGAAGTTCATATTCACACTCCGAGATCAGAACAGTCAACGCCGCGCCGATACTTATGAGCATATATGTACGAAGGCCGGCATTACGCTCTTTCTTCTCGCGCCCGTAACCGATGATCCCTCCGGATGCCATGGCCAGAACAAGCCTGAAAAGCACCGACCAGAAATTGAACTCCTTGAGATAATCCCACAAAGCAGCCACGGATCACACCTCCCCGGCGATCTTCCTTGCTACGTGGATACCGCTCGCAGATGCGTGGGACAGTGAATGCGTCACGCCGCTTCCGTCTCCGATGATATAAAGACCCTTATACTTGGTCTCGAGATTGCCGTCGATGGCAACTTCCATATTATAGAACTTGACTTCGACTCCGTAGAGAAGCGTATCGTCATTTGCAGTACCGGGAGCGATCTTATCCAGAGCATAGATCATCTCGATAATGCCGTCTAAGATCCTCTTGGGAAGAACGAGGCTCAGATCTCCGGGCGTAGCCGCGAGAGTAGGTCTCACCGTAGATTCGGCGATCCTCTCTTCATTGGATCTCCTCCCTCTCATAAGATCGCCGAAACGCTGTACGATGACTCCTCCTCCGAGCATATTGGAAAGCTTTGCGATCGATTCGCCATACCCGTTACTGTCCTTGAAAGGCTCGGAGAAATGCTTGGCGACTAAAAGAGCAAAATTCGTATTATCGGACTGCAGTTCAGCTGCGTCAAAGCTGTGACCGTTTACCGTGACGATACCGTTTGTATTCTCGGTAACGACATAGCCGTTGGGATTCATGCAGAACGTCCTGACACGGTCCTCGAACTTCTCGGTGCGGTATACGATCTTTGACTCGTAGAGTTCACTCGTCAGATGCGAGAATACAACAGCGGGGAGCTCGACCCGTACGCCGATATCCACCCTGTTCGAGAATGTCTCGATGCCGAGGTCGGCGCACTCGCGTTCTATCCATTTGCTGCCTGATCTTCCGACGGATACTATACACGTACCGCAGGAGAAACTCTCATCGGAAGTACTGACGATATATTCACCGTTTTCGATACAGAGATCATCAACGTGGCTTTCGAAGAAAAAGTCCACTTTATCCTTGAGTTTCTCATAGATATTGCCCAATACCAGGTAGTTCTTATCGGTCCCGAGATGTCTGACGGAAGCATCCAGCAGGTGGAGCTTGTTCTCGAGACAGATCTTTTTAAACTTCGTGCCTGCGGTGGAATAGAGCTTCGTCCCCTCCCCGCCGTTACTGATATTGATGGAATCGACATACTTCATGAGTTCGAGCGCACGTTCCTTGCCGATATGCTCGTAAAGGGTGCCGCCGAAATCATTAGTGATATTATACTTGCCGTCGGAAAATGCTCCTGCGCCGCCGAAGCCTCTCATGACCGCACAGGACTTGCAGTTAAGACACTTTTTCACCTTCTTGCCGTCGATTGGACATTTTCTCTGTTCCAGGGACTTTCCCGCTTCAAAAACGGCTATCTTAAGATCCGGCTTCAGAAGGGACAGTTCGTATGCCGAGAATATTCCTCCCGGACCCGCTCCGATAATGATGACATCGTAATGTTTCATAGGCCACCTGTCATAAACGCACAAAAATAGCGGGAATGGAAACCCACCCCCGCTATTTTATCATAGATCACGTTTATTGTTTATTACTCTTCAAGAGTGTTCTTTACCTTGACCGTAACAGGCTGCTCATAGCACTCGAAAGCCGATTCGACGAGCTTGGAGTCGGGCTTTTTGGAGATAAGGCTAACAGCAGGAACGATGATAAATCCTGCGAGCATTGCGAAAGCACCTGCGTTGATCGGGGATTTGAGGATAGCCGGGAAATACCCTCTGAAGAGCATGTTGGCTACCATGAGAACAGAACCGAAGATAAAGCACGCCCAGCACGATGCCTTTGTCGCCTTCTTCCAATAAAGAGAGAAGAGGAACGGAGCAAGGAACGCTCCGGCCAGAGCACCCCAGGATACACCCATGAGCTGTGCGATGAACGTCACGTTCGAACTGTACTGGATCATCGCGATGACCGAAGAGATGATGATGAACACGACAACGAGTATACGAAGCCAAGCCATCTTAGACTTTTCGCTCATCTTCTTAACGATGGTGCCGGAAATGAAGTCAAGTGTCAGAGTCGAACTGGAGGTAAGTACCAGAGACGACAATGTGGACATCGAAGCCGAGAGTACAAGGATAACGACGACCGCGATAAGGAAATCGGGAAGCTTGGCGAGCATCGAAGGAACGATGGCATCGAATCCCATCTCATTAACTTCTTCCTGTGTGAGGAAGAGCCTTCCAAAACCGCCGAGGAAATAGCATCCGCCTGCGACTACTATGGCAAAGACCGTCGATATGATCGTACCCTTACGGATTGCTGCCTCATGCTTGATGGCGTAGAATTTCTGGACCATCTGAGGAAGACCCCATGTACCGAGGGAAGTAAGGATGACAACACCCAGAAGATCGACCGGCAAAGGTCCTACGAACGACGTGTAAGCACCCTGAAATTCCGGGAAATCGCCTTCGACCTTGGCGAGCTCCATCATGGAACCCATAAATCCGCCGTTTATATTGAGCACTGCAAGAACGACCGCCGTGATACCGATCAGCATTATGATACCCTGGATAAAGTCGTTGATGGCGGTAGCCACATAGCCGCCGGCGATAACGTAGATACCCGTGAGCACAGCCATTGCTATGATGCAGTATTTGTAATCGATATGGAAAGCCATCTCGAACAGTCTTGAAAGACCGTTATAAAGTGAGGCCGTATAAGGTATAAGGAAGATAAAGATTATGAGCGATGAACCGAGACGGAGGCTCTTGCTCTGAAATCTCTTGGCGAAGAACTCGGGCATCGTCTTACTCTCGAGCTTATGAGTCATAAGTCTCGTCCTTCTGCCGAGGATGACCCATGCCATGAGCGAACCGATAACAGCATTTCCGATACCGATCCATGTGGAAGCGACACCGAATTTCCATCCGAACTGTCCTGCATAACCGATAAAGATAACGGCAGAAAAATAACTGGTTCCGTAAGCAAAAGCAGTAAGCCAGGGACCAACGGATCTTCCGCCCAATACGAATCCGTCAACGTTCGTTGCTTTCTTGTGGCTCATGACACCGACAACGATTATTGCCGCAAAGAAGACCACGAGCATAAGGATCTTGATAACCATATAACACCCACCTGTAAAAAAATGAAAGGCTGTCGTAAAAAACAACCTTTCATAATTTAGTACAGTAAAGGGTATTAGTCAATAAAGAACTTGCCTGAAACCGCCCCCTAACAGCCTGTGATCAGCCCTCTTCGACGATCTTGCAGATGATATCTATGCATCTTTCGATCCCGAGCTGCGAAGAACTGAGACAGAGATCATAGTTTGGAGCAAATCCCCACTGAAGATCGGTGAAGTGCTTATGGTTGGCCGCCCTCTTCTTATCCTTGTCGGAGAGCCTCTTCTCGATCTTGATCTCGCTGTCACCGTACTTGGTAAGTACCCTGTTGATACGGAAATCCATGTCGGCGCTGATATATACGTTAAGAACGCCGTCCATCTCGCGAAGGATATAATCGGCGCTCCTGCCGACGATAACGCATTTCTTTCCGGACTCCGCGATATCCTTGATTATCTTACGCTGAACGCTCCAGAGGTAATCGTGGGTGGTCATTCCGTTCATGACTCCGGGAACCCCCTGAGTCTCAAAGCCGTACGAGAAGACTGTCTTGCCGGGGGCCTCCTCGCCCTTGGCTGCAATGAATTCCTTGGAGAAACCGGTCTCCATGGCGACATCATCGATGATGGCCTTGTCGTAGTACTCCCAGCCGAGTCTGTCCGCAACCCCGTGAGCGATAGACCTTCCCCCGCTGCCGAACTGTCTGCTGACCGTAACTATGCTGTATGACATAACAAACACCTCCTTCGATAATATCCTTACCTAGATTTTACATCTGATGGAGGCAAAAAAATAATAATTTTTTGTTAATGTCAACGAAGAGCTGTCAATCCGCTGTCATTCTCATCGAAAAGCACATCATACTGAAGATATCTGTACAGTTCGATATATGCCGAAGCCCCGTCCTCATCGCTTTCGTTCAGAGGGCGGTAAGTATTGCCGGAAAGAGAATAGAAGCCTGCCGCATTGATCGAAGGTACATTATCCCTTATCTCCATTATCGTCGAGAAATAGGAAGGAATGTCCGAACCGGCATATAAAAGCGTCTCGAGTCCGAGATAGCCGATATCGGTAACACCTGCCCCGTCCCTGACCGAATATGCCTCATTATAAGTCAGGCCCTTATTGCTCCAGATAAGAAAAGGTATCTTCCACGCCTCTCCGCCGGGAGTCATGTCATCGGAGAACTCCGGCAACGCGGGATGGTGATCGCCGAATATCAGGAGGACATATTCCTCATCTCTCTGCTCCAGCTCTCCTATAAGATATTCAAGAGCGTTATCCGTCTCATGCATCAGAGAGATAAAGAGATTGGCATCGTCATGTCCCTGAATATAGTCTCCCGGAACATAATTGTCCGTGGGATCGTCATAACCGCCGTGGTTCTGTACGGTTACAAGGAACGAGAACAGGGGCGCATCGGATGATGCCTCATGCTCGTCTATGACCCTGAGGAGATTCTCATAAGCATTCATATCCGAATCAAACGTTCTAATCATATCTGAATCATCGTAGCGGAAATCATCCATAAAGAGCGAATCGTCAAATCCCAGGAGAGGATAGACCTTATCCCTGCTCCATCCGTCGCCCGGATAGGGATGCATGGCTACCGTATCATATCCCTGATCCCGGAGAACGCTTGCCACTGAAATGATCGGTCTGTCGATATATAGCGTATAAGGGATCGCTCCCGAAGGAAGATAAGCAGTCGTGATACCCGTAAGCATCTCGAACTCCGAATTGGCGGTATTGCCGCCGTATACAGAAGACAGGGCATATCCGGACACCGTATGTTCACGGTCCTCCGCAAGGGAATGCATATAAGGCATAGGATCCTCTATATATGAGTCCAGTGTATTCGAATAAGTAACATCTGTCATGGCCTCGTTCATTATGATTATGATATTCGGATCCCTGCCGTCCCCCTCTATGGCGGGAGATACACGGGAGTCGATCGCATCGGTCGAATAACCCGGCGGCATATGAGGTGACATGGCGGGAAAAGACAGAGCGATATTCAGGAATATGCCGTTATCCTTGGCAGCACTGTTCTTCCACATCTTCATCTCATGATATTTCGAACTTATGAACAGAGATACTGCCATACATACGACACAGACAGCCAGGCAGATCGCAGAAGCCCCGGTCTGCCGTGATCTCTTCCCGGTATCTTTCTCAAGAGGGATCCGGTTTACGGTCACCATATAAAGGATAAGGGGGATCCCCATGATGACGATCGGGATAAAATCGAAGAAATCGTACGCTCCCGACACATTAAGCGCTGTCTTTATACTGAATATATCGGCCGCTATGATCTCGTTACCGCGGAAATTATAGACATAATAATCAAGAAGCGCCACGAAAACGAACGGAACAGGGGTTAAGGCAGAGGCGATCTTACGCGAACGGATAAAGAGCCGGAGAACAAAATAAAACGATGCCACCAGAAAGAACTCAAAAAGAAGTGAATCCAAACCTCTCTGAAAGAGATAGATCAGAAATGATGCTGTCTTCTTTATTTCCGGTATAAGCGACAGAAGAAGAAAAGATGAAAAGTATGTTGTAAAGGCCCCCGCATAGACGGCACCGCAGATATCAGGCTGTTTCTTCGTGATCTTTCCGGCCTTTTCCGGGAAGACGAACAGCAAAACAAAGACCACATACCAAAGAGCGCTTAAAGGGGCACTCAAGAAAGCAAACACGGCACCGATAAAAGCAAGAAAATAGAAGAAAACAGACACAAAAAACTTTCTATTCATTTGTTCTAATATATCACAATAATTTTTTCTTTACTGATAAAATGGAAAAAAGTATAATCGTTAACGAAAAAACGTAAAAAGGAGACTTTTGGGTATGGCCATCAGAGTCGGGATCATAGGATACGGCAATCTCGCAAAAGGAGTCGAGAGTGAGATCCGGAAAAATAAAGATATGGAACTTAAGGGTATCTTCACCAGAAGAGACCCTTCATCGATAAAGATCAAGACTGACGGAGTCAGAGTGTACAGCGTGGAATCCCTCGTGGGAATGAAATCATATTTTGATGTCATGATCATCTGCGGAGGCTCTGCAACGGA
The DNA here is from genome assembly GCA_017617295.1 of Clostridiales bacterium. Classification (GTDB taxonomy): domain Bacteria; phylum Bacillota; class Clostridia; order Saccharofermentanales; family Saccharofermentanaceae; genus Saccharofermentans. The sequence continues at coordinate 70,170 of JAFZWN010000015.1, read as the reverse complement.
TCTGCCCAGACAGACAAGAGAATATGCCAAGCACTTTAACGTTATCGACAGCTTTGATACTCACGCGAAGATCCCCGAGCATTTTAAGGCTGTTGACGAATCAGCCAAAGAAGCAAACAAGGTTGCCGTTATCTCCTGCGGATGGGATCCCGGAATGTTCTCCCTTAACCGTCTTTACGGCAACTGCATCCTCACCGAAGGCGAGGATTACACCTTCTGGGGCAAGGGCGTATCTCAGGGTCACTCCGACGCTATAAGACGTGTTCCCGGCGTAAAGAACGGCAAGCAGTACACCATCCCTGTACCGGAAGCTCTCGAGCGCGTAAGAGCAGGTGAAGCTCCCGAGCTCACGACAAGGGAAAAACACACCAGAGAATGTTTTGTAGTTGCCGAGGAAGGTGCCGATAAGGCTCAGATCGAGAAAAATATAAAGGAAATGCCCAACTACTTCGCCGATTACGATACTACGGTACATTTCATAAGCGAAGAAGAATTCCTTCGCGACCACAGCAGGATCAATCACGGCGGATTCGTCATCAGGAGCGGAAGGACCGGCTTTGATAATGAGAACAAGCATGTTATCGAGTATTCGCTGAAGCTCGACTCCAACCCTGAGTTTACAGCATCGGTACTTATCGCTTATGCCCGTGCAGCATACAGGCTCGAGCAGAAGGGCGACTTCGGCTGTAAGACGGTTTTTGACATCGCGCCTGCTCTTCTCTCTCCCCTCTCCGGCGAAGAGCTCAGGGCTACGATGCTCTGATCCATGGACGGTCTGAAAGACAGATTTAATGCGGTTTCACTGGGCTGTGCATTTTTGTGCGCAGCCTTTTCTTTTATATTTGTATTTTTCGGTTTGAGAGACAACCGTCAATACGAATCCAATTTTCTCCGGGACCGGCAGTTCACCGTATCGCAAGAATACGTGTACGATGAGGAAACGACTCTTTCTCCTGACGATAAGGTCTCGATAACTGCGATCACTTCTGAAGACGACGTTTATTTTGCAAATGTCGCTATTACCGACGAGGAGTCCGGTGAGATCACGGCGACACTGGATCATGTTCCCCTGACCGTATTCTCCGAAGAACGTAATCTTATCATCTATTATGAATATTCGGAGCATCTCGATGAACATATCGAACTCCAGAAGAGTTCCAATCAGGGAGCCATACGAATAGCATTGTTCCAGGCTCTTGCCGTATTTACCATATCGGAAAGCTTAAATCTTTTACTGGGCAACCGCAAATGGGCGGTAGCGCTTGCCATAATACTTACCCTGCTTCTCGGGTGCGTGATCCTTTATACATTTGTCTTTATCTAAGACAGGATCAGCAATTATCCTCAAACAGGTAGTAGTACTGAAGGCTCCTGTACGCATCCATAGGTCTGAGCCCGTTCGCCTCCATTATCGGATGCCATGCGCCCTCATAATAGAATCCAGAGGAATTAAGTGCCGGGACCTCGGATCTGATAGATTCCAGATATCTGTAGTATTCGGACAACGGGAGATCAGCTGCCTCCAGAAGATCGAGCGACAGGTAGTTAAGACTTGTCAATTCATGATCCTGCGTGTAAGAAACAGGATAATTAGCCCATATGACATACGGAACCTCCCATCCGCTTCCGCCGGGCTCCAGGTCGACCTGTATCCCGGTCTGCGGCTGATGATCTCCAAACATCAGAACGATATATCTCTCTTCTGATTCTGACAATCTCTCAAAGAGATGCTCCAGTGCTTTATCGCTCTCATTGATCAGAGCGAAATAAGTCGTGGCGAATTCATCTATATCTCCGGTATCCGCGCTGTGAAGCATAGGATGATCGTAAAGCCTCTCGTCCAGATCATAACCGCCGTGATTCTGCATGGTTACCAGGAAAACGAACGAAGGAGTACCATCAGGCTGAGCTTCGATATAATCTACTGCATAATCATATGCATAACGGTCGGAAATATAGTCTCTCACCAGATCGTCTTCCGAAGGATCATAATCATCAAGTGACAGGAACTCATCAAACCCGAGCATCGGATATACACGGTCCCTCTCCCAGCCGGTGGGAAGGAAAGGATGCATCGCACATGTATTGTACCCGAACTGCTTAAGGTATCTCGCCAGAGAATACTCATCGCTGTCGATATACATCGAATACGGGGTTGTACCGTCAGGCAGAAAAGCCGTAGGAAGACCCGTCAGGAAGGAAAACTCGGAATTAGGCGTCTGTCCTCCGAACACCGAAGAAAAGGCAGTTCCCGTATCAAGTGAATCCAGGAAAGGATCAGGATCGTAGTAATCGCTCCACAGATCCTGATAGATCGATGTATCACAGTACGACTCGTTCATGATAACCAGGATATTGGGAGTATCTTCAGGAGCAGAATCCGCCTCGACTGACATTTCTTCAAACCGTTCCCTGTATTCGGCATATCTGGTAGGGACCTTTACCCTGGAATCCCTGGCAAGAAGGAAGAAATTGCTTATATATCCGTTCATGGCTGTACCCATATAGTTAAATGAATAACCGGGCATTATACACATGACCTCAGTAAAGAAGACATATCCGAACAAAATGGAAAAGAATGCCAGGAACGCACACATTATCTCTCTTATATACCACTTCTCCCGGGGATTCGTGATCTTAAAATGTCCGAAAGACACTATTAGCAGTATAAAAGGAATGACCGCCGTGGCAAGAGGAGTATAGATCGGGAAATGGTAGTTCGATACAACATTGGCCGCAGTCTTGGCTGCAAAGATATCCGTCGGGATAAGTATCGATCCTCTGAAGGAATATACATAGTAGTTTGTTACTGACAAAAAGAGCATTGGTATCGGGCAAACAAAAGCCGCCACTTTCTTCGGAACGCAGCATACCCGAAGGATCCAGTAAAGACTTATTACGAATACGATCTCGATCTCGACCTTCATGAAACCTTTATCTATAAGGTATTTAATGATCGAATGCACATCAGAAAAATAGCTCTTCCCTATCATGCTTATAAGATGATCTATATATAAGGTCGTCAAAGCCGAGAGCGCAGGGAACGCAATATCCAGCGGCCATGTGTGCTTGAATCTGTATTCGATGGTAAATATACTTCCGGTACCAAAAACGAGATATACCCAGAGAAGCTCCGGAAACAGAACGATCGACATGATGATGCCGGCAAGAGTCGCTATGCCCATCAGGCAAACCCTTACCTTATCCTTCCTGCTCTTAAACTCCAGTTTAATACTCACGTAACAGACTCCGTCTATATTTGTAATCCGGAAGAACGGATCCCACTATCTTATAAAACGCTGCCGAATGATCGGCCTTCAGGAAATGCGCGAACTCATGAACGACGACATATGAGGCGGCCTCTTTCGGAGCTTCGAAAAGATTATAGTTAAATGTCACTATCCCTTTCGACGGCATACAGGAACCCCATCTCGACTTCATCGAGCGGAACCTTATCTCCACAGGCCATTTTACTCCGAGTTGCTCAAAAAAGGGATAGTATAATCTGCACAAACGCAATATCTCTTCCTGCAACGTCTTACGCCGCCAGCTCTCATAGGTCCTGAATATCATGCGGGGATCACAGACATCTCTTACATTTACGATTATAGAGTCAGGGAGAGGGACAACGCTGTTTTTTCTGTCAAAGGCGATCCTGACCGGCATTTCCTCCCCGAACACCTTTACAATATCTCCGTCCCTGTATTCAGACGGGCGGGAACTGTTGGCTATCCTTTCAGACACCTTAATAACCGCCTGCTCGATAAACACGGCATTTCCCGCCACGAACCTGTCAACTTCAGTTACGCTGACCCTCGTATTACAGGACACGGCCACAGTACCGTCGCGCCTTACACGAAGGTTTATGTTCTTGACCCTTTTACGGGTAAGTTCATATGTGATCTGCTTTCCGTTTGCGGATACCACTCTAAGCATAGAGTAACATTATAAATCATTCTTCAAATCTGTTCAAAAGGATACGCGGATTGATGTCGGAATACTCCACTTCGCAGGAGAACATGCGGGCTGCCTCAGCGATCTCATAGCCTGCTCGGTATAGATCATATATAAGCAGAGTACATTCACCTGCGAACCTGATCTTATCTTCTCCGTGCCTGAAAAGGATATATGAGGCAAAGTTTGAAAGCCTTCTTGAAGTCACCGCATCACATGAGGTCTCCCCGTTATCGTCTGTGATCTTTAAGAGCATCTTATCCCACTCCGGATCGAGCCTCTCAAGAGAAAGGAAAAGCTCCGCCCTCTCGCTCGGACTTAAGGTAACGGGCGAGAACCTGTCAATTACCGAAAGGATATCGTCCCTTTTTTCTTCGATCAGTTTAAAGACCTCGCCGAGCTTTTTCCCCGGGACAAGAGCAAACGGCTCCTCCTGATCGAGGATAAGACTTGCTGCAGCTTCGCAGCAGAGCCCCAGGCCTGTATAGACATCGTCTCCGCGATAATTCCGGAATCTGGGATGATCCTTACAGATATCGCAGAGCATATCTTCTCCGTATCGAAGTATCATACGGCACAGTCCGTCCTCACGAAGAAAAGGACAGTTCTCTTTATCGTCAAGGATAAAGCAACCGTCCTTAATATATCTGATTATATCGGGATGATCCCCGTAACGCTTAAGCGAAGCCTCATCAACATCGATCTCCCAGCCCCTGCAGCACGAATGAAAACACTTATCCGCGATGCATCTGAAAGAAGGATAATAATTGGGATAATATTCCACTGCTCTTTATTCTTCCTTCTCGGACGCGTAATAGAGGGCACCGCCAAGTTCAATGATCACACCGTCTTCATCCTCGAGGTCAGCATATATATCCTCATCAGTCCCGCTCTGACAGAGAAGATCTCCGACACGATCGGGATCCGCCTCTTCAAAGGACGTCACATACAGGATATCGTTGAAACTAAACTCATAATCCTCAATAACGAAATAAGATTCGGGACCTTCAGGAGCATCGTCGGCATTTTCTTCCCCGCCCTCCAGCGCATAGCCGGTCGTCTCGAAAGCGATATCAAATTCGCGGTCGCCACCAGCGAGCACATCGGAGGAATAATAAGAATAAGCTCTGTCGTCTCCGTCAGCATCCTCAGCCATGATCTCCGCGACCGTTCCCGCTGCGTAATTAGCATCGATAGCAGGGGCTTTGGTTCCTGTCTCGCTCCTAGATGAACTTGAGCTTCCCAGCGTACTGATCAGGACATAGCCTAATACCAGTGCTGCTGCAGCCGCAGCAAACGCACCTATCCTGATCATCGTGACCTTGGCCTTCTTCTTGCCGCGCGCATCGAAGGCTGCGGCCTCAGCGATAAGGTCGTCATCCAAATAATTCAATGCATCTGAAATATCACGCGCTTTCATCTCTCATAGCCCTCTTTTTCAAGATAGTCTTTCAATCCGTTCCTCATCCTCATCAGGATGCTCTTGACTTTTGAAACGGAAAAACCGGTCTTATTGCAGATCTCTTCCACTGAACACGAGTTGAAGTAACGAAGTACAAAAACGACTCTGTTATCCTTTTTGCAGGTCTTCAGGAAAGCGCTTATGAGCTTACCCAGATCCTCTGCTTCCGACTCCGACTCGAAAGTTGCTTCGATGCTCGGTTCAAAACCGCTCTCCTCGAGCTCCTGAAGCGACATCGCATATTCTCCGCCGCCTCTCTTGTCAGCAGTCTTCTTTCTCCACGAATCGATGGAAAGCCTTCTGGTTATTTTAGCCAGGAAAGCCGACAGTATATCAGGTCTGTGCGGCGGCATAGCATTCCACGCATGAAGATAGGTCTCGTTGACAGTTTCCATGCTGTCTTCCAGATCATGCAGGATATTATTGGCAACACTGACAAGGTACCGCTCGTACTTGTTCGATGTCTCCGAGATGGCTGCTTCATCGCGCTGCCAGTATAATTCCACGATCATGGAATCTTCCAATCCGGTTTCTCCTTTCACAATTAATGACGCAATCGACAGACTAAGGTCGCAAATATATTAACATATTTTTCCGAAAAAACCTCATTTATGGTTGATACGGTTATCGCCATATCATTACGTACTATCTGAAACTCTCATTGATCATCCTGTCAATGATCCCGGTATCTAATGGTACTTTGGATGTCTCCATACTGAGAAAAAGATCTATCCCCGGCATAAAACCGTTCTTCGTATATTCATTCACCTTCTTAACATTCCTGTTGGCATAACCTTCATCATCCATCATCCCCAGATGCTCATAATAGAGCTCTTTTCTGTCACTCATCCGTAAGATCGTAAAATCAGGATGAACAGTCTTCTTGCCAAGTTTCAGCGGGCACTCATATTTATACGGAATATTATTTAAATATAGCCTGTCTGCGATGATCTGCTCAGACTTTGACCTTACCCTTTCCTTTTTCAAAGTCTCAAAGAAAGGAGTATTCTCATCTATAAGCTTACCGATATAAGGCTCCTCCTGCCATCTTTTGGAGAACTCGGAATCAGGCAGAACAATGGGCTTAACAAGATCCTTTCTATCCTGCGGCAACTGATCATAAACATCCTCCATGACTGTTTCCGGTAACTTGGTCAGAATAACCTTAAGTGTCTCCTGCTCCTGACCCGCAATTCTTAATACTCTCTGAAAATATGCTTTTTGTGCCAGTTGTTTTGCAATACCATGTTCCGACTTTTTCAGCATCCGGGTATTACCATCAGGACAATTAACAAGATAATAATTTACAACATCCCCTCTGCGGGTCGTTTTAAGTCTGCCTTCAGGGAATCCGATAAGTTTCTTTTCCAATTCGGGAATAAACTTCGACAGCAGATCACAACGCTTTATAATAGCCTCTCTCAGAATCTTGATCGACATAGAAAACCCTCCTCTCATTTTTGTTATAAAACAATAATACTCTCCGATAAGCAAAAAGTGAACATTCTTTTGATTTCGCTAAAATGCTCTGTATTCCAAAAAGTAAAATCCAATGAGTTGGCATACAAAATAACATAAAATCGTATGCCAAAACTCTGAAATTAATGATCTGGAATACAATAATTGAAAAAACGTATGCCAAAAGCAAAATACACGGAGAATGGAATACATCATAATCAATAATTGTATGCCAAATCGAAATATTCAACATTTTGGAATACACTGCTATCAACAGATAATGCTGCCTAACGGTACGCGGAGCAAGTCAAATGATTATCACAAGTCCTCTGCCGGCTTATCACCTTTTATACAGATCCGGCTGTGATGTCAAGGAGGCCCGAAGGACACCACCTCGCGGCTTTAAGTCCTTGACATCGGGCAGAGCGGATCTGATACGATTTGCTTATGCCGGCCGGCGGGGTGCAAAAGCTCAAGAAAGCGGCCATCGCCCTCTCCCCCATAAAACAAACGCACAAAAAAGCTGCCCCCGAAGGAGCAGCTTTCGAAAAGACTAAGTATATAAAGTACTTATCAGATCTTGTGGTCGGAACCGAGAACGTTAACGATCTTGTGAGCAACCATGTCCTTAACAGCCTGACGAGCGGGCTTGAGGTACTGGCGGGGATCGAAGTGATCGGGATGCTCAGCGAAGTACTTACGGATGTTACCTGTCATAGCAAGACGGATATCGGAGTCGATGTTGATCTTACATACGGCAAGCTCAGCAGCCTTACGGAGCTGCTCCTCAGGGATACCTACGGCATCAGGCATATTTCCGCCGAACTCGTTAACCATCTTAACGAACTCCTGAGGTACGGAAGAAGAACCGTGAAGAACGATCGGGAAACCGGGAAGTCTCTTGATGCACTCTTCAAGAACGTCAAATCTCAGCGGCGGGGGAACAAGGATACCGTCAGCGTTTCTTGTGCACTGAGCAGCCGTGAACTTGTAAGCGCCGTGGGATGTACCGATAGCGATAGCAAGGGAGTCACAACCTGTTCTGTCTACGAACTCCTCAACTTCCTCGGGACGTGTGTAAGCTTCCTTACCGGCCTCTACAACTACCTCATCCTCGATACCTGCGAGAGTACCGAGCTCAGCCTCAACAACTACGCCGTGAGCGTGAGCGTACTCAACAACCTGCTTTGTAAGAGCGATGTTATCCTCGAAAGACTTGGAGGAAGCGTCGATCATGACGGATGTGAAACCACCGTCGATGCAGGACTTACAAAGCTCGAAAGAATCACCGTGGTCAAGGTGAAGAGCGATCGGGATCTGAGGGTTCTCGATAACAGCAGCCTCAACGAGCTTTACGAGATATGTGTGGTTAGCATAGGCTCTGGCGCCCTTGGAAACCTGAAGGATAACGGGAGATTCGAGTTCGCCGGCAGCTTCTGTGATACCCTGAACGATCTCCATGTTGTTTACGTTGAAAGCACCGATGGCATAACCGCCGTCATAAGCCTTCTTGAACATTTCGGTAGTTGTTACTAATGGCATAGTACAAGTCTCCTTACTGATATTTTTTGGTTGTCTTTCCGACTGTTTTCAGGCATGCGGAAAGGACAGCTCATTTACTGTAAATATATTACTTACAGCACTTTGTGAAGTCAATACGGGTTTGTGGTATTATGTGGGCGATAAAAGATATGAAAGAAAGGACAGAAGATCCCGCCCGGAAACGGCCGCACGCCCGTAAAGTGCGTGATTACACAGTTTGAAAGTAACTGACGGCCGTCTCATGCAAAAGATATACGGGCAAACTGATTTTCATAAGCCTTAACTAACCGCCATATCGGCGCACTGCGGAGGATATATGAACGAACAATACGAGCGCAGCATCAGGCTCATAGGCGAATACGCCATACGAAAGCTTAATTCATCCAGGGTCGCAGTCTTCGGCATCGGCGGAGTAGGCGGTCACGCGGTGGAGGCACTGGCCAGAGCGGGCGTAGGTACACTCGACCTCATAGACAGCGACAAGGTCGCCCCTTCCAACATAAACAGGCAGATCGTGGCACTTCACAGTACGATAGGCCGCTATAAGACTGAGGTCGCGCGCGAGCGGATCCTCGATATCAATCCCGAAGCCACAGTTAATGTATATAATACGTTCTTCCTGCCCGAGACAGCCTCTATGTTCGACTTCACCGATTACGATTATGTGGTCGATGCTATAGACACAGTCACCGGAAAGATCGAACTGATAACGAAGTGCCGGGATACCGGAACAAAGATAATCAGCTGCATGGGAGCCGGCAACAAGACCGATCCGACAAGATTTGAAGTAGAAGACATCTACAAAACCTCAGTCTGTCCCCTCGCGAAAGTGATGCGCCGCGAACTCAAAGCCCGCGGAGTAAGCTCACTTAAAGTCGTATATTCCAAGGAAGAACCTCAGAAGATGAACCCTCCGGGATCGCTGCCGTTCGTCCCTTCGGTCGCGGGACTCATAATGGCAAGGGAAGTCGTGATGGATCTGATCAGCTTGCCGTGATTTACATGTATACCGATCACGAATACACACAGGACCACTGCCAGTATCACTGTTATCCCGACCTTGAGGAAGAATTCGACAGCATAGGATCTTGCCGTGCGCTTTGACTTTTTCTTCCCGGCAGGCTTGGCTTCGCTGCTTGGTTCGCTGATAGTTCACACGCCCCCTTAGGATTATTCAAGATCTCAAGACGATTGTAAAAAAGCCTATCAATCCGATGTTGATCATACTCCGAAGTTTTGTTTGATTCAAATTTCCCTAAGATTTCGAGAAAAAAACATCCCGGTACGTGACCGGGATGTCGGGATCAACAGATCTTTAAGTCTCTTATCAGGCTTTCTCTTCGGAATCGGTATCCTCCGAAGCCTCAGAAACTTCTATAGCGGCCTCTTCTACTGCCTCTTCTGCAGTATCAGCAACTTCCTTGGCAATCTCTGCCTTATCATCGTCGCTCATGGCGGCATCTACGATAGAGTCAACATCATCACCGTCAACTTCTTTCGTGTTGGAAGCCTTGGCCATCTTGCCGTATGTGATCTTGATGGCTCCTTCGCTGTTCCTTGCGCCGTATGCGTCAGCGATTGCAACCGCCTCAGCCTTGAGCTTAAGGAAATCCTCAGTGGATGCGAGATCCTTTGTGGATGTCTGGAAGCAAGCCTCGTCAAAGACGTTATCAAGAACAAGATACTGAACTCCGCGCTCGCCGAGACCGGAATTCTCAAGGAGCTCCTCAGCCTTGTCTCCCTCACCCTCGTAAGAATCGAAGCTCTCGAAAGGGATGGAGATATTGCTGAATCTGTATCTCAGTACGACCTTCTTCTCGTTATAGTCGATAGCAACTCTGTATTTTGCAATAAGGAATGTCTGTGCCAATACCAGTACAGAGATCACTAACCCTACGGTGCCGATCGCGCACAGGATATAGTTCCTGGGATCCATTACAAAACCGATTACAATAAGAGCGATAAAGACCACCGAAAGTATCACGGTCACTATCCTTCTTGTTCCGATCTGCTTCGCATTTGCTGGGAAGCAATGCACGCCCTCCTTAGGCAGCGCTGCGATCTTCTTTTCGTCGCCTGTGTCGTTACTCATTTTCATATCCTCCGTTATTTATTCTGAAGCATCGCAAGTCTTGTTGCGATGTTAGCATGCATCTCGCTGTACTTCTTCTGCTTTTCGCGCTCGGCATTGATGACCGCCTCGGGAGCCTTGCCTACGAAAGCCTCATTACTGAGCTTTCCTTCTACTCTCTTAAGCTCACCGGTCAGTCTGTCGAGTTCCTTTGTAAGTCTCTCGATCTCCTTGTCGATATCGATAAGGTCTTCAAGAGGCATATAGATCTCACCGCCCTCAAAGACTGCGCCGACTGCCGTCGAAGGAATACCGTCCTTACTGTCTCTGCTCTCCATCGAGCTTACCGAAGCAAGTCTCTGAAGGAAAGGCAACCCGTCATTAAACATCTTCCTGATATCCTCAGAAGCCGTTACCAGGATGATGTGAGCCTTACGTGAAGGAGCTACGTTCATCTCGGCTCTGATGTTTCTCATGGATCTGATGGCATCCATGAGCGTACTCATCATCTTCTCCTCTTCGGGATAAGCCTTGAAGTCACCGGACTCCGGCCACGAAGAGATCATTATCGAATCGGCTCTCTTATCCAGGATAAGATTGGAATATACCTCTTCGGTCACGAACGGCATAAACGGATGCAGGAGCTGCATGGATACGCCGAGAACATAGTTCAGAAGATATCTGGCCTCGAGACCCGTATCGCAGTCCTTATCGTAAAGACGGCTCTTGGCGATCTCGATATACCAGTCGCAGTAGTTCTCCCAGATGAAGTCAACTATCTTCGAGAGAGCAACGCCGTAATCGTAATTGTCGTAATTAACGGAAGCCTCTTCGATAAGTGTCTTGAGCTTTGACAGGATCCACTTGTCCTCGAGAGTGAACTTCGACTCGTCGACCTTACTGAAATCGATGTCATCCTCACAGTTCATGATGATGAACCTCATGGCGTTCCATATCTTGTTGCTGAAGTTACGTCCCATCTCGACCTTGCTCGGGATAAACCTCTGATCGTTACCGGGAGCATTACCCGTGACAAGTGCGAATCTCAGAGCATCTGCACCGAACTTGTCGATGATCTCGAGAGGATCGATACCGTTACCTAAGGACTTACTCATCTTTCTGCCCTGCTCGTCACGAACAAGACCGTGGATAAGTACATCACGGAACGGTATATCGTCCATGTGGGCCATACCGGCTACCATCATACGGGATACCCAGAAAGTGATGATGTCATAGCCCGTAACGAGCGTATCTGTAGGATAGAACTTCTTAAGATCCTCTGTCTTCTCGGGCCAGCCCAGAGTGGAGAAAGGCCACAGCGCCGAAGAGAACCATGTATCGAGAGTATCGGGATCCTGACGCATTTCCTTGCCGCACTTGGGGCAGACAGCCTTATCATCCTTGGTGACTACGATCTCGCCGCAGTCGTCGCAGTAGAATGCGGGGATCTGATGCCCCCACCAAAGCTGCCTACTGATACACCAGTCTCTGATATCCTCCATCCAGTTGAAGTAGTTCTTTTCGAACCTCTGGGGAACAAATCTCGTCCTGCCGTCCTTGACAGCCTCGATGGCGGGCTTGGCAAGCTCTTCCATCTTTACGAACCACTGAAGGGAAACCCTGGGCTCGATATTGGTGCCGCAGCGATAGCATGTACCGACATTGTGGTTATAGTCCTCGGTCTCCAAAAGATATCCGCCCTCTTCGAGATCCTTAACGATAGCGGCTCTCGCCTCTTCACGGCTCATGCCGGCATACTTGGGATAATCCTCGGTGATATGCGCGTCATCGGTCATGACATTGATGACCTCGAGGTTGTGGCGAAGGCCTACCTCAAAGTCGTTGGGGTCATGAGCGGGCGTGATCTTAACGACACCGGTACCAAACTCGATGTCAACGTACTCATCTGCAATAACGGGGATCTTTCTTCCGACGAGCGGGAGGATCAGCATCTTGCCGATGACGTCCTTATATCTCTCGTCCTTTGGGTTGACCGCAACGGCAGTATCGCCGAGGAGCGTCTCGGGTCTTGTCGTAGCGAGTTCGACATAGCCGGAACCGTCCTCGAAAGGATACTTCAGGTGCCAGAAATGTCCTGCCTGATCCTTATATTCGACCTCGGCGTTGGAGATGGACGTGAGGCAGTGAGGACACCAGTTGATGATCCTCTCTCCCCTGTAAATAAGTCCCTGATTATAGTACTTTACGAAAACTTCCTTAACGGCATCGGAACACCCCTCATCCATTGTGAACCTCTCGTGATCCCAGTCACAGGAAGATCCAATCTTCTTGAGCTGCTCGACGATCATTCCGCCGTATGTCTTCTTCCATTCCCAAGCCCTCTCCAGGAACTTTTCTCTTCCGAGATCCTCCTTGAAGATGCCTTCCTTTCTCATCTGCTCGACGATCTTAGCCTCCGTGGCGATGGAGGCATGATCCGTGCCGGGTACCCACAGTGTGGAATAACCCTTCATTCTCTTATATCTTACGAGGATATCCTGCAGGGTATTGTCGAGCGCATGTCCCATATGAAGCTGGCCCGTGATATTGGGCGGGGGCATTACGATCGAAAAAGGCTTCTTCGAAGGATCTCCGTCAGGTCTGAAATATCCCTTGGAATTCCATTCGTTGTATAATCTTGATTCGGCCTCATTCGGGTCAAAGGTCTTACTGATCGAATCGATTCTTGCCATATTAAATGCTGGTCTCTCGCTTTCTCTTCTTATATAACAGTTTATTATCGCTCAAAAGGGCCGAAAAATCAAATTATCGGAAGGATCACCGATCTACCCGTATGCTAAGATACGTGATCTGTCCGTTTTCGATCGTCACATATCTTGGAAGCCTGTCGTCACCGCGGAAGATGCCGATGAAGCACATGCCCGTACCGAATCCGCCGTCTTCGTATACCGTTACCTCATCCGACTCACAGAGGATCTGACGGAATTCCTCAAGATCCATGGTCTGAGACTCCTGAAGAGATGATCCGAAGACTTCGACCGTGCAATCCTCCGCCACGGGGATCTTCCTGAACGCAGGATCAATATAACAGATCTCGCCGAACTGATCGCATACTGCCACGCCGTAAGGAACATTGTCCTCACCGTAGTATACATACAGGATATAGCCGCCGTTATCGATATCGTCCGACACTATCTGACGGTAACCGTATTCATCTGCGTCATTTATATATCCGATCTCATAGGTATCCCCGTTGACGGTAAACGTATCGTCTTCCGTGAGAGCCATGCACTGCCCGGGCGTCATGTCAAAAGAAGGTGCTGTTCCTGCGTAGGCATACGCATAAGACAAGTCATCCGAGAAACCGTACAGATATCCCGCATAATCGCCGTCCGCCGGAATCTCCTCATAGTGTCCGAACGAAAGATCCGCCAGCACCATAAAGAACGGAAGATCCATAAACTGCTCATAAGAGAGCATCCGGTTCCTGTAATCCTCATCCCCCTCGAAAGGACTCTCGATATCATAGTCAACGACCTCGCCGTCCTCTTCGGCGTAGATACAGATCCCCTGCTGAGGGTCACTTACAAGAAGAAGGTATTTACGGTGATCGCCGCCATAGATATATGTGATACTGAAAGCAAGATCATCATTTCCGGATTCCTCGTGAAGCTCTTCGGCCTTCGCCCTGAAGGCGGTATAGAGTATCTCGTACTCGGAGAGCTGTTGCGCCCCGGCGGATGCTTCTGTCGTATCTTCTGTCGTTTCCTCGGTCGTTTCTGTCGTTGCTTCTGTGGCCGCCTCGGAAGCCTCCTCCGCCGTCCTGTCCGTCGTGGTCTCTTCTGACGTTACTTCAGTCTCTTCTCCGGTCGTCTCCGCAGCCTTTCCGTTATCACATCCGGCGATAACGCCTCCTGCTATCGTTAGTGCCGTCACAGCGGCGATCATCTTCTTATAGTTCATCTCGATACTCCTTGTCCTTTTCACTTCGTCAGATAATACCATAAAGTCATAAGGATATCATTGGACGATGCAGGTTATCCACATTTACTAAATGTTGTATTTTAGGCTTTTAGTAAATGTTTTTCGCATCATTTGTTTACCAAACCGGCGATAACACGATTTTAGTAAATGATTTTAATGAATTTCGTTTACCAGAACTTTGAAATCCGACTTTTAGTAAATATTTTAATGGAAAATCATTTACTAGAATCATGATTTCTCAGATTTAGTAAACGGGCTGGGTAAATGTTATCGGGCAATCCGTGAAGAGCCCTTTTCAACCGATCTGCGGTAATTTTTCTGAGAGGGCAATAACAAAAGCGCCCTCCACAGAGAGGAGGGCGCGCAAAAGAAAGCATAAACTTAAATTACTTGGCGTCGAGGATCATCGACAGAGCGCCGTAAAGGATCGAGTCATCGCCCAAAGCGGCCTTCTCGAACTTGACGGTATCCCTGATGGAAGGCATGCAGTAACGGTCGACCTGCGAGACTATACGCTCCATAAAGTAGTCGCCGCATGCTTCGATGACGCCTCCCCCGAAGATAACGATCTCGGGGCTGAACGTGTTTACAAGATTACCTGCGGCGATCGCCAGATAGTAGCATGCACGGTCAACTGCTTCGACTGCTACGGCATCATGAGCCTTTAGGCTCTTCTTCAGGAGCTTGCTCTTGAACACGCCTTCAGAGACGCCTTCTGCCATCATGGAATCGCGGCCGCGCGCGATCTGCTGTCTGATGAAGTTGCTCATACCCTGCTTGCTCGAGAGAGCCTCGAGGCATCCCCTCTGACCGCAGTTACATAAAGGACCGTCAGGAACGAGGATCATATGACCGTACTCTGCAGCCTTGAATCCGTTTCCGGTAAAGAGCTTGCCGTCAAGGATAAGGCCGCCGCCCATGCCGGTACCGACAAAGAGGCCGACTATGTTCTTGTAGCCCTTGCCCGCACCGTACTTGTATTCGCCGAGAACGCCTACGTTAACGTCGTTACCTATATAGAAAGGCGCGCCGAACTTCTTTCTGATGGGAGTCGCGATATCGTAATCCTTCCAGGGAAGGTTCGGGGAAGTTAAAACGATGCCCTTCTCCTGATCGATGACACCGGGAGCTCCCGCTGCGATAGCCTTTATCTGGGACTTCTTGATGCCGAACTCAGAGATCATCTGATCTACCACGCTGATGATCGTATCCTCGACATTCTGGGACGAGGAACCGTCTTCCGTGGTCCTTTTCTTCAAACGATATACGATCTGCTTCTTCGAATCGAAAATGGCCCCCAATATCTTGGTGCCGCCTATATCAAGACATACTGAATACTTCTGTTCCATGGAAGCCTCCTTTTAACTGAAGAGGCGATATTCGGCGGTCAGCCGACTCCGCGCTCGTCAACAGAACCGTTTCCGGCTGATTTCTTGGACTTATAGATCAATGTTGGATTCTTCTTTTCCTTTATGCAGGCTTCATCGATGACACACTTTACGACATCCTTCTGTGAAGGGATATCGTACATGACGTCACGCATAACACCTTCGATGATCGATCTCAGGCCTCTGGCCCCCGTCTTCTGCTCGATGGCCTTCTCGGCGATCGCCTTTACGGCTTCGTCAGTAAACTCGAGAACAACATCATCCATCTCCAGGATCTTTCTGTACTGCTTGACAAGGGAGTTCTTGGGCTCGGTCAGAACTGATACAAGCGCATCCGCATCGAGCTTATCAAGTGCCACGTTAACGGGGATCCTTCCTATAAACTCGGGTATGAGACCGTACTTCATAAGGTCCATGGGTTCAACATACTTATAGTACAGACCGCTGTGAAGATCCTTCTTGGACTGGATCGAAGCGCCGAAACCGAACTGCTTGTCTGCTACCCTGTTCGCGATTATCTCGTCGAGGCCGTCAAAGGCTCCGCCGCAGATAAAGAGTATGTTCGTGGTATCGATCTGAAGGCATTCTTCATTGGGATGCTTTCTTCCTCCCTTGGGAGGTACGGATGCGACTGTACCCTCGAGGATCTTAAGAAGAGCCTGCTGAACGCCTTCGCCGCTGACGTCTCGGGTTATGGAGACATTCTCGGACTTCTTTGTGATCTTATCGATCTCATCGATATAGATGATACCGGTCTGGGCACGCTCGATATCGTAATCGGCGGCCATTATGAGCTTCAAAAGGATATTCTCGACATCCTCGCCGACATAACCCGCTTCGGTAAGCGATGTGGCATCAGCAACGGCGAAAGGCACATCGAGGATCCTGGCGAGAGTCTGTGCAAGGAGAGTCTTACCGGAACCCGTAGGTCCGAGAAGAAGGATATTGCTCTTCGACAGCTCAACATCATCGTCACTGCTCTCGTTAAATACTCTCTTATAGTGGTTATATACAGCTACGGAGAGGGCGATCTTCGCATCGTCCTGACCTACGACATAATCATCGAGCTTCTCTCTGATCTTATGAGGCGTAATCAGCTTCTTGGGTCTGGAGGACTTGAGCTTCTTCTTACGCTGTACCTTCTCCTCCTCGGAAATGATCCCGTAAGCGGTCCTGATACAATCTATACATATATAACAGTTAACACCCGAAAAAAGTCTCGGAACATCATACTCGGACTTTCCGCAGAACGAACATGTCAGAATGTCGTTTCTGTCTCCTCCGCCGTATCTCATATTAGCCATTAAATAAACTCCTTAGATCAATAAACTTCCTCTGTTTACATATTTTATCACATATGCAATACCTTAGAATATTTCAAATAGCTGTCATTTACTTTTCACAGAAATAAAAAGGCTGTCTCAGATAAAAGACGAGACAGCCTCATTTATCGTTTCTTCAAAGGATCAGGACTCGGACTCTTCTTCCTTCTTCTCCTCTTCCTTGGGCTCAGTCTTAACTGCATTGTCGGCAAGGAATTCAACGGTCTTTCTTCTTACGATGGTCTCAGTTACCATGGGATTCTTATCGCCGAGAGCACCCTTGATGTCATCAACGCTCATCTTGTAAGCGGAAGCCATATCCTCGATCTCCTTGTTGTACTCCTCATCGGAAGCCTCGATATTCTCAGCCTTGGCGACTGCATCGATAACAAGGTTTGCTCTGACTCTCTTGGCAGCCATGGGCTTCAGACCGTCACGGAACTCTTCAGCGGTCTGACCGATATACTTGAGATATACCTCGAGCTGGATGCCCTGCTGGCTCATCCTGGCGCTCTGCTCCTCCATCATGGAGTTAGCCTCATTCTCTACCATTACATCGGGAACCTCGACCTCAGCCTTCTCGGATACAGCCTCGACAACGTCGTTAAGGAACTGGTTCCTGGCGTCCTTCTCAGCTGCTTCCTTCTGGTTCTTTCTGATATCAGCCTTAAGCTCTTCAAGCGTATCGAACTCGGAAACATCCTTTACGAATTCGTCATCAAGCTCGGGAACCTTCTCCTCCTTGATGTTATGAAGCTTAACGTTAAATGTAACGGGAGCACCCTTGAGCTCCTCTGCGTGATAATCTTCGGGGAATGTGACCTCGATAGCGAACTCATCACCGATGTTGTGACCGATGATCTGCTCCTCGAAACCGGGGATAAACGTCTTTGAACCGATCTTAAGGCTGTAGTTCTCGCCCTTGCCGCCGTCAAAAGCGACTCCGTCCTTGAAGCCCTCGTAGTCGATGACAGCTGTATCGCCGTCCTGAACTGCGCGGCCCTCGACATTCTCGAGAGAGGAATTCCTCTTTCTCATCCTCTCGATCTCATCGTCAACTGTCTTGTCGGAAACTTCCCTCTCAGAGTAGGGAACTTCAACGCCCTTATAATCCGTAACCTTTACCTCAGGCATAACGGTAACAACAAGAGAATACTTCATTCCGTTCTCGCCGATCTCTTCCACATCGAGCTCGGGACGGGAAACGACCTTCAGGTCGTGCTCCTTCAATGCGTCACCATAAGCGGAATTCGCGATCTCATCGATAGCCTTCTCGTAAAGGACACCCTCACCGTAGTACTTAACAACGAGCTGATAAGGAACCTTACCCTTACGGAATCCGGGAACCATAAACCTCTTCTTATCCTTCTCGTAAGCCTTCTTGAGAGCTGCTTCGAACTCTTCTCTTGTAGCTTCGAGCTCGATCTTTACGCGGCTGTTTTCCAACTTTGTAATGGTAGACATATATATATTCTCCTTAAAATTATATTCAATCGACGTAAGATTTTATCACAGACCACTTCAGATATGCAATATCCCGTTATCAATGCTTTATTACCCTTATCTGTATGCCTTGCAGTATCCCCCAGAGATCTTCCCCCAGCTTGGGATCAAAAGCCGCCGTCAAAGCGGTATCAACGATGATGACAGCCTCGGGCGCAGCAGCTTTGGCAACTACGGCATTACTGAGTACACAGATATTGGATACGAGACCGCAGAGTTCGATACTCTCCAGATCTTCCTTTATCGAATCGATATAGTTACCGAGATCAAGGCTTCCGAAAGTGGGCTTTTTGAAGGCTCTGCAGCCCAAGAGCACATCAGAGAGCTCAGGCACGAGCTCATACCCCTCTGATCCTTCTATACAGTGAGGTACGGGAAGATTGGATCCCTCCTGGGTCTCCATATAATCCCCGTGATGGGTATCGAGAGTATAGACCACGATATCTCCGTTCGAAAGATACTCATCTATCCTCTTGCGGATACCCGGGATGACCTTTTCCGCACCGTCAAATCCGAGAGCACCATCCACAAAATCCTTCTGCATGTCAACAACGATAAGAAGCTTTTTCAAGGTTCATTCCCTCCTCGATTTTTTGTATAAAAAAGGCTGCCAACATTGACAGCCTTTACATGGCGCGCCTGGCAGAGATCGAATCCACAACCTTCTGATCCGTAGTCAGACACTCTATCCAGTTGAGCTACAGGCGCATAAATAAGCTTGACTATGATATTACATCCTCTTATGAATGTCAATATCATGCCATCACGTGTATTGTTGTATAGAAAAAAATATTATAAAATCTTTTCCGAAAGAAAGGATAAACAGATGACGCAGTATAACCCCGACAGCCAGAGACTCTATTTCCATGACATGATCAATGTCAGAGACCTTGGCGGTATGCCGCTTTCCGGAGGCAAAACCTTCGCTAAGGACAGGTTCATCAGATCAGGCTCGCCGAGCATCGGTTCCGATGATATCCACGAGCTTCTTATCGCACACGGTGTCAGGACCGTCGTCGACTTAAGATCGAAGTCGGAAGTCGCTCATTACGGTAATCCTTTCCGGGATGACGGAGTTACAAAGTTTTATAACATCCCTCTTTTTGTCGGCGACCCCGATGCCAAGACCGATCCTACCATGATGTTTCTGAGGACCCATCTTCTGGGTGATTTCTATGTCGTTATGCTCAAGGAACTTGGACCCGCGATAGCGGAAGTATTACGCGTCTTTATTAGAGAGACGGACGGAAAGATACTCTTCCATTGTGCCCACGGCAAGGACAGGACAGGCGTTATCGCCGCGATCATGTATCTTATCGCGGGAGCAGACAAAGAGGATATCGTTACCAACTATAAAGTATCCTACGAATATGCCAGGCACTTCCTCGATCCCCTTATCGAAGTAAAGGAAGAACAGATGAGGCATACGCTCAGATCCGATGAGATCAATATGCGGATAATGCTCAAATATATAGATGAAGCATACGGCGGTGACATCAGGAAATATCTCCGCCATACCGGAATGAGCGAAACCGAACTCGATACCCTTTACAAAAGGTGTATCTGATCAGCTTATATCCGTTACGCGGATCGAACTGACGATATCATCGTCCGATATCTCAAAATCAACGCTCTGATAACCGCCGAAAGAATTACGGTATGTCATATTGTAATCTATCTGCTCGAGATAAGGATATATGACAAGAAGATCGGATCTTCCTATACCTGCGCTTACGCCCTGACCGAAATGATACTCGCTTCCGGGTCTTAAGATCATGGTCACGAGCCTGCCGTCCCAGTTGTCGCGGTCCTCCCCGCTCCCTCTGAACACCAGTGTAAGTCCGTGATAGTTAACAAGGATAGTATGAAGTTCTATTATATTACCGTCGCCATCCTCCGACAGTCCGATAACCCTGGAGTTAAAGGATACGTTCATGGGACGTCCGAGAGAATTGACCACATTTCTGTAATTGTAGTTGGCTCCGCAGCGAAGAAGCCTGTATCCGGAATCATCGGTAAGATAAGACAGCTGAGTGTCAGGCTCCTGGACGATCGAATCCGTAATGATATAGGTCTCGCCGCTCCTGTTCAGGATAACGTCATGAGATGTCATGCTTTCATTACTGTCATCAAGGACTTCCGGAATGGTTATCTCCATCTGATCGGGCGTAAGACAATCGATTATATACTGACTCGTAATGCTCTTGACCTTGACGAAATAGAAGTCCGCGAGAGCAGCCGCCTTCGAATAGACGACTTCATCGGTATAGATATCTCCGGAAAAACCCGGACGGAGGATGGCAAAGATACCCTCTGTATTCCTGCTGTCGAGCATGGAGAAATAGTGCTGTGCGTAATTATAGATATTGATTATGCCCGATATCCACTCAAAAGACAGGATCGGGTTACCGTTGGCATCCTTCTCGTAGACCACGTAGACAGGAACATCACGCTCAGTCTGAAACATCAGCTCGGCGCATCCGTATTCAGCCGGAAGTCCCGTAGCCTTGCCGGCATCCTCTTCGTTAAGGATACAGAAAGACGTGACCTTATCATTACCGCCCTGTCTCACGAGAGTACGGAGGATATCGATATACTGCGTATAGTATGAGAATGAGACATCGCCCCGCTGTTTCTCGGGGATAGCAGCATAGGAATCGGAGATGGACGAGCGGTCGTTTACTGCGGAAGTAATGAGCCTTACTATCTCGGGAGCGGATTTAACGCTCGCGAAAGCCGGATCGTTAAGTCCCATCAGAGAACAGGAAGCGCAGGAGACCGTCACGATGAGCATGCAGATCGTTGCCGTCAGGATCTTACATAATCTGCGGCCTGCGCTGTTCATAATATCCCCGCATCCTCAACTGCGCTGATGAACGAACTCCTTGCCCGTTCGACAGTGCTTATCTCGCCATTGGCGTAATCGTAAAGGACATCCAGGAACAGCGCATCGATCTCGCTGTCATAATCACCGGCACTGTCCACGTTCATCTGCCATGCCGTATCAGCAAAGATACCATATGGATTCTGTCCGTCGAGATAATTCCTGGCGAAGGAATCGTCTTCGGCGCACGCTGTCATGATATTGATCGCATTAACCAGTTTACCGTGACTTGCCATCTCGAGGAGATTGTCGCTGTCCATGGTAACATCCCTGAAAAGCTGAGCCGTACTGGCTCTCATGTCATTATATGTCGTAGCGAACATCCATGTACCGCCGTCGTAATAATTTACCGGACTATGAACGACGCCCCATTTTCCGGAATAGGAATTGGCAATAAAGAGATCGCCGAGCCACAGAGTTCCCCAGTAGGAAAGTGTCCTTCTGTCGTTCATGTGCCCGTTCCACTCCTGGCTGAACCTCGTGGAACCGAAAGTGAGTTCCTCAGAGGTAAGTGCTCTCGCCAGATCAAAATACGAAGACATATAATCGGATACATATACATTCTCCGAATCTGTCCAGAGATCGGGTCTGCCACCCATATATGCATTCTGGATATCGGTGACACCCGAAACGATATGTCTTGTTCCTCCGGAAACTTCGTTGACCGCACGCGCCGTATCCAGGAAAGCATCCCATGTCTCAAAGTATCTCTGGACATCCTCGGGTTCTCTTACTCCGAGAGTGGCTTCCGCACAATCACGGTTATAGAAAACTGCTCCGGGACAGATCTCCCAGGTGATACCCTTGATCACTCCCTCATAACTCGTTCCGAGACGGAATGTGTACTCATACATATAACGGAGCTCGTCATATGAGATACCGAGATCGTTAATAGGAAGAGTATACGGAGAATCGGCATAATACTGGGCAAGAGAAGCATCACAGAGGATAACGTCAGGCGCATTGTCGCCGGATGCCAGAACAGCATCGAGAACCTGTCTGTAGGTGTTCATCGCGGGAGTCGTCGTGGATATCTCGACATCGGAATATGTATTCAGTATCTGCTTGTCCGCAGTCTGCAGAGCATATACGGTAACGACATGATCGCGGTCATCCTCGGGGATCTCATCGGTAACGTTGGTAGCTACTTCGAGTTCGGTATAAGCCGTCTCATTGAAGTTATGAGTGACCATGATCTCATTCTCGTCCACCCATGTTCCGTTGTTATAAAAAGTCATGGTATAAAGGCCGGTATCGAGATTTGAAGCCGATGAATATGTACAGACGATCTCGCTTCCGTTAAATACGGCAGTCTGGGATTCGGCAATAGTCTCACCGTCTCTTGCAACATCGAAAGTGACCGAGAAAGGCTTTCCGGAATAGAGATAATCCCTATTCATGTGAAGTATCGCAGAGATATTATCTACATTATAGTAACCTCCGACGGAATCGGCATTGGACCACTCTGTATAATCGAGGATATCCTCGTCGGAGAAGATGCCGTCGCTTATCTCCGTCGCGAATTCGCACATTCCGCAGAATACCCCGTTGTTATAAACCGAAAGCTCATAAGATCCCTGAGGGAAATACGTGATAGCGGCGGTCGTCGCCTGTCCCGAGACCGCGAAGCGTACTGAAGAAGCGGTATCAGAGAACTGTTCGACTGCTCCCCTGTATATCTCTTCCCCGTCAGCATCCGTGATGACTGCCTCAAGTGAGGGAGTCCTGCCGGTGGCGATATATGAGGGATTGAATTCGACATCAAACGTAATCGCCATGACATCTCTGTACGTAAGAGTATCTTCGGGAAGATAAAGCGCCCTGACAGCCGTTACGGAATTGGCTTCCGGATAGAACATAGAAAGATCTTCGCCATAGAGCCTTCCGTAAACCTGTTCGTTGATCGTGGCCGAATTACTGACCAGCCACTCTCCGTTCATGAAGACCACGTTGATAGCAAGCGGGATCTCGATAGTAGGAGAAGAATACAGTGCCGCATCAAGACTTTCGAGATCTGTTATGCCGGATGTCTCAGTCTCTGCGATATTGGGGATAGTAAGCGTATATCTGATCACTCCGCCCCTTGACTTGGTGGCGGATGAGTTCTCGGTATCGATGGAAGCCCTTCCTGCCTGAAGGATATGTCTTACATATTCGCTCTTCCACTCGTCACCTTCATAGGAGGCAAAGCTCTCTCCGCCTGTGCCGGGAGCGCTCCTGCTGTTAAGCTCATCGGTATTCATGGAAATGAGTGCCAGGACATAGGCATCGGTCATTTCCTTCGCGTCTTTATTCAGTCCGCAGCCGCATGCAGATGCAGCAAAGACCGCAGACATAAGAACACAGACAAGCTTCTTCTTTATCTCCTTCAAGCGTCTTCTCTCCTTTTCGCGGCTTCAAAGATTACTATACCGGCAGCTACTGCCGCATTAAGACTGTTTACTTTTCCCTTCATGGCTATCGAAAGGAGGAAATCACATTCCTTTCTAACGTGCTCCCTGATACCTTCGCCCTCTGATCCTATAACGATAGCGATCGCACCTTTATAGTCGGCTCCGTCATACGGCGTCGTTCCTTCGGCGGCAGTCCCCATGACCCAGAATCCGTTATTCTTCTTAAGGTCGCGTAAAGTCGAAGCGATATTGGTGACCCTGACGACGGGCACATACTCGATCGCTCCGGCGGAAGCTTTGGCCACAGCGCTGTCCAGACCGATGGACCTGTGCTTCGGGATAATGACGGCATCGACGCCGGCGGCATCTGAGATCCTCAGAACTGAACCCAGATTATACGCATCTTTCAGTTCATCCAGAACAACGATGAACGGTGCTCTTCCCTCTTCAGCACATTTGGAGAGCACCGTATCAAGATCTGCATATTCATGGCTGGCGCATGCTGCGATAACCCCCTGATGGTTATGAGTCGTACTCATCTTGTCGAGAGCGGCACGGCTTGCCGTGACCATTACGATCTTACGCTTCCTGGCTTCGGAGATGATCTCGGACAGACGGGCATCGGGCTTCCCCTGATCGAGAACCCATAATTTGTTGATCTCTCTGCCGGACCTTAACGCCTCGAGCACGCTGTTACGCCCTTCGAGCCTGTCCGTATTTCCCGTTCTGTCGTTACCCATGTTCCTCAGTCCACGCCTTCCGTCTCGTCAATTATATCAAAAGTTTTTGTAATTATGTATTCCAGCCTCTCTTCCCTGTTATCGAGAAAGAGAAATCCTATCAGAGCTTCAAATCCCGTAGCATACATATAGTCCGCGGGAGAGCAGTTCTTTGACATCGTGGGAGGGTTGGAATTCTTCCCCCGCCTGAAGTACGAAGCCTCCGTCTCGTCGATCTCGCTCTCGAGCCTTCTCATAGCCTTCGCCTGTGAAGCGGCGCTCACGTAATTGATGTTGAGCCTGTGCATCTTTCCCGAGTCCGATGCCGTCTTGGTGGCCACATGGCACCTGGCATAGAGTTCGTAGACGCTGTCGCCAATATAGGCCAGGACTCCGCCGTTGATCTCGCGAAGGTCGGTCGCTATGAAAGGTATTATCATAACTTCTCCACCTGAGGTCCCTGGGGCGTGTCCTTTACCGAATAGCCCTTCGAAGTGATCAGATCTCTGATGCGGTCAGCCTCTGCCCAGTTCTTCTCCTTCTTGGCTGCGGCCCTCTGCTCAACGAGCTCGGTAATCTCGGAAGGGATGCCGTCCTCTTCGTCGGAAGCGAGCTTGATGCCGAGTACGTCGGTGAGTTCCGCGAGCATGTCGTAAGCCTTGGAAAGAGCGTCCTTGGAAGCCTTGCCGGATGCGACTGCCGTGTTGGCCGCCTTCACCAGTCCGAAGATATCGGTAATGGCATCGGCAGTATTGAGGTCGTCATCCATGTGACCGATAAAGCTTTCCTTAGCTTCGGCGACTGCCTTGAGGAGCTCCTCGTCGGCAGAACCGTCGCCCTCAGCGGCATTTTCGAGATTGAACTTAAGGTTGGCCGCGCAGGTCGTGATCCTTGCAAGCGATGTCTGCGATGCCTTCAACAGCTCGTCCGAGAAGTTGATGGGCATCCTGTAGTGGCCCGAGAGGATAAAGAACCTGATGACCTCATAAGGGAAGTGGGCAACGATGTCCCTTACCAGGAAGAAGTTGCCGAGAGACTTACTCATCTTCTCGCCGTCTACGTTTACGAAAGCGTTGTGCACCCAGAAATTGGCAAGCGAGCAGCCGTTGGCGGCCTCGCTCTGTGCGATCTCGTTCTCGTGGTGCGGGAAGATCAGATCCTGTCCGCCGCCGTGGATATCGATCGAATCGCCGAGGTACTTCTTGATCATGGCAGAGCACTCGATGTGCCAGCCGGGTCTTCCCTCTCCCCAGGGCGAAGGCCATGAAGGCTCGCCTTCCTTCTTGAACTTCCAGATCGCAAAATCGCCCGGATTCTTCTTGCCTTCGTAGGAAGCGCCTCTCTCGCCGCCGCCTGCCTGAAGGTCCTCGAGCGTATAGTGGGAAAGCTTGCCGTAATCTTCCTTTTTCGTCACGTCGTAGTACACGCCGTCACCCTCGATCACATAGGCAAAGCCCTTATCGTAAAGGGTCTGCACCAGATCGATGATGGCGTCCATGGATTCCGTGGCACGGGGCTGAAAAGTGGGCCTTCTGCAGTTCAGGCCGTCGGCATCCGTGTAGTATTCCTTGATATATCTCTCGGCGATGTCCTTTACCGTAACGCCCTCTTCATTGGCTCTCTTGATCATCTTGTCGTCAACGTCCGTGAAGTTCTGGCAGAATGTCACGTCGTAGCCTCTGTACTCGAGATACCTTCTGAGCGTATCGAAAGTTACCAGGGGTCTGGCATTGCCGAGATGGAAAAAGTTATAGACCGTGGGGCCGCAGGCATATATCTTTACCTTGCCGTCCTCCATGGGCCTGAATTCGTCTTTTGTTCTTGTAAGTGTATTGAAAAGCTTCATTTATATTCTCCGTTTCATAATTTCATTAATAAAGTGATCATTAAGGGTTTTATGTACCGTCAACATCGTCCCTCGTCCGGTTCTTCGTTATCCTTCTTAAGATCTCTTATCTGCTCCTTGAGATCCATGATAGTCCCCTGCAGACCGTTAACGATATTAACGAGCTGGGCAACTTCGGTCTCAACGGGATCATCCGATATAGCGTGGTCGAGCTCCTCGGCATGGGAGAACTTCGGCTTCTCTCCGTCGATCTTTACGATCTTTCCGGGAACGCCGACTACGGTCGCTCCGGCGGGAACATCGTGAAGGATGACGGCATTGGCTCCGATATTGGAGTCGTCTCCGATCGTGACGGGGCCCAGTATCTTGGCGCCCGCGCCGACCAGTACGTTATTTCCGATAGACGGATGTCTCTTCTCGCCCTTGGCATGGCCACGGCCGCCTAAGGTAACGTTATGGTAGATGGTGCAGTTATCTCCGATGACCGCGGTCTCGCCTATTACGATACCCATTCCGTGGTCAATAAAAAGCCCGTCGCCTATGGTGGCGCCGGGATGGATCTCGATGCCTGTCATAAACCTCGCGAACTGGGAATTCCACCTCGCAAGAGCACGCAGCTTATGAGTAAAGAGGAAATGACTGACCTTATGATAAACGAGAGCATGAAAACCCGAATACATAAAAATGACGCCGACGACACTGCGTGCCGCAGGATCGCGTCTCGCTATCTGCTTAGCATCATTTATAAGCCCCATCTTTATACCGTTCTTTTTTCCAATCCGTCTTTTTTACACATGAAAAGCCTGAAATGAGTAAACCCTTTTTGACACCCCGAATTCTCCAGGGCGGGACCCTGCAATTGATTTGGGTCTTCCAATTAGAAAGGCCTGACCTACGTCAACTGACCCGGGTTCCTTTTTACGTCATGAAGGTTCAACATAGAGTCCACCCATCTCAGGACACTTTTATTATAATATAAACATCGCAGAATTCCAAATCCCACATGTAAACACCTCGTTACAAGTATAAGTCAAAAGTGTGTAGAAAGGCCTGCTTCCTTAACCCTTTAACGATTCTTTAAACATTTTTGACGAACTGTTCAACGTTCATGTATAGTATTAGCCTTGTAAAACAAAAAATCACATTTTGGAAAGGGAGAAGATCATGAAACGGATCATAGGAACTGTCCTGATCCCTGCAGTATTGCTGTCGGCTTTGACCGGCTGCTCGCCCGCGGGACAGGAAACCGAACCCTCCGAAGAGGAGGTTACCGAGCTCGGACCCGCCAGAGCTCAGGATGATTTTTTCAGGTATATCAATCAGGAAAGGATAGAGAACGCGGAATTCGAGTACGGCTACAGTACTGCAGCGAAGGCATTTGATCCCGAGCTCGTAAACGACAGGCTCGATGAGATCATCAGGGATGTGGCATCCGGAAGCGGTTATGCGCCCGGAAGCGAAGAGGATATCATAAAGAGGGCATACGATTCTTATCTGGATTATGACTTTGATAATTCCGGTATCCCCTCTGATCTGGCGGATATAATCGATCAGATCGGCAACGCATCGACAGTTACAGATCTTATGGATGTCGATGCGGTGCTGGTAAGAGATTACGGTACTCCGAGCCTTCTCAACATCACCCCTTCCGTCAATCCTTTTGAAGCACAGCAGACGGTAATGGCGATCGCTCCCGTAAGCGGAGTCCTTTCTGTATCTTTTACGGATATAAGAGACGGCAGTGCGTATTTTGATACGGTCAAGAGCAACGGTCAGGTCATCATCATGACTTTGGGGTATGATGCCGACACCTCCGAAGCTTATGCCACCGATCTGGCATATCTGGCTCTCGATCTTTACGGAGCTACCGATATGGATGTCCTTGATGATCCCATGAACTACGATTACCTGTCGATCGTTCCTTCTGAGACGATAGATGAGGCATTATCGAATATAGATCTTCAGAGATATCTCGGGACCATCGGTTATGATACATCCCTTGTAACAGAATACTGTGTAAGCGATATGTCCCAGATCGAGGCGCTGAACGATATCTTCTCGGATGAGAACATCAACGCTCTGAAGATCCTGGAACTCGGCAATCTCTATGCTTCATATTCGAGATTTATCGCGCCTTCCTGCCCCGAACTGGCAGGATACCTGACCAGGGATTATTCATCTTTGGAAGATCAGGCTTTATCCGAGATCAGATCGGTCTTCGATCACGAGACCGATCCCATCTATGTGGAAAGGTACTATACTCCCGAAGCCGATGCGGAGCTGAGATCAATGTGCGACGATATCAGGGAAGGTTACAGGGATATCATCACAAATGCCGCTTGGCTGAGCGACGTGACGAGAGATGAGCTCCTCCGCAAGCTCGATAATATCGTTTATGTCACGGGGATCGATCTTACAAGACATGACGCTTCGGAATATAGGGACGTCACCGGATCCGATTATTATGAGCTTTATACAAGTTATGTAAGACACATGGCGGGAGAAGAGATCGGTTCGTTCGGTGAAGAGATCTCGAGAACGGACGTAAATGCGACGATGCAGACTTTCAATGCATTCTACCAGCCTTCTATGAATAATATCACCATAACGGTAGCTATCATGACCTCCCCTTTCTTTGATGTCGATGCGGATTACTACACCAACCTGGGCGGTCTCGGAATGGTCATAGCTCACGAGATGGGTCACGCGTTCGACAGCGAAAATATCCTTTTCGATTCAAACGGTGTTTATGATCCCTCCTGGATCCCCGAAGAAGACATGGAGACATTAGAGACCCGTAACGAACAGGCAATATCCTATTTTGAAGATAACTTCACGGTATTCGGCGTATATCACGTTGACGGCGAGCAGACCCTCGGCGAGAACTATGCCGACCTGGGTGCAATGGAATGCATAACATCCCTGACTGATGACCGTGACGATCTCATGCTCCTGTTCACCAACTATGCGACGATATGGTGCGAAAAGAGTACCGACGACATGATAATGGATCAGCTGGCTTACGATGTTCACAGTCCTTCAGTGATCAGGGTAAATGCGATCTTATCGACACTTGATTCTTTCTATGAGACATATGACGTTACCGAAGGTGACGGAATGTATGTCGCACCTGAGAACAGGATCTCGAGATGGTATTGATGAGGTGAAGACAAGATGAATATCGTACTTAAGAATTCTATAAAAAACCTGTTTGGAAAGCCTTTCCGTACGCTCCTTGTGGTATTTACGATCTTTATGTGCTGCATGAGCGCCCTCCTGTCATTCGACATGGGAAGCTTTATCCAGAGAGTCTTAAAAGAATATTACGGGAGCGTATCCAGAGCTGATTTCATGCTCAGTTCCGACGGAAGGGATCTGACACAGCTTCCCGAAGGATTTCCGGAATGTGATATCATGGCCGTCTCCTGTAATTACGAGAAAGTCTATAAGGACATAGACGGCGAATACTGTTATGTTACGACAGATTATCTGACCATCTACGGCGTTGATATCGACGAAGCGGTCTCGATGGAGTTCCTCGATCCCATGGAACCGGAATACGGAAACATCTATATCACGGCAGAGTATGCCGATGATTTCGGATATGAGATCGGTGATACCGTGGTATTACACGACAGAGCCGGCGAAGAGGTCGAGCTCACCGTAGGCGGTATCTTCCCCGAAGATCTCAAGAATGCCGTTCTGAGCGGATATGCGGCCATTACTGACCTTGAGACGAGCGACCTGCTCTCATGCGGATACAGGGAAGCGGATATGGTCATGATCGACATCTCCGATGATTCCATGATCGAAGAAGCCAAGGATCTTATCAATGCGGCTTACCCCGGGATCCAGATAACGGATATGTTCCTTCCGGATTCAATGTTGACCCTGATCAACGAGATCACTCTCATATTCTATCTTCTGTTCGCATCAACGGTCCTTCTCGTTATCTTCATTACATCTTCAATCTGCAACAGGATCGTCAGCGAGAGGATGTCCTATATCGGTACACTTCGAAGCCTCGGCATGAGCAGCGGGCGCACCGCACGTATACTCCTTCTGGAAAACGTTCTCTATGCGCTCATAGGCGCGGTCCCCGCGGCGGTCATTTATAAAATCTTAAGGGACATGATCCTCGGTTCGGCATTCGGTCCTGACGGCTCTCTCGGCTACATGGGCTTAAATGTGCCTCCACTTTCGGTAAGCCTCGTGATAAATGTCATCCTGTTTGCGGTGCTGATCGAGTGTCTTATACCTCTTAAGGCTATCTTAAAGGCACTTAAGACATCCATCCGTGACATCATCTTTGATAACAGGGATACAGCATACAGATTCAGCAGGTCCTCACTTGTCATCGGCACGGCCGCTCTGATCCTTGCCGTACTGTTCATGATCTTTTCAAAGAACCTTCTCTTCGCGATCGGATGTCTTATCTTCTCGGTTGCGGCTCTCGCACTCCTGTTTCCGAGGCTCCTTAAGCTCGTATGTACGGGTATCAGAAAGATCAGCGATAAGAGTAATAACACAGCCTGGTCGCTCGCGGCTGTGGAAGCTGTCTCCCGTAAGAGCACGGTCGGAAGCGGTGTTCTGTGTACGATAGCCTCTGCTATGTGCATTGTCGTGGTAACGGTCGCCAATGCGATGTTCGGTGTTGCCGATTCCATTCCTTACGACTGTGACGTAGTGGCCGAATGCAGCAGCAGCATGAAGTATTATTCCTATGTGGAGCACCTCGACGGCGTTACCGGTATCGAGCCGCTTTACCGTGCCTCGGTACAGCTTGCCTTAAATGACGAGAGTTCCACATGCATGGCATTCCTCATCGGTCTTCCCGACGGAGGCTTCAGATACTATACGGAATATGAGGAGCTGCCTTCCGACATAACTCTTTCGGATGACGAGATCATCATCGACAGCAGATATGGTGAAAGAAAAGGTATAACTGAAGGCGATACGATAAAGATAGTAATGGGTCCCGATAATGTACTTCCCATGATAAGAGAGTACAGGGTATCCGCTCTTATCGATGGTCTCTCCTCCGGAGGCGTAGAGACGTTCATAGTCACCGAGAACCAGTACATCTCGATGTACCGTGACCGCCCGAACCTTCTTCTCATCAAGTGTGACGATCCCGATAAGGTATGTGAAAGCATGCAGACATACGGCAAAGGGACTTATAACTCCGTAAAGACATACGAGACGATCGAGCAGGAGTACAAATCCCAGGGCGCTCTCATAAATGCGATAATCAATATCGTAATAATCGTTGCGATAGGAATGACCGCGATCGGTGTAGCAAGTAATCTCCTTATCGGCTTCGAGGGAAGAAAGAAGGAATGCGCCGTTCTTCTGTCGACAGCCATGAGCAAGAGCAAGCTGTCAGGTATCCTTTTCAGAGAAGTCCTTATAACTTCACTTACGGCTTCTTCTGTCGGAGTCACGATCGGAGCAGTACTTCTGTCGGTCATCACAAGGGCACTTCAGACCAGTGACATCATGGCATCGGTAGATATGAGCATGGACATTAAGACTATAATCGGCTTCTTTATCATGCTGACGGCTGTATTTGCGGGAACTGTTCTTTTCCCGATAAAGAACCTTAAGAAGATGAAGATCGCCGAGCAGATCAAATATGAATAATCCAATCCGGAGGAAATAAAAATGAGCACGATAATCGAAGTAAATAACGTAAGCAAGACATTCGGAAAGAACGGCAACCTGAATCACGTACTGAACGGTGCCGACCTCAAAGTCGAAGAGGGAGAGTTCGTATCCCTTATGGGAGCATCAGGATCGGGAAAATCGACGCTTCTCTATCTGATCGGCGGACTCGACAGAGACTATCAGGGCACTATCTCGCTCTGCGGCTGCGACATCGGCAAGATGAAGGATAAAGCGCTCTCCGATCTGAGGCTCAAGAATATCGGATTCGTATTCCAGTTCTATAACCTGGTAATGAACCTGAACGTGGAAGACAACATCCTTCTTCCCCAGACCATCAATGGAAAGAAAAGGTCAGATCTCAAAAAGGATCTTGACGAGATACTCGAGATCACCGGACTTACCGAGAAGCGCAAGGCTCTTCCCGCTACGCTTTCGGGAGGTCAGCAGCAGAGAGTCGCGATCGCCAGAGCGGTCATCGGCAACCCCAAGGTGATCCTGGCGGACGAGCCCACGGGCAACCTTGATTCCGCCTCGAGCAAAGAGATAATGGACCTTTTCAAAAGGCTCAATCAGGAGAAGGGTCTTACATTCCTTCAGGTAACACACTCCGAGAAGTGCGCCGCTTACGGCACGAGGACAGTTATTCTCGAGAACGGCAAGACTGTCGGATAAAAAGGTCCCGGGGGCACTTAGAAAGGTTCTGCATTAGAAACGTTCCTGTTACCGCATAATGCTATACAAAGTACAGATCCCGCACCGCCTCTTATCAGTGCGCAGGCGGCTTCGTGAAGTGTATTTCCCGTCGTCGCTACATCATCGAAAAGAAGAAGATCAAGCCCTGTAATATCCCAATACGGGGCTTTTTCAAAAGCGCCCCTTACATTCTCGCTCCTCTTCATATCGTTCGACAGTTCAGCCTGTCTTCCGGTCTCTCTGGTCCTTAAGAGAGCATCGGGAAGGACCGGGATCGAGAGGACCGACGACGCCTCTTCGCATATCACCTGTGCCTGATTGAATCCTCTTTCCTTAAGCCTTTGTTTTGACAGAGGGACGGCAACGGAAGCATCCGCAGTTATCTTATCCCCTTTGGCCGTTTGTCCCAAGAGCCTACCCATGAATGCCGCCACCTGCATCTTGCCGGAGAACTTGATCCCCCTCACCGCTACCGAGAAAAATGCATTATAAGGAAACGGCATATAGAGCAGGAGCCCGGGATACGGATCTTCCTTATACGGTTCGCTCAGACACGTAAGCCATCTTTTCTCCCTGTCAAGAGGTATCAGATAAGACAGACATCTCCCGCAGATATGAAATCCGGAAGGAAGATCAAAGGTGACATTACTGTCAGGAGAAGCCAGCGACGAGCATATGCTGCACGAGTGCGGCAACAATATATCAGCCGCTCCCGAGAGGATATTCACAGGTACCTCTTTTCCATTATCTTCAGAAGATCGGACAGCGAGGTGTTCCTTTTCTCCGTGAAGGTTCCCGCGACCATCTTCTCGAGCCTTCCGCACGAATTGATTATCGTTACGTTCTTCTTTCCTCTCGTTACTGCGGTATACAGAAGCTTGCGGTTGGACAGGAGCCTGTTCATCTGTCCCAGAACGATTATCACGTTCTCGAACTCGCATCCCTGAGCCTTGTGCACAGTCATGGCATATGCCAGGTCAGTATCCGCCAGGAGCTTCCTGTCGTATCTGATCCTCCGGTCTCCGTCGAACAGTATCACTGCTTCGCCGGTAATAGGATCTATACTCTCGACTGTTCCTATCTCGCCGTTAAACACGCCTCTTTGGGTCTGCATTGTCTCAGGGTCATAGTACTCGATCTTATAGTTGTTCTTTATCTGCATTATCCGGTCGCCGCATCGGAGAACATAGTCCGAACGTACCTTGACCGTTATCTTCGCCTTCCCTGTGGAAGCTTCCTGAACCGCTTCGTTAAGGGATATCGTTCCCAGAAGGTTCTGTTTGGTGGGACAGAGGACGGCGAAGTCCTCCTCTTTCGAAGCATATGATGAATAGAGCTCCACGGCCTTCTTAAATGCTTCCTCATCGCTTGACGTATTGATGATCGTAAAATCTTCCCCGCCTCCCACAGGGACCTGTCCGAGAAGGATGCGGACACTGTTGGAAGCGATAGAACTCTCCTCCCCCGTTCTGAAAACATATTTCAGCCTGACGCTGGGAACGACAGATACGGATAGAAGATCCGCAAGGATATTACCGGGTCCCACTGAAGGAAGCTGGTCCGGGTCTCCTATCAGTATAAGCGACGAATCAGGCTTAATGGCCTGCAAAAGCGCATAAAACAGAACGGTATCCACCATCGAAGCCTCATCCACGATAACCGCTCTGGCGTCTATCGGGTCATTACGGTTCTTACCGAAGATCTCGCCTTCGTCGCCTGTCATCTCAAGAAGCCTGTGAATGGTCGATGCCCTGACACCGGCTGCCTCTGTGAGCCTTTTGGCCGCCCTTCCGGTGGGAGCGCAGTACACGGCCTTTATCCTCTTTTTCTTCAGATGTCTTGCCAGTATTCCCGTGATGGTCGTCTTTCCTGTTCCCGGGCCGCCCGTGATTATCGCGATGGGGCTCGTCATACACAGGAAGAGAGCCTCTTTCTGAAGATCATCGAGCTCCATATCATATTCGGAAGCCAGCTCATTGACAGTCCGCATGACATGTTCTCTATTGACGTCTTTTTTCCGCGCCATGATAAAGCTCTCGATCTCCCGCTTTATGCCGGTCTCGTTTTTGAGATAGCCGTGAAGCGCTATCCTCGCATCAGGATCGTCGACCGCACATGCCATGCACTTGTCATCCTTAAACTTATATACAGCCACGGTATGAGAAGCGACGGCATATTCCACCCCCTGCTCGAAGGGTTCGGTCCCTTCGGTATACGGCAACACGCCATCACTCGAATTCTTAATGAGCGCCATGGTCTCGTTCTTCACGATATGAGGCGGGAACCAGGTGTTGCCGTTACGAGAATGAAGATCAGACAAAACGGATTCCAGAGCAGCGGCAACCCTCGGGATCGACGAGAGGTCGTGCTCGAGAGTCCTCGCCGCTTTGTCGCAAGCATCAAAGCCTATTCCCTTTATCCTCATAAGGACATAGGGATTACGCCTGATATCGTTCACACACTCATTTCCGAGTTCGAAAAGTACCACATCCGACTGATTCTTGGAAAGCCCCAGGAAACGGAGCTCCAGCATAAGATCCAGATCCTTCTTTCTTGCCTCGATCTCCGGAGAGATCTGCTTTGCCTTACGAAGCGAGATCCCGGGGATCTCTTTTGCGATCTGATGAGGTTCCCCCGAAAGGACTTCCAGCACTTCCCTCTTATATCTTGAAGCCAGTGCGGAAGCGGACTTCGAGCCAATGCCGTCGATCTCGTCCTCCAGAAAAGACGCGATGATCTTCTCCTCGTTGTCTTCGCTTTTTTGAAGGGTAATGCTGTCGGCTATTACCTGAAGCCGTCCTCCGTATTCGCCGACTGTTCCGCTAACGATATAATCCGCTCCCTCTATGAGCTCTCCGGCAAGATTCCCCTTTACGGTAAATCCGTCTTTGCATGCAAAAATGACAAAACCGTTGTTGCCGTATATCTTCTTTACGGCAACAACAGCTGTGTCTTCAAGTTTTTTTCCTATATCTTCTTTACTCAGGGAGAGAGGATCCATCAGATACCCGCTTGCGTCCTGATCAGATCGGCCATATCCGTATTCTCCCAGGGGAATTCCCCGTCATTTCTTCCGAAATGACCGTATGCGGCAGTCTTCGCATACAGGGGTCTTCTGAGACCGAGCTTCTCGATTATCGCGGCGGGACGGAGATCGAAGTTATCCGTTACGATCTTCTCGATAAATGTATCATCGATCCTGCCTGTTCCGAAAGTATCGACCATTACGGAAACCGGTCTGGCTACGCCGATGGCATAGGCAAGCTGGACCTCACACTCTGAAGCAACACCGGAAGCAACGATATTCTTTGCGATATATCTCGCGGCATATGCAGCAGATCTGTCAACCTTCGTCGGATCCTTGCCGGAGAATGCTCCGCCGCCGTGACGTCCGAATCCGCCGTATGTATCAACGATGATCTTCCTTCCCGTAAGTCCGGAGTCGCCCTGAGGTCCGCCGATAACGAACCTGCCTGTGGGATTGATGAATATCTTTGTCTTATCGTCGATCAGATCGGAAGGGACCACGGGAGCAATGACATTCTTCTTAATAAACTCTGCCAGTTCCTCCTGTGATACCGTTGCCTTGTGCTGTGTGGAGATAACAACAGTATCGATCCTTACGGGCTTATTATCATAATACTCCACGGTAACCTGGCTCTTTCCGTCGGGACGGAGGAAAGAATCCGGATCCGCCTTACGAACGTCAGTAAGTTTCTTCGAAAGCTTATGGGCAAGCGATATGGGAAGCGGCATAAACTCCTCCGTATCATCGTTTGCATAACCGAACATCATGCCCTGATCTCCGGCACCGATATCGAATACATCCTCTCCTCTGGACTCTAAAGCCTCATCAACGCCCTGTGCGATATCAGGAGACTGCTCATCGATGGATGTAAGAACGGCGCACGTCTTATAGTCGAATCCCGCATCAGATCCGTCATAACCGATCTCCTTTATACGGTCTCTTACGATACTGGGAATATCAACATAAGCCGATGTCGATATCTCACCCATAACGAGTACCATGCCCGTCGTGGCACAGGTCTCGCAGGCAACTCTGGCCTTGGGATCCTGCTCGATAATGGCATCGAGGATGCTGTCCGATATCTGGTCACAGACCTTATCGGGATGCCCCTCAGTTACTGACTCCGAAGTAAAGAGCCACTTTCCTTTTCTCTCTCTCATGTGTTTTCCTTTCCGTCCAGTACTTTGATAAAAACAAAGTGGCGAAAATAAAAAATACCTTCCCGAGAGGAAGGTAAAAATATATTACACGCCTCTCATCTTCCGGGTCTCCCCGCCGGACTTGGCACCGCTGCTTTCCGCGGTTGCCGGGCTTCACTGGGCCGGTTCCCTCTGCCTCTCTTGATAAGTAGTGAACTGTAAAATTCTTAAGCAAGAATCAGTATAGCATTTGGACAACATCAGGTCAACGTTCAAAAAACAAAGATTTTTATCACCGAAAGTTTATCTTTCTCATTTTAAATTTACTTTATCAAAACCCTCAAGATACTGCTGTTATTGACTTTTTATTTTTTCTTGTCGGCAAATGTATCCGTTTGTCGATTATTTTTGTCCCAATTTCATTTCTGAACTTGCTATTCTGCTTCTAACGCACACACCTTTTGAAAAGGAGGAAACCGCATGGCATACACGATCAGGATATATGAGAAAGACAGGATCCTGCTCCGTCTCCTGGCGGATCAGCTAAAAATCAATTTCCCCGATGCCTTTATAAAGATCGGAGACTGTAACGGGATCCCTGATCTTCCTGATCACGATGACGGGACCAGATACGTCTACGACAATACTCAGTTTGACGGACAGCTGTTCCCCGCGGGCGCTGTCCCGCTCCGGAACGGAGCTTGGGTTGACATGAGACGTCTTCTCACCGTCCTTTCTTCCCTAAGGCCCAAGGACGCTTCAGAGCGGGCTGACTCCTCCTTTCATCTGCTCTTCCCTTTTTCCTACATAGAGGAAAGAGAATCATTTATAGATTCCTACTTTGCGGATCTTAAGGATCAAAGCGATATCCCTGTCAGGATCGATCTTATGTCCTCCATGAGAATGGCCGGAGACGACCGGTTAAGAGGAGCGCTGACCGATCTGCTGAAAGCATGTGTCGAGCCCGGATTCACCCCGGGGAAAGTTCTCGGATATCTGAATCCCGGTTCCGGCGGTTATCTTACCGCGGGACTTCCCGAATACCAGGATGACGTGTTCGATCTCGGGATCGAATGCGTACTTAAGCTCCTTTCCGACCTGAAGTCTCTGGCTTCCATGCCTTCTTCGCCGCACTTTATCCTGGCGGTGGCGGAAGGCTTCAGGACAGCCGATATGTGCCGGATATGCGCGATCTGTCCCAATATCCACATCCTTCTGCCTTCCAGGATGAATGCAAAAGGAATGGATGAAGCCGTCGACACTTTAAAGAGGGCTGCCGGACACGGCAATATCACGATCCATTATGCACAGGATCTGAGGAGGGTCGTAAATGAGTGATATATCACGTGAAAACATAAAGGAACAGCTGACCTTTTATGTCCTCTCAGCGCTCCGGAATGAGAGTGAGCCTTCCGATGACAGACTTAAGCAGATAATATCAGAAGTAATAAGCGACGACCGTCAGACGGCGGCCCTCCCGCTGGAGCGCAAAAGAGGACTGGCTCTCGAGATCTTCAACAGTTTAAGACGCCTGGACGTTATAGAACCACTGATGGAAGATCCGAGAGTTACGGAGATAATGGTAAACGGTCCCAAAAAGGTCTTCTATGAAAAGGAAGGAAAGCTTTACAGATCCGATATAACATTCAAGGATGCGTCTACGCTTCAGACAGTTATATCCGGGTTCTTCGCCAACCGTAACCGTCCGCTCAACGAGGCCAATCCCATAGCCGACCTGAGGCTGCCTGACGGATCGAGAGCCAACGCGGTCATATCTCCCGTAGCTCCTGACGGTCCCATAGTCACGATCCGTAAGTTTACCGGCATCAAGCAGGATATCCTCACCCTGATAAGACAGGGATTTATTAGCGAGACCGCCGCGAGGTTTCTGAAAGTTTGTGTCGAGAACAAGAAGACGATCTTTCTGTGCGGTGGCACCGGGAGCGGAAAGACAACGTTTCTCAATGTGCTCTCGTCATTTATTCCGTGTGACGAGAGAGTAGTTACCATAGAGGATTCAGCCGAGCTTAACCTTCAGGGGATAGAGAATCTGGTCAGGCTCGAGGCAAGGCTCCCGGGTCCCGACGGAAGCGGCGAGGTGAATATCGGCATGATGATCAGGGCCGCCTTACGAATGCGTCCCGACAGGATCATCGTCGGAGAAGTCAGAGGCACCGAGAGTGCTGAACTCATGCATGCTCTTAACAGCGGCCACAGAGGATCCATGTCGACCGGACACGCCAACTCCTGCATCGAGATGCTTGAGAGATTAACGGGACTTATAATGGCCGGGTCTTCCCTGCCTTTTAACGCCATAGTCCAGCAGCTGTCCATGGGAATAGACCTTATGATCCATATAACTCGTAACCGTGACGGCAGGAGATATATAGACGAGATATCTTATATCAGATCGGCCCAAAGCGGCTCTTTTGACACTGAGCCTCTGTTTGTATCGGGAGGAGGTGGCGATCTTGAACTTGTCTCCAATAAAGAAAGGCTCGATCAGATCTGCGAACTGCCGGTATAAAAAGCAGCTGCTCGTATATCTGTGGATACTTCCCCTTTACATGGCTGCACTATATCTGGGATCTTCGCTTTTTGTATATGATATTCCGCTTCGGTTGATACTTGCCCTTATCCTCGCGCCTTTCCCCTGGAAAGAAACGGTCAAAGCCATATATCTTCATTCAAGGACACATATCAGGACACAGCTTACGGTGCTCCTTCAGGTTCTTACTACAAGTATAAGCAGCGGCTATTCGATCGAAAAGGCTCTTACACTGGCACGTCCGGTCATCGAGAAGACTTTCGGGAAGAAATGCGTGCTGGTAAGACCTCTGACCGAACTCGAGAACAATATCCATGTCCATACCGATCTCGCGACTTCCCTTGACAGATTCGCACAGAGTATAGATTTTCCCGAGACAGTACCCGTGTTCCATGCTCTGGCTATATCTTCAAAGATCGGATCATCGAGCCTGGCTATCCTTAGGAGCAGCTGCCAGATGCTGTCTGATATGAATGCCGTCCGTGATGATATAAGGGCAGCCAATGCCGGAAAGAATGCGGAAGCACTTATGCTGTGCATAATGCCTTTTGCGATCACCTGTGCACTGAACGGGATGGGCAACGGCTACCTTGATAACACAAAAACGTCGGCTGCCGGTTCCGCCATAATGATGACGGCATTCGCGACTGCCATACTCGCTTCTTCCCTTCTCCTCAGGTTCATAAGCAATAATGACACCTCAAAGGGCTTCTCGGACATAAAGAGGATGAAGATAAGAGAAGGGAGCCTCGAATCGAAGTTCGCCGATATGATATCGGCAAGACTCCCGTCTGCCGTTTTATCAAGCAGGCACGGGGTACTGAGCGAACTTGTCATGGATCCGTATAACGCATACCGGGAATATATCGTCAGACAGAGCAGGAGAGCTGTCATTCTTATGATCCTTTCGGGGCTGATCCTGTTTCTGATCGGAAGACCGTTAGTGCTCTGTCTTGCTGCTCTTCCGGTTTCGTTTCTTCTTGGAGGATACGACCTTAGAAGAAAAGCGGATCTCAAGAAAGAAGATATCATGCAGGATATCCCTCTCTTTTTCTGCCTGACATCAACGCTTCTTCAGGCAGGACTTCAATTGCCGAAAACTTTAGAAGTCTGCGGCGATGCATTCGATCGAAAAGGTGCTCTGTCCGGAGAACTCTCGGGACTTCGAGCCATGATACTGAGCGGTATCCCTGCCTCCGATGCGGTAGAACGTTTCTCACTGCGGATCAAGATACCCGAAGCCCAGGCGGCGCTCCTGCTTATCGCCAGATACGGCAGGCTCGGTACGGCGGAAGTCCTGAGCATGCTCTCATTACAGAGTTCATCCTGCTGGAACCTTTGCAGAAATGCGGCACGCAAGAAACAGGAAAGGCAGTCGCTGGGACTCCTTCTCCCCATGACACTGGATTTTATCTGCGTCCTTCTTGTGGCAACGACACCCGCGATCATATCCATGGGCATATAGACTTTTGAGAAAGGAGGAAAAACTGTGAAAAAACTTAAGAGAGCCAACCGTAAAGGTATGGGAACAGTCGAAGTGGTTATCATAATCGCCGTCCTTGTAGCTCTGGCGCTGGTATTCCGCCAGGGATTGTCGGAATATGCAGGCAAGGTCATGAACTACGTCTTTGACGACGGGCGCGTAACACAGGCATTCAATTAATTACTGAAAGGTAACATCTTATGGTCGTAAGAAAAGGACCCTGCGGTCAGTTCCTCGCCCAAAAGCTTTCCTTCGAGGATACATTGTATGATTATGCCCTGGAAGTGATAGAACGGGAGAGACCCATAAATCTTCTTCCGGTATATGTGTATCCCGATAAGGACTACGGGGAGCTTGGCTACGACATAACGGGAATGAGCCCCGTAACGGATCTGCCCGGTACGTTCGTTTCAAAGAACAGGGCGCTCCTGCGGCGGCTTTTCTCGGATCTTCTTTCATTTATTTCCGAGTTGGACGATCATCTTCTTCCTCCCGGAAATATCCTCTGCGATGACAGATATATCTTTTTATCGGACGATATGAGCAGTTTCCGGGTGCTCTTTATCCCTACAGACCCCGGGGGACACAGAAATGATAAAACCGAAGAAAAGGTCGAGAGTATCTTAAGGGGAGATTTTTTTACCGCCCTTCTTACGACTGACGAGATCACCGACATTGTCTACGCGGCAAGAGAAAACGATAAGGCTTTACTGAACAAGACAGCGGCTGCTTTGAAAGATGCGCAAAAAACAGATAAACCGTCCGTCAACAAATATCTCTACATAGCATCACTGCTTTCTTTCGGAGCAGCTGTTTCTTATCTCTCAGGTCTTTTGTTCCTTATACCTGTATTTGTAACGGCATCAGCTTTCTTCCTTTATATGCTCTTTTCAAAACGGGATACTTCGGATAAGACCACTTCCAGAGATGACAGGAGCAGGATATTCTTTGAGGAAAGGAAAAAGGAGCGCTCATGTCTCATTTTAAGGTCGGTAAACGATATCGAAGGAGAATATGAGAGCCGCGCAGTCTATCTGACCGAAGCCATCGTGGGATCGGATATGTTCCTGTCGGATATCTGCTTTGAGATGCCTTCGATCTGTCCCATACATGTCAAGATATTTCTGAAGGATAACTCATATTACGTCAAGGATATATCAATGACCGGGCAGACATATACAGATAACAGGCTTCTTCATAAAGACGAGGAAAGAGAGATCAAGGATGGTCAGATATTAAGGCTCGGAGACTGCGACTTTAAGATAAGCGTCGAGATGTCCTGAAAGGTTACTTGATAGGACCGTTCTTTTCGGTCAGTTCAGCAAGCCTCAGGTGCTGTCTCTCACTGCCGTACAGCTCCAGGAGATGCTTTCTTGCCCTTGCTCTGTTGAGATCCTGTTCGATATCCTTGAGGACTTCCTTACGGGCATAGTTGTCCTCCTGTTTTAATATCTCTTCCTTGAGCTTCATAGTGTC
Organism: Clostridiales bacterium; assembly: GCA_017617295.1. Lineage (GTDB taxonomy): Bacteria > Bacillota > Clostridia > Saccharofermentanales > Saccharofermentanaceae > Saccharofermentans. The sequence continues at coordinate 27,649 of JAFZWN010000015.1, read as the reverse complement.
GGCGTAGGTTTTGAACACCCTGCTGACCTTTAATTCCGACGGCCATTCTGCAGCGTTACAGACTATAAGGACCATATTCTGACCGATCTCCGAATATCCTTCGGATACGGAAAAATGAAGTTCCTCCTTCTCGGTCCTGATATCCACTATACCGGGCTTAAGCGCTACGACAAGAGGCGTATGTCCCGCCATCACGCCGACACTTCCGTCAACAGAAGGCAAAACGACAGAAGTCACCCTACCCTCATAAAAATTCATATAAGGGGTAATGACTATGAGCTTGAACTTGTTGATCTTCTTCTCGTCAGCCATTTAAGGTCAAACTTCTTCCTTATAGGATTTGATAACGTCGTCAAGATCGCCCTTCATGAAGAAGTGCTGCTCGGGGATGTGATCAAGTGAGCCTGAGATAAGTTCTCCGAATGCCTTGACCGTCTTCTCGACAGGGACATAGCGGGGTGCGAAGCCCGTGGAATCGGCTGTTACGAAGAAAGGCTGCGACAGGTAGCGCTGGATCTTACGCGCACGGGATACCGTGACCTTGTCGGCTTCGGACAGTTCCTCCATACCGAGGATCGCGATGATGTCCTGAAGCTCCTTGTATCTTTGAAGCGTCTCCTGAACGACACGTGCCACATGGTAATGCTCCTTGCCCACAACGTCTTCCGTGAGGATCCTTGATGATGACTCGAGCGGATCGACAGCAGGATAGATACCGAGCTCAACGACCGAACGCGACAGGACGATGTTGGCATCGAGGTGCGCGAAAGTAGTCGCGGGCGCGGGGTCAGTGATATCGTCTGCAGGAACATAGACGGCCTGGATCGACGTGATGGCTCCCTTACGGGTGGATGTGATCCTCTCCTGAAGCTCACCGACCTCATTGGCAAGAGTGGGCTGGTATCCTACGGCGGAAGGGATCCTTCCGAGGAGAGCCGACACCTCCGAACCTGCCTGAACAAAACGGTAGATATTATCGACGAACAGGAGCACGTCCTTGTTCTTTTCGTCTCTTAAATATTCGGCCATCGTAAGACCGGTGAGCGGCACTCTCATACGGGCACCGGATGTCTCGTTCATCTGACCGAAGACGAGGACTGTCTTATCGAGAACGCCCGAGGCCTTCATCTCGCCCCACAGGTCGTTACCCTCACGGCTTCTCTCTCCAACACCCGTGAATACGGAATAGCCGCCGTGTTCGGATGCGATGTTACGGATGAGCTCGAGGATAAGGACTGTCTTTCCTACGCCGGCTCCTCCGAATAGACCGATCTTACCTCCTCGGCTGAAAGGTACGAGCAGGTCGATTACCTTGATGCCTGTCTCGAGCATCTGTGATGACGGATACTGGTCCACATATGAAGGAGCCTTTCTGTGGATCGGCCACATGGCTTCGGATTCGACGGGGCCCAGATTATCTATCGGGCGGCCGAGGACATTAAACAGCCTTCCGGTGATGTTCTCGCCTACGGGAACCTTCAGTGACGATCCCTGTGACTCTGCGATAAGGCCTCTTCTAAGGCCCTCGGTGGCATTAAAGGATACGCATCTTACGATACCCTTGCCCCTCTGCTGAAGCACCTCAGCATAGACATCATTATCTGAGGGTTCGCCGCTTTCGGACAAGATCCTTATGGCGTCGTTGATCTTGGGCACCTGCCCAAGAGGGAATTCGCAATCTATAACAGGTCCTATGATCTGAACGACCTTACCTTGTGCCATACTTTTCTCCTTCAGCCTTTACAGGTTATCCACCTGTTCGGCTCCGTTGATTATTTCGGTCAGCTCATTGGTGATCTTCGCCTGACGGGCGCGGTTACTGATGAGCTGCAGTTTCTTGAGCATATCCTCTGCATTGCTCGTGGCGTTGTCCATAGCCGTGAGCCTTGCGGTCTGCTCGGAAGCATATGCGTCTACCATGGCTCCGTATACCATGGCATTCAGATATGTATCGATCAGGAAGTCGAAAACCTCCTGGGGATTGGGCGAATATTCGAGCTCGGTACCGTTACTGACTGCCATACCGGCATCTGTCATGTTGTCGGGCAGGACGGATGCGATCGACTTCATGTCCACGGGCGCGAGACGGACGACGGCCGGCACCATCACGGTAGCCGACTTCATCTTCGTATAGATCAGATACACCAGGTCGAACTCCTGCATCAGGAACTTCTGCCTTATTATCGAGGCCACGTTCCTTGCCTGGTAGAAATCGGGCTCGGAGATCGGGAAAGAGAAATCACGGTCGACATTATAACCGTTCCTGATGAGCTTTTCCCTGGCGAGCTTTCCGAAGACAAAGAGCTTATAGTCGGTCTGGATGCCCTTTCTGGTGTTGTCGAGGATCTTATTCTGCACATGCTCCTCGGTGATCTTTACCATGTTGTTGTTATATGCGCCCGCGAGACCCTGGTCGCCGCTTAATACAAAGTATGCGATCTTCCAGGTCTCGCCGGTCTTCTTCTGCTCGAGCACGAAGAACGGGTTCTCTATGTTTTCCGCGTGGTTACGGATCTCCTGCATGCTCTCTGCGCAAAGGAGGAAGAACGGGTGCACGGAATCGTGCAGAGCAAGCGAGCGGCGCATCTTCGCCGAACTTACCAGCTGCATGGCATTCGTCATCTGACTTATGTCCGTGACGCTCTTTATCCTTTTCTTGATCGCATTCAGGTTTTCCATATGTTATCAGTCGTCGTCGCGGTATTCGCTGTGCTCTGCGACGTAGAGTTCCTTATATTCTGCCAGCTGCTCCTTGAGCTTTTCCTCGATCTCCTCCGAGAAGACCTTTTCCTCGGCCAGCTTTTCCATGATCTCGGGAGCATAGATATAGATATGATCTATGAATCCCTCGTAGTATTCCTTTATGTCTTCCCTGGCAAGGAAGTTCATGTGATCGGACGTGGCCATGTAAAGGATAGCGACCTGATCCTCCATAGACCAGGGCTTATACTGCTCCTGCTTAAGCACTTCGTTCAGCACGATGCCGCGCTTGAGCTGAAGCTGCGTATTATCGTCAAGATCGGATCCGAACTGGGCAAAAGAGGCCATCTCCCTGGCCTGGGCAAGCGAGATACGGAGAGGTCCGGCGACCTTCTTGGTGGCCTTTGTCTGAGCAGCGCCGCCGACACGCGATACCGACAGACCGGCATTGATGGCGGGACGCTGACCCGAGAAGAAGAGCTCGGGCGAAAGGTATATCTGACCGTCCGTTATGGAGATAACGTTCGTCGGGATATATGCGGAGATATCGTCACCGAGCGTCTCGATGATGGGGAGAGCGGTTATCGAACCGCCGCCCTTCTCATCGCTTAACTTGGCCGCTCTTTCGAGAAGCCTGCTGTGCAGATAGAATACGTCACCGGGATATGCCTCACGTCCCGGAGGTCTTCGAAGCAGCAGCGATATGGCCCTGTATGCCTGGGCATGCTTGGAAAGGTCATCGTAGACGATAAGGACATCCTTATGGTCGTCGTACATGAACTTCTCGGCGATCGCGCATCCCGAGAACGGGGCGATATACTGGAAAGACGCCGAATCGGAAGCACCTGCAGCCACTACTACCGTATAGTCCATGGCTCCGTACTTTTCGAGCGTATTGACAGTCGAGACTATGGTACTCATCTTCTGACCTATGGCTACATAGACGCAGATCGTATCCTTGTCTCTCTGATTGATTATGGTATCGATGGCAATAGCCGTCTTTCCCGTCTGACGGTCACCGATGATGAGCTCTCTCTGGCCTCTTCCTATTGGAGTAAGGGCATCGATGGCAGTAATGCCGGTATGAAGGGGCTTACTGACGGGAGCCCTGTCTACGATGCCGGGGGCCGGAGATTCGATCGGACGGGTCTCGGAATATCTGATTATGCCCTTGCCGTCAATGGGCTTGCCGAGAGGGTCAACGATCCTTCCGAGAAGTCCCATACCTACGGGAACGGAAACAGTCGTATGCGTCCTGTTGCAGACCAGGCCTTCAACGACATCATCGGCTCCTGACAGCAGTACGACGCCGACACCGTTTCTCTCAAGGTTCATGGCGATGCCGCTCGCGCCTCCGGGGAACTTAACGAGTTCGTTCAGAAGGCAGTGCTCAAGGCCCGACACGTTCGCGACGCCGTCGTTTACGCTCTGGACGATACCTACTTCCTCTATGTTGTCTGAAGACTCAAAAGCCTTCAGTACCCTTTCCTTTAACTGGTCTTCGTCAAGACCGCTTAATTCCGCGGCGTCGATACTTACGGCAGGGGGCTCGGGGAAAGCCTTCAGAACATCACTGATGTTCTCGTAGACTTCTTTTTTGTCAAACTCGTTCTCGTCCTCGTTAAGATAATCGGAATCAACGGGACGGGTGCGCTTGATAAAGGAACCGATCCTCTCGAGCTGGCCTTTTACGCTGTAGTCATACCGCGAGCCCATCGTGTATACGACGAAACCGCCTATCAGAGATTCATCGACCTCAAAGTCTGTCTCGTAATCTTCTATACCGTGACGCTGGGCAAAACTGGCCGCGATACCCTCGACCTTCTCCTCGGGAATATCACCCGCGAGCGTGATATGAAGCAGGATCGGCTCGTTTGGGAGTGGAATATTCTTAGCCAAGCTTCTTCACCTCTTCGTCAAGGACTTCAGAAGCATGCTTCGTGGCAAGCTCCTTCAGTTTCTCTTCGGCAACAACATCGCCGAGCACCCTGGAAGCGACCTTAACGGCAAGATCGGATACCTCATCCTTCATCTCTTCAAGAGCGACCTTCTTGATCCTCTTGGCATCCGTTCTGGCATGCTCTACGATCTCGGAGGCTTCGTCATTGGCAGTACCGATGATGACTCCGGCCTGCTTCTCGGCGTTCTCCCTGCTCTGATCGAGGATCTCGGCAGCCTTGGCTCTGGCTTCCTCGATATTGTTCCTGCTCTCTTCCTCGTGCTTCTTTGCCTGCTCATTGAGCTCCTCGGCACTCTTAAGAGAGTCTCCGATGGCATCCTCACGTTTCTTCATGATGTTCATGATCGGCTTGAAGATGAGCTTCTTGATTATGAAATAAGCTACAGCCACATTCAAAATGGCAAATACCGCGGTGCAAAGATACCCGCCGACCTGATCGGCAGTGAAAAGACCGCTTTCCGTCTCTTCCATGAGCATCTGCGCCATGGCAGGATCAAACAAATACATAATTTGCTCTCCTTTTTTAATGAATTACTTAACTGTGAAAATGAGGAGCAGTGCCACTACGAGAGCGTAGATACAGAGCGACTCAAGGAAAACGATCGCGGTAAGAAGGAGTGTCTGGATCTTACCGAAGATCTCGGGCTGTCTTGCACCTGCCTCGAGAGCATGGCTTACGGCATTACCCATACCGAGTCCGACGCCCAGTGCGCCGAGTCCTATGGCAAGTCCGGCTCCTAAGGCCGCCATTGCCTTGGGATCTATAGAAGCCTCCAATAACATAGGCATGTAGCTGATCAGATTTTCCATTTGTTATACCTCCAGTGCTTTCTGAGCTTTAACTTTCTTCTGTTTTTTCTCTTTTATGAAGTTCTCGGGATGTTCGTGATATTCGTGTCCGACCTCAACGATCTCACCGATATATGACATCGTAAGATAAGCGAAAACGACCGCCTGTATCATGCCGTCGGCTATATCGAACCAGAGGCTGAATACGCCCGGAAAGATAACGGGACACAGGATGAACAGGAATTCCATAAAGACGAACGCGCCGAATACGTTACCGAAAAGTCGGAGTGCCAGCGAGAACGGCTTGACGATAAAGTCGAGTACCTTGAACGGCAGTAGTGCCGGCATAGGGGATGTCATATAGACCCAGAATCCCTTAAAGCCTACAAACCTTATCGAGACATAGATGACATAGACTATCGCCACTATCGCCATGGCAACGGGGAAAGCAATGTTCTTCGCGGGGGGAGAGAGCTTGAACGCCGAGATGACGTTACAGCCCAGGATGATCAGACCTATGGTGCCGATCATGGGAGCGATGTGCTCGGCCTCCTTGCGGTTCATGCCGAAAGACATCGACGTGGAGATGATAAGACCTACTACCGCCTCGACGAACGTCTGCTTGGCGCCCGGTATCAGCTTGGGCTTGGCAGACATCCATGCAAACAGCAGGACGGTGATACCGATAGCGATCCAGGATACGATTATCGCATCGGTAAGGACCACCGGAATATTGCCGATATTGAAGAAGTCCGTCTTCCACTGGAGTATCCCGTGGTTGATCTCTTCTCCTATATCTCCGATCTTCCATTCTTCAACGAAGTGTTCGACAAACGATCTCAGAACTTCTTTGATCCAATCCATAAAAAACCTCGTTCGATTTATATTTCTACAAAGTTATATTGCTTTTTTAAGTAAACCGCATCAGACAAATTGCTGATTTTGTCCAAAAAGCGGTCAGTTAGTACCGAAAAGACGGTCTCCGGCATCACCAAGACCCGGAACGATATAGCTGTGATCATTGAGCTTCTCGTCCTTGGCAGCACAGAATATCTTAACGTCGGGATGATCTGTCGTGATCCTTCTGATACCTTCCGGAGCAGCTATAAGGCACATGAACTTGATGTTCTGGATGCCTCTCTTCTTCAGGAAACCTATGGCTGCGGAAGCGGAACCGCCCGTCGCGAGCATGGGATCCAGGAGGATAACCTCTCTCTCGGTAATATCTTCAGGGAGCTTGCAGTAATATTCAACAGGTTCGACAGTAACGGGATCCCTGTAAAGACCGATATGACCGACGCGGACGTTGGGGATAAGCTTTACCATACCATCGACCATACCAAGACCGGCACGGAGGATCGGAACTATGGCTATCTGCTTTCCCGCCAGTACTTCCGTCTTCGTGGGAGCTACGGGAGTCTCGATCTCGACTTCCTTCATGGGAAGATCCCTGGTGACCTCATAAGCCATGAGCATGGCGATCTCCGAAACGAGTTCCCTGAATTCCTTGGTACCCGTATTCTTGTCACGGAGCAGGGATACCTTGTGCCTGATGAGCGGATGATCGAAAACGAATACATTCTGATCCATATGTATATTCCTCCCTTTAGGTTTATTTACTGATCACTTGAAGTTCTCTTCTTCCAAAGTCTTTATGTCATTTACCCTTACGGCATGCCTTTCACCTGCAAAAGGCTCGGTAAAGAAAGCATCCACCATGGCAAGTGCAACGGCCTGACCAACAACTCTCGCGCCGAAAGCGATAATATTGGCATCATTATGCTGACGGCTCATCCTGGCCATATACTCGTTAGTGCAGAGTCCGCATCTGATCCCCTTGTATTTGTTAACCACAACGGAGATACCGATACCGGTACCGCAGATGGCAACTCCACGGTCAGCCCTGCCCGACAGAACGTCCTCGGCGATCTTCTTGCCTGCTTCCACATAGCTATAGGGTGTCAGAGCACTCTCGGCTCCTCCCTCGATGACCTCGTAACCGAGTTCCTCAAGGTGGGTAGCGACGATCTTACGAAGATCGTAACCTGCGTGATCTGATGCAATGCTTACTCTCATACTTCTCTCCTTATATGTTTGAATGTTTTTGTTTTATCGGCATAATCGGCAACGATGTCGCCCGAACCCATAAGCTTATACTTATAAGTGACAAGTCCTTCAAGACCGACGGGACCTCTGGCGTGAAGCTTAGATGTCGATACTCCGACCTCAGCTCCGAATCCGTATCTGAAGCCGTCAGCAAACCTCGTGGAGCAGTTCCACATGACAGATCCGGAATCAACTCCGTTCATAAAGATCTCCGCGGTCTCCCTGTTTCCCGTGATGATGCAGTCGGAATGACCGGAACCGTATCTGTTTATGTGATCGACCGCCTCATAAACATCCGCTACCACCTTCATCGATACCTTGTAATCAAGATACTCGTGATGCCATTCGGTCACCTTCTCGAGACCGTACTTGTCGCTCAGGATATCGTCGCCGTACACTGTAACTCCCTTTTCCTTCAGCGCATCCATGAGGACGGGAACAAAGGAATCGAGCAGATCCTTATGTACCAGGATGGTCTCTGTGGTGTTACAGACGGATACATACTGTGTCTTGGCGTCTATGGCGACCTTTACGGCCATCTCCGGATCCGCATCCTTATCGATATAGGTATGACATACACCGTCCGCGTGACCCATAACCGTAATGTTGGTATTCTGCATGATGTACTGGACGAAAGCATTGCTGCCTCTGGGTATGATCAGGTCGATAAACTTATCCATCGTGAGCATGGCCCCGACGTCTTCCCTGGATGTCAAAAGACTGAGCCAGCCCTCGGGAAGCCCCTTCTCGATACCGGCATTATAGATGATCTCGGAAAGGACCTTATTGGTGTTTATCGCTTCGCGTCCGCCCTTTAAGAGAACTGCATTGCCGCTCTTAAGGCAGAGGGATGCGATCTGGACCAGAGCGTCCGGCCTGCTCTCAAAAATGACTCCTATGACACCTATGGGGACAGTTACTCTATAGAGTTCCAGTCCGTCATCCAAAGTCGTGTGCATAAGAGTCTTTCCCAGAGGATCTGAAAGAGACCTGAGGCTCCTTATCCCGGCTACGGAATCGGAAAGCTTGGTCTCATCATACTTAAGACGTTTGAACAGAGTCTTCTCGAGATTATCGATCTGCGCCTGCTGCAGGTCCTTTCTGTTGGCTTCAAAGATCCGCTCCTTATTCTCGGTAAGCCTTAAAGCTATATTTTCCAGTGCCTCATCCTTGACGGAAGCACTTAAGACCGCAAGTCTTCTCGATGCGTCTTTGGCGTCCGCTGCAAACTGCATAACATTACTCATGGGGCTACTCCTTATCTCATTTCTCATAGGATTATACCCCTTTTGTAACCTTTCTGAAATATAATTTTTCTTTGACAGGAAGCGGGACAGCCCGACCTGATATGGGCGGGCTGTCCTCATCCTTATCTATCCCTTTCCGTGAAAGGAGGTATTGGTCATCTGTTCTCGTTCTGGTAGGTATCAACACGATCGGATATTATCGCTATGACCTCGTCAAGTGTCTTCTGTCCTTCGAAGTAAGCAGGGATCTCCTCGCGGACGATCGCCGCTATGGCCGGGTCAGACTGTGAGATGGCCGTGGCCGACCGGATATAATCCTCGTAATCGTATATTATGTCGTCATTTTCGATCGGCAGGGCCATTCCCATGTCCAAAAGATCCTGTGCTGTAACCCAGCTTGTAGCGCAGTCCGCCCTGGTACGGTTATATGCGTCGATAATGGCGCTTGCGGAAGACTCATAGGAATCGACATTTACGGGAGTGGTCGCGCTGAACTTCACATACAGATCCTGGATATCTTCCGACAGCAGGAGCCTTACGAATTCACCGCATTCATCAAGATGACGCGCACCGGCCGTCACCGCTACTGAATCGGCATATGAGATCGAAGGTCCTATCGGCGTGACAGCAGGGGCGCCGAGCATCGCCGTCTCCGTCGCTTCAAAATTGAACCTGCCGACGAATTCGCTCAAGTTACTGAATGTACCGTAAAACGCCGCCGTATCCTCGTCGATCGTCTCCAGTCTCCAATAATCTTCATCCATCTCCTCTTCGGTCGGCTCCCTGTAAGTAACGTTATCGTTCACATAACAGGCCAGCTGCCTGAACGCATCACAGTCGTAATCTATCCTGCCGTTTTCGTTTATGAACTCGCTGCTCATGAGACCCAGGCACAGAAGGAAGAAATCCGTCTTCTCTTTCTTTATGGGATTATTACCGTTACATACTCCCCTTACGAATTCATCATACTGATCGAAAGTGAATCCTGTCTGATCCGGCTGCACGCTGCTCCTGCGCGTACAGATGCCGGACAGTGAGAACGACAACGGTACGTTATAGAGCGCTCCGTCAGTCCTGCAAGCATCGATGACATTACCGAATACCTCTGCGTCGCCCAATTGATCTGACATATCAGCAAGGATATCGGGATTACAGAACTGTGAGAAAGACATTGCTCCCATTATGATGTCGGGCCCGTCCCCTGCCATCAGGTCGATCATGAGCTTATTGGTCATGGCGACCTCGGACGGATCGCCGGCGGAGTCGCCGTAGTATACATAATTATTTTGGGAGTCCTCACCGTAAAAGCGATCGCAAGCGTAGCTCCGGTCCACCAGGATATAGCAATCGGTATTCGTCTCATTGAAGATCCTAACTGCCTCCGCCATGGCGTAATGCATACCGTAAAGAGGAGCCAGGCGTATCATGTCACGCCCCGCAGTAGGATCCGTGTCGCTCTTCTGAAGAACGATGAGCACGGGGATGTCATAACTGTCGTATAAATTATTTACCCATATGGAATTGCCGAACACATACGTATCCTCGTCCGCCATAAAGAGCTTAGAGAAGGTCAGTTCTACCTGATTAGCATTGCATCTGTCGAAATTAAAGACGTATTCTGAAGTCTTGCCGTCAAAATCAATGCGCTTGAGGCCTTCATCGTCCGTTATGCAGGGACCGAAGCCTTCGGCCTCCGTAAGATAATAGATATCGGTGTACTTTGTAAACCAGTCAAGGTCCTCTTCGTAGATCGATATCGTCAGCGCGGAAAGATCTGCACAAAAATATGTAGTAGAGCTGCCGTCTTCTATATACGGGATCAGTATCTTTCCGCTGCCGATATTATATATACCGCTGTATGAATTCCATTCCCTGTTCGGAAAAGCAGCGCCGACATCGATGGTCCCCACCTCTCCTTCAGGAGAGACCACATCGATACAAAGCTGCGAAAAATCCTGATAATTTCCTTTCATCAGGTAAAAATATCCGTCTGCCACTCCGCAGCCCGGAACAAACATGCCCGGATCATCACAGCCGTAGATCTTCTCCGCGATCCCCGTATCGGGATCCATGCGGTAGCAGTTGCAGCCGTCATTCCCGTTGGCGTATACCACAGTCTTAAAAAATACATACTCACCCGATATGAACAGAGAATTGAAGTCGCCATAGAAGTACTCATCATCGGGAATACCTGAACGCTCCCTGATCTCATCGAAAGTATATGAATCGACGACCTGACCCGTCAGGTCATAAAGATCAAAAAGCTCCCCCTGATACAATGAATAATCGTCGTTGATATAATCAAAATCAGAAGGCATATGCCTCTGATATGTTACACACACGACGGCCTTTCCCTTACATGTCCCCAGAAGCTGCTGCCCCAGGTAAGAGTACTCGGTCCTGTCATATTGAGTTCCCAGCTCGTAAGAACTGTAATCGTACCACGGCCCGGGATCCTCACCAGTCAGCGGATCGAGCTTTTTCTTACTGCAACCGCAAAAAAAGGATGAAAACACTCCGAAAATAAGCGCAAAAACAATACACGAACATAAAGATCGTTTCATAAAAGAATAAACCCCTTTTCTGAAAAAATATCCCTTAGTCAATAGACGAAACAATATCAGAGAATGTTTCAAAAAAATTTAAACACATTCTGTTCATAAGCAGGATTTTTATCTACAAAAATGTTCATAATGTTCATAAGTCTGTCGATAACCATAAAACAGTGTTTTGTTTTTTTGATATCCCTTTATCCCTTGTAATTGTTGGATTCTCAAAATACTCGAACAAATGTTACGAAACAGTTACAGATGTGTTTCCAAAGTTACAAAGCCCTGTATTGTGGCATTTATGCGGTATATAAATATCCTGCCGGTAAGGGGGTGTCCGCGAGAGAAATACACTAAGTTTTCAAAAAAAGGTATTGACAGAGTGTTTTCTGATATAATCTCTCTATGAAGATTTTAATGACTACATTATTCGGGCTCGAATCCTTGGCAAGAGAGGATATGGAGCATATAGGTTACCAAAAGGAGAACATAAGAGTTACTGACGGAAACGTTGAACTGACGGTTCCCGATGATGACTGGGAAATGGACGTCGCGCGCGTCAATATGTGGGCCGCAAGAGCAGAGAGAGTACTGTTCGAGGTCGGATCTTTCAAAGCAGAGACTTTCGAGAGTTTTTTTGACGGATGCAGGGAACTTCCCTGGAACGATTATATTCCCAAAGACTATGCCGTTATCGTTAACGGTTCATCCAGAAAATCAAAGCTTTACGGGATCAGCGCCTGCCAGAGCCTGGCAAAGAAAGCCATAGTCAGGTCCCTTTGTGCCGCCAGAGGACTCAAAGAAGACGGGATAATCTCCGAGAACCGTAACATCGGCGAAGTAAAGGTAGTCTTCTCTATAGTAGAGAACACCGTTCATATGCTCATAGATACTTCTGGCGACGGCCTACACAAGAGAGGATACCGTCCCCTGACACACGAGGCTCCCATCAGGGAAACGCTTGCCAACGGCATGGTATCTCTTTCCAGGTTCAGGCCTTTCGGTTACGAAGCTCTCGTGGATCCGTTCTGCGGATCGGGTACCATCCTGATCGAGGCAGCCCGCATGAGCCTCAATATCGCTCCGGGACGCGACAGACACTTCTCTTTTGAGGATCTCCCCTATATCGGGTCGTATGCACGTGACAAAGCACGTGAGGAGGCCCTCTCTCTCGAGGCATCCCCAAAAACGGATAAGAAATATTTCTTCGGATCCGACATAGATTCAAAAGCCGTAGCAAACGCACGGGAGAATGCATCCCGCGCTGGAGTCTCTGATCTGATCGACTTCTCGGTCGCCGATGCGTTCACCAGGACTCCGCAGGCCCTTGCCTGTATAACGGGAACCGACAGGCAGCTTATACTCACGAACCCTCCCTACGGCGGACGTCTCATGACCCCCGAGGAAGCTGATGAGATCTACCGCGAGATAGCCTCCACCTGGCTCCTTCGCGACGGTACCTGCAAGAAGGGCATCAGATTGTCGGTCATCTCCCCCGACGATACTTTCGAGAGAGCGATCGGACATAAGGCTGACAAAAGGACCAAGCTCTATAACGGAAACATTAAGTGCCAGCTGAACAACTATTTTAAGTTCAACAAGTGATCTTTTGGATTTTCGGACTTGGCAGGATAATCCTCAGATCCGCTTCATATCACTTCGATATCTTTAACTGATCGCCCAAAGTATACGTATTTTGTTTTTTCAGGATTTACGTATACTCAAAGGCAGGAAATTGTATACGCTTATAGCACTTTTTCAAATTACGTATACTCAGCCAATGACCGGCTTATGACCAGTGAACAGATCCGGCAAGCCATACAGTCAAGACTGGTCATCGGGCACCGCGCGGGCGTCTTCGGCCTTGACAGTGCATGCGGATCTGTATGTTAGATTTAAGCCGGTCATTGATCTTACGAAGTTCTACTAAACTTCATATTTTCAGGATTCAGTATACAAATACAGCCTGTATTATCTACTGTTTTCGTTTTAAATCTCATTTAGTCTACAAAATGATCCCGCTTCTTCTACTAAATTGATAATACAAAGCATTTAGTAGAAAAAACATCCTTGAAAAGTATACTAAATGCCTCTATAAAGAGATTTAGTATACTTGTCTCTTAATGTCGAAAGCACAGCGAAAGACCGTGATCTTATATCTCTTCCAGAAAGCTTAATACCGCCTGTGCGAACCGGTCCGGCGTCTCGTAATGAGGGGTGTGCCCGCCGCCGTTTATCACCACGCAATCTTTTACGGGAGCGTTCAGGTCGTTATAGAATCCCTCGGCCAGGCTACAGTTACATACATAATCCGACTCGCCCAATATCATGAGCATCGGGACATCGTAAGTCAGGCCTTGATCATATACGTCATAAGAACTCGTCGTAATGAGAAGACTCTGTTCGAGCTCAGTGAAACGTTCGGTATCCATCTGACAAAGTATCCACCTGACATCGTCGACTCCGGTATAGGGGCAGAAAAAGGCATAGCCGATGGTATCGGCGGTATTGGCCGCCGGATGGTAATCGTATGCGAGTGATCGGAAAACCAGATAATCGCTAAGCATTCCGCTTCGACAATATGCTTCATAAGCATTCTGAAGTTCCGTTGTATCCTCTCCCCTCGATCTTGCGATCGCCATCGCATCCTCATATGAAGCTTCATCGGACCTTGCGCTGTTTACGAACTGGCCGATGCCGATATAAGCGCTGACCTTTTCACTGTGTTCGAGGATATACCGCGTTCCGACCATCGTCCCGTATGAATGCCCCATCAGGATCACTCTGTCAGTACCGAATCTGTCACAGATATACTCCACGAGATCATCCGTATCGCTTACGGCAGTCTCGAAGTTCACGGTCTGATTCTGCGGATCCAGATCCATGTTCCTGAAATACGTCCTTCCACACCCTCTCTGATCCCAGCATACTACCGTATACGAATCTGTAAGGCCGTCGGTAAAAAGCGGAGACACAGCCGAATCAGGGCCTCCCGGGCCGCCGTGGATATAAAGTATGACAGGGTTATCTGTATCCCTTCCCCTGATCTGTATATACTGTTCCTGTCCGCCTATGGGAACATAAATACATTCGTTTATGCCTTTAGATGTATCAATACAGTTTTTAAACCAGTAGATGTTCCTTCCTGCTATCGCAGTGACGGTAACAACAAGCCCGGCAGTCACGGGAATAAGGAGCAGGACCTTAAGTATCCTTACGACCGCCTTTTTCTTCTTCGGCGGAACAACCTCTGCCCTGTGCATAAGATGAATCCCGATATGGCCGACCGACAGGATAAGTGAAGATACTATAAGGAAGATATTGGACCCGTAGATTCCCAGGCAGAAAAAAGCCAGGCACGGCAATGATGCTCCGGCCACGGGAAATCCCGCGAAACTACGATACATGTCGGCCATGGTCTTGGGACTTTTAAAATATCCTATCCAGTAAAGCTCATAAAGGATCATGAAGATAAAAGAAGCAAGGAGCCACAGTGACCATACCGTGATCCTCCTGAGGTTAAAGTCAGAAAAGATCACGGCGCATACGGTCGTCAGCACCTCGCCTACCCTCTCGAGCGCCAGAAGCACCTTATTCTCGTTCTTTACATATCTGTCGTAATCAGCAGGCTTGTTCTTTGTCCAGAACGAATTCGGAACGAAAAGCATGATAAGCCAGATAAGCCCAATATAAGAGAAACCGAAATGAACCATATATACCTCTATCCGCGTTTTTCTTTTCCCATTATATCATCCGAAGCGATCACTGCCCGTACATCAAAACAGGAGCCTTCTTATCGAAGACTCCTGTCTTTGGTGCTTTTATAAGGACCTTAAGCCTTAGAAGTGGAAATCAGCCGTGGGAGCGAATCCCGCATCGATACACTTCTGAGCGAACTCAGGCGAGTATACGAATCCTTCGAAGATCTCCTGTCTGGATACACCGGAGTTCAGCTGGCCGAGCCAAGCGTTAAATCCGTCAGTATCGGGCTCACGATCGAGGAAGATACGGTAGAGTCTGTTCAGGAACTCTTCGTTACTCAGGTTCTGACCGATCATCTCGTTACTGAAGATGAAGCCGTGAGCTACGTCATAACCGTTGTTGCCGTTCATGAGCGTATTCGTCCAGGCATTCAGACCATCCGTGTCGGGAGCTCTGTTAAGAGCAAGATCGTAAAGTCTTGTAACGAATGCCCTGATCTTAGCCTCATCAGGTGTAAGTCTTCTCTCGGAAGCAGGCGAGAATGCGCCGGTACCGATATGATATCTGTTACAGATAGCCAGGAACTCCTGAGAGTTAACGAATCCGGCAACGACATACTCACGTGTGTAGTGCTGGTTCAGAAGGTTGACCCAACTGTTGAGACCGGCCTCGTCTGCATCTCTTCCGAGACATACTCTGTAGAGTCTTCTTACGAACTCGGTATTGTCGAGGTTCAGGTTGTTCATCTCCGCCGACATACAGAAGTTAGCAGTTACGTTAGGACCGGAGGACTGACCGCTCGCGAGAACGTTGATCCAGTTACGGAGTCCTTCGATATCGGGATCTCTGCCCAGTACCTCACGGTAGAGGTTATTGACGAAAGGACGAAGATCCATGTGATTGTCTACGAAGTCAGGGTTCGTGAACGTTCCGAGATTGATACTGAACCTGGACAGGTACGTCTTACACTCGTCACTGTTTACGATCTGCTTATAGATCTCGGCTCTGGTGTAGCCCTGGGCAACAAGACCCGTGTAGTTATTGATCTCGGCATCAGTAGGTGCCCTGTTGAGCAGCGTCGTGAACAGTACTCTTACATAATCAGCGTCACTCAGATTCCTAGCCCTGAACTCTGCGGATGTGACAAAGTTATTGTAGATAAGATCACAAGCCTTTGTGCCATTCATGAGCTGGGTGGAATGATCGGATACCTCAGCAGCGGAAGCAGTTCTTCCCATCAGGTTGTTATAGAGCCATACAACAAAATCGTCGAATACAGTGCTCGGTGTGGGAAGCGGTGAAGCTTCTGCAGGCATTCCCGTATAGACGGGAATATAGAAGTCTATCCTCCCGTTAAGAAGGTTAGCATCCTTATATGCATTATAGATGAGCTTTCCTTCAGAAGAGCAGGAAGCGATAGCCGTCATATACTGATGCTTTGCAACATTATATGAACGGTTGGGAGCAGTGTTGAATCTCATATAGTAGAGAGTGCTCTGACCCTTGGCTGTGTAGTTATTATAGATCCATCTTGCACCGCCGATAATGGATCTTCCGGGTGTGTTCCACTGGATCTCATAAGCTTCGTTGAAGGCCTGGTCAAGACCGAACTGTGCAAGAGCGAGACCGTGACGTGTGGCATTTACCGCATCGGAATAAGCTCCGATATTGTAGAAGTTGTAATAACCCGTAGCTCCGTTCGAAGAAGCGCTTCCTCTGGAACCGCACTCCATCCTGGCATGAGCAGCGATAAAAACAGGGTTGATGCCGTTGGTGCCGGACGCGGCATTGTTACCGCCCAGAGAAAAGAGCTGAGCATATGTGTAACGTGTCGTATCGTTGTTGTAAAGCGCAGTCTGGGGATAAGCCATGAATGTGCCGTTGAGAACGCGGTTAACAGTATCTTCCGAAAGCGAACCGTCATTATAGTTGAGATCCATGAACTGGAAGATGTTAGCCTCGTCAAGGCTGTTTCTGGGATCCAGATAATAAGCTACGATAGCTCGGGAAGCATTGACCCATCTGCCGGAGTCAGCTACTTCGGTCCATGTCTGGGATCTCCAGGAAGCATCGGCAGTATTCTCGACAAGTGAAACACCCTTCTGTGTCTCGAGATCGAGGATAGTGGTCCAGTCAATGCCTGTATAATCCGCATGGAATACCCAGTTGGGATGAGCCTCATGAAGCTGCTGAAGACGTGTCTTATAAGCATCCGGGAAATCGTTGATCAGAGAATCATATGTTCCCGTATAAGACCTCATGGGAGCCGTTGTCGTCGTGGCGGGAGCCGGGGGCGTTGCCGTGGGAGCGGCAGGAGCCGGAGTCGGACTCGTCGTAGGGGTCGTCGAAGTCGTAGGCGTCGGAGACGTTGTCGGAGCAGGTGTCGCGTCTCTGGTTATAAAGCTCGAAGCAACGTAACCTGTCACCGTATTATTGTTTACTTTTACTTCGATCTTAAACCACTTGGCGCATCCTGATGTGTCGCCTGCAGCGTGATCAACCTCTTCAAGGATCTTGACTCTCGTCGAGTTGGTGATCTGGGTTACGACTGAAGAAGTAGTCGTAGCAGCCGATCTCACGTTAAGTACTGACGTAACGTTGGCAACTGTCGCATTGAACTCGTCACCGTATACTTCAGGGACCATGCTGAAGATGGAGACGACCATGATAACAGCCAACAAAACAGACAATACTTTGCTGAATGATTTGATGGTTTTTCGCATATCTATACCTCACTATAGAATTTCTAATTAATTATACATTAAGAAGTACGGCAAATTTAAAGCAATTTATAGACACATCAAACAAAATTATTTAATAATATTCTTTATCCCTTCACATATCTTTCGGGCTACTGCGGGATTATTCATGGTATAGAGATGAATACCGTCACAGCCGCTCGTCAGTAGATCGATTATCTGGCTTATGGCATAGTACATACCGGCGTCAAAAAGAGCCTCTTTATTGTCCTCGTATCTGTTTATGATCTTCTCGAAGCGCGGGGGAAGCTTGGCTCCGCAGGTCGTTACCATCCTCTTTATGGTATTAGCCGACAGACAGGGCATGATACCGGGCGTTATGGGAACGTCGATACCGGCGATCCGGGCATCCTCGACGAACTGATAAAAGTTCTCGTTGTCAAAGAAGAGCTGGCTCAGCAGCACTTCTGCTCCGGCTCTGACCTTCTCCCTCAGACAGCGGAATTCGGAGATCTTGTCGGGGGATTCGGGATGAAGCTCGGGATAACATGCACCTGCGATACAGAAATCCGTCCTGGGCTTGACATATGAGATAAGCTCGGATGCATGATTAAATACGCCTTTGGGCTCGGCATTGGGATTACGGTCGCCTCTCAAAGCGAGGATATTCTCGATCCCGTTATCTGTAAGCTCGCGGCAGAAAGCATCGATCTCGTCCTTATCGTAGGAAAGGCAAGTCAGATGAACAACGGGCTCGACATGATACTGTTCCTTTATCTTCCTGGCGATCGCTATGGTCTTGTTGTTATTGGACGATCCTCCCGCCCCGAAAGTTACGGAGATATAGTCCGGCTTCAGATCACAGAGGATCTCGAGCGTTGCATCGATATTCTTCAGCTCCTCATCGTGTTTTGGCGGGAATATCTCGAAAGAGAGAACAGTGCTCTTATTCCTGTAAATATCGCTTATCCTCATGGCAAACCTCACCGAAAATGATTATACTGATTTAAGATTATACACTGTTGTCCGAGGTAATGTCACGATGACCGTAAAAACTTTGCAGGACGGGTATTTTGACCCGCTAAAGATCGCCCTCAGCGGTCAGGCCTTCAGGATCAGGTCCCTTGATGGTACGCACACTGAGCTGGTCGCTAAGAGAAGATATCTTCAGATCGCGTCTCTTGGCGGCGGAAAGTTTGCTTTCTCGTGCAGTCCCGAAGAATTCGAAGAGATCTGGAAGGACTATTTCGATCTTGATACCGATTATAAAGCTATAGAGAAGTCAATATGCGCCGAAGATACTTACCTTCATGAGGCTGCCGAATACGGACGCGGCATCAGGATACTCCGCCAGGACATATTCGAGACTGTAATAAGCTATATCATATCCCAGAGGCGGTCTATCCCGTCGATCACCACCTGTGTCAACCGTATCTGTAAGATCGCGGGAGATACGATCAAAGCGCCTTCTCTTCCGGAGCCTTTTATCGAACCTTCCGAAAGTGAATACTACGCCTTCCCGACGGCATCACAGATACTGGAGCACGCCGGTGAGCTGGACGATGCCGGTCTGGGATACCGGCTCCCTTATGTGATCGCCGCATGCCGAGACTTTCAAAGCGGAAAGCTTACGGAAGAAATGCTGGAACAAGCCGATGACGGCCGCCTTTTCGACCTTCTTACGGGAATGTACGGAGTCGGGACAAAGGTTGCCAACTGCGCGATGCTCTTCGCGTTTCACAGGACAGGCCGCTTCCCTGTCGACGTATGGATACAGCGGATCCAGGACCGCTACTACGGCGGCTCCTTTGACTGCAGCCCCTACCCTGATACCGCAGGGATAATGCAGCAGTTCATGTTCTTCTACGAGAGGACAAGATAACAGACCTATCTGTACCTCAGTTCCGGGTGTGCCTTATAATACTTATCCTTGTCGGCATACATGAACTGATCGGCGATGCGCATGGCGCTTATGATATCGGGTTCATCGACACTGCTGACCGCTCCTATGGCAAGTCTTACGTTATCGGACTTGCTAGACCTGAACTGAAGTTCCGTTATCTTGAGCGACAGTTCCTTGGGAGTGATATTCTCGGCAATGACCATAAACTCATCACCGCCTGCACGGTAGATCTCGGAGTCGAGGAATACATCGCTGATAATATTGGCTGCATCCTTTATCATGTTGTCACCGTTATTATGCCCCCGGGTGTCATTGACCATCTTAAGGCCGTTAAGGTCTGTAAAGACAACGGCAAACGGCTCACGGAGCCGGGTCTTTCCTGAGATTATGTCATCGATCCTGTTGTTCATGGTATTGCGGTTCATCGTCCCCGTAAGAAGATCGATCGTACTCAGGATCTCCATACGCTTCACAAGAAGATGATTGGCTACCTCCGAAGCCACGAAATAAGTCGTAAGCTCGAGCATCTCCTTGATCTTGACGGTATTGTCGGAATTGAAATTGAGAGCCCAGATATAACCCAGCAGCTCCTCACCGTGCTTTAACGGGAAAAGCACGACCGAGTTAATACCTGCACCCTTGAGAGCATCGTGCCACACGGGATCCCTTCTTTTCAGTTCTTCCATATCCTGCTCATTCTTGATTATCACGCATGTACTGCCGGCAAGCGTATTCTCCCAGTTTTCCGCCATCTTATAAAAATCGCGGTTAAGGTATTTCTGCAGGGGCTCAAGTTCCGAACCCTCATTAAGCGATTCGGCAAGGGCACTGCACTGCTCCTTCTCGTGATCAAAGATCATGATCGCGCAGTGATCGGATTCGCACATGACCCGAAGGTCATCCACAACTTCGTTTATCACTTTGGAAAACTCTTCGGTGCCCCGAAGCTTAACGCAAGTCTGCAACACTTTTGAATAAGTCTCTACAGACAGATCGGTCATCTTTTCCTCATCGGCACGCGGAGCTACGTCATAAGAATAAATACAGTATCCCGTATCCTCATCGTCTGACTCAAAGGGGATCATGAACATATTGAGCCACAATCCCATCTGATACAGATTGACATATGTATGCATAGGCTGACCGCCGATGGCGCACCTGATCGTGAAGTCCTCGAAATTCATATCTTTCGGAAAACACATCTCATAAGGACATCCGGGCTCAAAAGGATGACCCGTTATGCCGGCGATATCTTCATAGTGAGCCTTATTGCCCTCTACAACACGTATATTACCGTATGTGCCGTCCGGATTTTTGGAAACGGAAAGAATGCATGTCTTGGTCTTGTAGTGTTTCAGGATCTGTGCAAAATCTTCCATAGTTATTCCCTCGCTCATTATTTCATATCATCCTGATTATAATCCAAAGAAACGTTCAACAGTGTAAATAATCTGTATATAACAGCTCTTCACAAAAAAGACGGTCCTTTACGCAGGACCGTCACGTTATGATCTGCTGTTGAGCCCTAGGATCAGCCGTTGCTCCTGCCCTTTTCGAAAGCCGACAGGTTACCGGGGATAGTCTTGGGCTTGGCAGAGAAAGCCTCCTCGATGGATTCTTTCCACAGCGCCTCATCCACTCCGAGATAATTCGAAAGTGCGCCGAGCATTACGATGTTGACGGCCTTTGACGTACCTGTCTCAAGAGCCAGTGACAGAGCATCGATCTCGACGATCTTAGCCTCGGGGTCAGCCGCATCCTTCAGCGCATCTATAACATTATCGGGATACTCAGTCTGTCCCATCAGGACGGGAAGCGACTCGATCTGCTGGGAATTGACGATCATGACGCCGCCCTTCTTAAGAAGAGATGCCCATCTGACTGCCTCGACCTGCTCGAAAGAGAGGATAAAGTCAGCCGTTCCCTCTTCGATGATCGGTGAATGCACCTGAGGAGCGATCTTTACATATGTGATTACGGAACCGCCTCTCTGGCTCATTCCGTGTACTTCGGATACTTTTACGTCGAGGCCCATCTTCATGGCCAGGATACCCAAAAGCTTACCTGCGATAAGTGTTCCCTGTCCGCCGACTCCGGCAAGGACTATAGAAGCTTCAAGACTCATATTATTACTCCCCCTTAGAAAGTGCGCCGAACTTACATACATTTACGCAGAGACCGCAATTATTGCAGGTCTCGGTATCAACGACCGGCATCCTGTCCTTGCCCATGATAAGAGCGGGACACATTATCCTGCCGCAGGCGCCGCACTTCTTGCACTTCTCGTAATCGACCCCGACATTGATCCCCTTAACGGCTCTTCCCGTAGGGATGAGAGCGCAGGGCCTTCTCGCGATGATGACCGAGACGGCGTCGCGCGCAAGTTCTTCCTTGACGATCTTCTCACACTCGTAGGTCTCAACGGGATCTACTACCCTGATCGCTTCCTTTGAAACTCCGACGCTCTCGCAAAGAAGTTCAAGAGAAACAGCGGGAGCGGCCTCAAGCCTGATATTCTTTCCTGTTGAAGGATTCTGCTGGTGTCCCGTCATTCCCGTGATGGAATTATCAAGGATAATGAGTGTCATGGAGCTTCCGTTATATACGGCGTTCATAAGGTTCGTGATACCCGAGTGAAGGAATGTGGAATCACCGATAACGCCGACGGTATTTCTCGAAGCCTCACCGTCAGTAGCCTTATCAAACCCGTGAGCCATACCTACGGATGCACCCATACAGATAACGGTATCAACAGCCTGCATAGGCGGCAATGCGCCGAGTGTATAACAGCCGATATCACCCGTTACATTAACGTTCAATCTGTGAAGAGCAAGGAACAGGCCCTTATGAGGACAGCCCGCGCAAAGTACCGGAGGTCTTCCGGGAGCTGTGGGAAGCTTTGAAGTGTCGATGGAAGACTCAGGGAGAGCCTCGTTCGAGAGCACTGATCTGATAAGTCTGGCGGAATATTCACCCAGGAGCGTGAAAAGAGACTTGCCTTCACACGCTACGCCCAGTGCCTTTATCTCGGTCTCCAGGAAAGGATCGAGCTCCTCTACGATAACAAGCCTGTCGACCTTCGAAGCAAATTCCTTAATGGTCTTCTCGGGAATAGGCCAAACCATACCGAGCTTCAGAACGCTGGCATTCGGGAGGGCATCCTTAACATACTGATAGGAAGCGCCGGCAGTGATGATACCGAGCGAGGTATCGTTCATCTCGATCTTATGGAGCCCGACATTAAGATCGGAATCACTGTCATCGATGATCTTTCTGGTACGGTCCTCTACTACAACATGCTTGCCGATAGCATTTGCTGGCATCATGACATATTTTCTCGAATCCTTTATATACTCTTTTATAGTAATAGGCTCGGGATCGGAAGTCGTAACAATGCTCCTGCTGTGAGATACTCTGGTGTGAAGTCTGATGATAACAGGAGTATCGTACTTCTCGGAGAACTCGAAAGCGTACTTAGTATATGCCTTACACTCTTCACTGTCGGAAGGTTCGAACATGGGGACCTTGGATGCTCTCGCATAGTTTCTGGAATCCTGCTCATTCTGTGACGAATGCATTCCCGGGTCATCTGCCACACAGAAGACAAGTCCGGCATTAACGCCTGAATATGAAACGGTAAAAAGAGGATCTGCGCATACGTTCATTCCGACATGCTTCATACATGTCATAGCGCGTCCGCCCCTGATACTGCATCCGATCGCTGCCTCGGCTCCTACCTTCTCGTTAGGTGCCCACTCACAGGCTACTTCCGGATATTTTGCTATAGTCTCTGTGATCTCCGTACTGGGAGTGCCGGGATAAGATGAAACAAACTTCACTCCCGCCTCATATGCTCCTCTGGCAACAGCCTCGTTACCAAGCATAATCTCTTTCATAAGCCATTATTCTCCTTTGAAGAATACATCAATTCATGAGATTATATCATAAGGAAAGATAAAATAAAATTCGACTTGACACTCCCACAGGTAATAAGTATAATAATCAAGCTTAATGCATGCGGACTTGCTGGAATTGGCAGACAGGCATGACTAAGGATCATGTGCCCGGAGGGCGTTCGGGTTCAAGTCCCGTAGTCCGCACCAAGGCTTCGAGAGATCGGAGCCTTTTTTCTTGCCCTGAAACATCAGCTTCCACCATCCCCCTCCACCATAAACAGGATACATAAAAAGAGACTGTCCCGATCCGCGGAACAGTCTCTTTATCTTACTTATGAACCTTTACGTATCAGACGTTGCCGAAAGCCTTCTTTCTGAGCTTAAGGATCAGAGCGGCTGCGGCGATGAGCGAGAATGCTACGATAATATCCGTAGGATTAAATACTTCGCCCGTAGCAACAACAGTAACAGTATCGCCTGTGATCTGGACTGTTGTCTGATCTGTTGTTCCGTCAGAGTAGTTGACTACGACTCTGTGGCGGCCCTCGGAGAGAACTCTCGTTGCATCTGTGGATACGGATACGGAGTTATCTTCTTCTACAACATACTTGGTGGGATCGATCCTTGTACCGTCAACCTCAACACTTGTAACTGTTCTTCCGACAGAAGGTGTGGGCGTAGGAGAAGGAGAAGGCTCCTCGGTAGGTGTAGGAGTAGGTGTCTCGGTGGGGTTGATAACCTCAGCCTCGTCAAGCATCGTGCAGATCGCATTAGCCTCAGCGGTAGCAGCTGTGATAGCACTTCCCGTAACAACACCGTTCTCGATCGTGAACTGGATATCAGTTGCTACTACATATCCTGTAGGAGCTGTAACCTCGTGAAGGATGTATGTAGCATCGGGAAGATTGTTAACTGTTGTAGCTGTCGTACCGGAAACGAATACCAGGGAATCTCCGTCGGAAACGAATTCTGCGGAATCACCGAGGACTACGTCATTAGCATTGAATACAACGGAGTTACCGTCAGCATCAACACCGGTAAGTGTAAGTGTGGCACCTGCGATCTCTTCACCTGCAACATTGACCTTGGAGATATCAAGTGCGGGAGGAAGGATCTCAGCCTCATCGAGCATTGTGCAGATCGCATTGGAATCTGTTGTGGCTGCTGTGATGGCACTTCCTGCAACCACGCCGTTCTCGATCGTGAACTGGATATCTGTAGCTACCACATAACCTGTAGGAGCAGTTTCCTCATGAAGAGTATATGTACCGTCAGGAAGATTACTTACTGTAGATACAGACGTACCGGATACGAATACCAGAGACTCACCGTCGGAAACGAATGCCGCATCAGGTGCGGGATTGAACTCAGCCTGGCTGAAGACAACAGCGTCACCGTTATCATCAGTACCGGTAAGGATAAGAGTAGCACCGGCGATCTCTTCGCCTGCAACATTGACCTTGGAGATATCAACAGAAGGATTAACAACTGCGGCCTCGTCGATCATCGTGCAGATCGCATTGGAATCTGTTGTAGCGGCTGTGATAGCACTGCCTGTAACGACTCCGTTTACAACCGTGAACTCTATATCTGTAGCAACTACATAACCTGTAGGAGCTGTCTCCTCGTGAAGAGTATATGTTCCGTCAGGGATCTTATTTACGGTGGAAGCGGAAGAACCCGATACGAAAATGAGTGACTCTCCGTCGGAGATGAATGTGGCATCAGATGCGGGAACGAACTCAGCCTGATCGAAGATAACGGTATTACCGTCTGTATCAATACCGGTAAGGATAAGTGTAGCTCCGGCAAGCTCCTCACCTGCAACATCGACCTTGGAGATGTCAAGTGAAGGCTCGGGATTCTTGATGTATCTGATCGCTTCGTCGAGCATTGTAACGATAGCGTTCTCAGAAGCTGTAGCTGCTGTTACAGCGCTGCCTGTTACAATACCGTTCTCTATCGTAAAGATTATATCGGTAGCTACATAGTAGCCTGCAGGAGCTGTCTCCTCGTGAAGTCTGTATGTACCGTCAACAAGATTACTGATAGTAGTAGCGGATGTACCGGATATGAATACAAGGGAATCTCCGTCAGAAACGAATGTTGCATTATCACCCATTGTTACATCGCTCTCGCTGAAGGAAACAAGATTTCCGTTTGTGTCAGCACCTGTAATGATAAGTGTAGCACCGGGTATCTCATTACCGCCCAGATTCTGCTTGCTGATGTCAGCAGAAGCAAGTGCGGGAGTAGGCGTAGGAGTTGCTGTTGCCGTAGGCGGAACAGGTGTAGGTGTTGCCGTTGCCGTAGGCGGAACGGGCGTAGGAGTTGCCGTTGCTGTGGGCGGAACAGGCGTAGGTGTTGCCGTTGCCGTAGGCGGAACAGGTGTAGGTGGTGCAGTTGCCGTGGGCGGAACGGGTGTAGGTGTTGCCGTTGCCGTGGGCGGAACGGGTGTAGGTGTTGCTGTTGCCGTAGGCGGAACAGGTGTAGGTGTTGCTGTTGCCGTGGGCGGAACGGGTGTAGGTGTTGCTGTTGCCGTGGGCGGAACAGGTGTAGGTGTGGCTGTTGCCGTAGGAGTAGCTGTAGCCGTAGGTGTGGCTGTTGCTGTAGGAGTAGCTGTAGCCGTAGGTGTGGCTGTTGCTGTAGGAGTAGCTGTAGCCGTAGGAGTAGGCTGGAAATTCTCTCTCTGTCTGAAGCTGGAGTGGTGGATCTCACCGGAAACATTATCAACGCTGTTAGCGATGACACTTCCTGCATGAGTGGAAGTGATCAGTACATTAGCATTGGGGGCAAGGATAACGCCGTTTGTCATCTGCTCACCAACATAGATGTTTCCGCCGAAAGAACCGAAGTTCCAGAGAACGCTCATGGAACCGTCGCCGTTTCTGGCATCGTCCTGTCTGCCGCCGTTGAATGTAATAGCATTACCGCCGTTCTGGAACGAAGCCTCACCGGGGATATTAACAACATTGATTATGATGGAGTCTTCTTCACCATAAACGATGTTGAGCATTGCATTTGTCTTCTGAAGTTCAGAGTAATCGATCGTATAAACTCTGTTGCCTGTAGAATCAACATTGATCTCAGTAATAGTATTCTCAGCAAGAACTATGGGAGTTGCATCGCTGTAGTTCATGTAGTTATTGGCATAACCGGAAAGAGCTGCAAAAGCAGAACCGAAATTGATGACCTGGCTGGGATTCAGCTGACCGATGGTCATGATCCTCTCGGGAAGGGAAACATCTGTTACGCTGTTGAACGTACCAAGCTCGTATCCCTGACCGTCCCTGATAGTAATACCGTTTCCGTTATTTGCACTGTAATCGAAAGTAACATCGGAAGGGAAAACCATTGCATAGGGATTTTCTCTTACAGAAGCATATGTGGAATCGGATGTACCGCCCTTCTCAAAGTTAAGGAAGTGCTCAGGCTGACCGGTAATAGTTTCAAAATAGTAGTAATAGCTGGTAGACTGCGCATTATGCATTACCTTATCAGTAACACCGAATGCATTACCGTGAAGAGTAAGATTAGCAGTAGCGATCGTACCCTCCATATGAGTGGAATTCGTAAAATGATTACTGAAGACGCCGAATCCGCCTGCAGTACCAAGTGAAGTGGATGTTGCCGGTACAAAGTCCAGAACCTTCGAAAGATCCTTCTGTTCTTCAGTCAAAGCATTTACCGAAAGGTTAGGCATCAGCAAACCAACGGCAAAAAAGACTGCGAGTGCTCCGGATACTCTCTTTTTCAGCCTGTCAAACATAGTTCCCCTCCTGGCAAAAATGATTATTCAGTAGAATAATAACAGACCTATTTTCATAATGCAACAAATAATTTAAAAATTTGTTAACAGAATGTGAACTAACATACTAGTCGGTTTATGCACAGTTTACCTTATTTTTCTAGTATTTTCAGTCTTTTTGAACACTGGGTGATTTATTAAAGTTTCTTATAAGTTCGTTTTGTGTCCATATTTACATTACAAATATTACAAATCCTCGCTCCAAACGCCTGAAAACCGGCTATTTATGAACAAAGTATTAACGTCTTATATTATAATATATTACATTAATATGTAGTTTGTTTCTAATA